>JBAQKU010000414.1:0-2065 GCA_049301315.1 Telluria sp.
CCGCAGGCCAGGCCGACCAGGTGGCCGGCCAGCAGTGCCGCGGCGCCGCCGATGCCGGCCAGCAGCAGGGCAAGCTGGGCCAGCGTGATGGTGCCGGCGCCCCACACCTTGGCCTTGGCCGCCTTGCCGAATTCGTTGCGCGAGGTGGCGTAGGCCAGCGTGGTCTGCATGTAGGCGGTCAGCCAGGTGCCCGCGCCGATCGCCAGCAGTGCGAACCACGACATGTCGCGCGCCACCGGCAGATCGAAGGCGCGCGCAGCGGCCGCGCACAGCGTCACCAAGAGCGCGCTCACGCTGCAGCTATAGGCGACGACCGCGAAACAGGTGCGCTGCGCGACCGGGCTGTGGTCGAGGATCATCGCCGTTTCCAGGCGCAAGGTGGCGCCGATCGCGCCGATTGCGACCAGGCCGAACCACACGCTGAAGGCGCCCATCTCGGCTGGCGTGCACAGGCGCGTGATGAGCGGCGCGGCCAGCAGCGGCAGCGCCTGCGCGCTGAACGAGCCGGCCAGCACCGTGATGACATGGCGCCAGAAGATGGGCAGCGTGGCCTTCATAGGGTTGCGGCGTCGAGTGTGGCGCGTGGCGTCGGTGAACGACCGGTTGCGCCCAGCAGGGCGGTGGCGACCTGGTGGGCGCTGGCCGCGTCCAGGTACGGGCCCATCGGCAAGCTCATGACCTGTCCGGCCAGCGCGAGCGCCACCGGACATGCCTGCGCGCGCCCCAGCTTGAGGTAAGCCGGCTGGCGGTGCATCGGGACCGGATAGTGCACCGCGGTGGGGATGCCTGCCGCGTGCAGCACGGCCTGGACACGCTCGCGCTCTTCCAGCACCACCGTGTATTGCGCGAACACGCTGCTGCGGTCGGAGCGGCGCGCCACGCTGCGCACCTTGCCTGCGAGCAGGGCGTCGTACAGGGTGGCGGCCTTGACGCGCTGTTCGATTTCCCAGTCGAAGCGTTCCAGCTTGGCCAGCACGATCGCGCATTGCAGGGTGTCCATGCGCCCGCCCACGCCGATGCGCGTGTGCACATAGCGGCGCGACTGGCCGTGCACCCGGATCTCGCGCATCGCCGTGGCCAGCGCGTCGTCGCTGGTGAAGATCGCGCCGCCGTCGCCATAGCAGCCGAGCGGCTTGCTGGGGAAGAAGCTGGTGCAGCCGATGCGCGACAGGTTGCAGCTCTTCCGGCCGCGGTAGCTGGCGCCGAAACTTTGGGCCGCGTCTTCGATGACGCACAGGCCGTGGCGCTCGGCGATCGCATTGATCTCGTCCATGTCGGCGCTCTGCCCGTACAGCGACACCGGCATGATGGCGCGCGTGCGCGCCGTGATGGCCGCCTCGATCAGGGTCGCGTCGATATTGCAGGTGGCGGCGTCGATATCGACGAACACCGGCGTCGCGCCCAGCAGGACGATCGCTTCGGCGGTGGCGATGAAGGAGAACGGCGTGGTGATCACCTCGTCGCCCGGTGCGATGCCGAGCGCCATGAGCGAGATCAGCAGCGCCTCGGTGCCGGAGGCAACCGTGATGCAGTGGCGCGCGCCGGTATAGGCGGCCAGGCGCGCTTCGAGCTCGGCCACTTCCGGGCCCATGATGTACTGGCCGTGTTCGAGCACGGCATGGATGCGCGCATCGATGCGCGCGCGCGCGGCGTGGTATTGGGCTTTGAGGTCGATGAATTCCATGGCTAGTTCCAGTTCTCCAGGGTTAAACCGCGCTTGCGCTCACCAGAACGCAGGCGCCGTCGGCGACGCGGTAGGCGTCGCCCGTATGCGGGCAGGTGGCGCATGCCTCGCCGCGCAGCGGCAGGTCGAGCCGTTCGCCGAAGCGGCTGATCCAGCCGATCTGGCGCGCCGGCACCCCTGCCATGAGCGCGAAATCGGGCACGTCGCGCTTGACCACGGCGCCGGCGCCGATGAAGGCGTAGCGCCCGACCGTGACGCCGCACACGATGGTGGCGTTGGCGCCCAGGGTGGCGCCGCGCCGGATCAGGGTGCGCCGGTACTGGTCCTTGCGCTCGAGCGCCGCGCGCGGGTTGTAGACGTTGGTAAACACCATGCTGGGGC
>JBAQKU010000415.1:0-3657 GCA_049301315.1 Telluria sp.
CTCGCGCCGGCGCTTGGCCGCCGCGGCCGCTTCGGCCTGCTCCCGGATCAGCTGCGACAGCTTGTCGACCAGGCCAGCCATGCGCTGCTCGTCACGCTCGAGCTTGCCGACCTGCTTGCGCTGCGACAGCAGCCGTTGCGACAGCTTGCCAAGCAGGCTGGCGCGCTGCGCCTTTTCCTTTTCCAGCAGCGCCTTCTGCTCGCGCTCTTCCTGCGCGATTTCTTCGAGCTCGGCCTTGGCGTTGCGGGCTTCCTGCTGGTTGGCCTCGATCGCCGCCAGGTTGCTGCGCAGCGAGTTCAGCAGGCGCGCCTGGGCCTGCGACACATAGGCCATCAGCTGCAGGTCGCGGTTGATGCGGTTCGGGTTGTCGCCCGACAGCAGCAGCTTGATGCGGTCCTCGTTGCCGGCCATGTAATGCTCGCGCAGCAGCGTGGACAACTGTTTTTTCTGTGCCTCGACCGTCTGCGCGAGCTCGTCGCGCGTGGCCTCGAGTTCCTTGAGCCTTTGGTTGGTTTCGCCCTGCTCGGCGGCCAGTTCGCGCAGCGAGCGGTTGGCGTGCGAGATCGCCTCCTCCGACTCGGCCAGGGTATCGGCCGCGTCTTCGCGCGCATCCTCGGTGCGGCCGATGTCGCGCTTGAGGGTCGACAATTTCTGCGCGATGCCGGCGCGGGTCGCCTCGGCCTCGGCTTTTTGCTTGCTGCGCGCGGTGGCGGCGCTGGCGCCGGGCATGGCCAGCGCCAGGGCGATGCACAGCAAGGCCCCGGCTGGTAACAGCTTCACGTCATGATGCAAAACTTACTTGGCCTTCCCTTGGTTGGCAACCGCCTGCATGGCGGCGCTTACCGCTGCATGGTCGCCCAGGTAGTAGTGGCGGATCGGCTTCAGGTCGGCGTCCAGTTCGTACACCAGCGGCTGGCCATTGGGAATGTTGAGGGCCACGATGTCCTCGTCGCTGATGCCGTCGAGCATCTTGACCAGGGCGCGCAGGCTGTTGCCGTGGGCCGAGATCAGGATGCGCTTGCCGGCGCGGATGGCCGGCGCGATTTCCTCGTCCCAGGCCGGCATCACGCGCGCCACGGTGTCCTTCAGGCATTCGGCCAGCGGAATGCGTTCTTTCGGCACCGAGGCGTAGCGCGGATCGTCAAACGAGGCGCGCTCGTCGTCCTCGGCCAGGGCCGGCGGCGGCGTGTCGTAGCTGCGGCGCCATGCCAGCACCTGCGCGTCGCCGTACTTGGCGGCCGTTTCGGCCTTGTCGAGCCCCTGCAGGGCGCCGTAATGGCGCTCGTTCAGGCGCCAGTCGTTCTTGATCGGCAGCCACATCAGGTCCATCTCGTCGAGCGTGATCCACAGGGTGCGGATGGCGCGCTTGAGCACCGAGGTGTAGGCCAGGTCGAAGCCAAAGCCGGCCTCCTTGAGCACCTGGCCGGCGCTGCGCGCCTCGAGCGCACCTTTTTCGGTCAGGTCGACGTCGACCCAGCCGGTGAAGCGGTTCTCGAGGTTCCAGGTGGACTCGCCGTGGCGCATGAATACGATTTTATACATGAGAAATTTTCAAAAGGTGGAGAAAGGGGGCGTCGAAACCCGGAAGACGAGGCATTTTTATTCAGATCCAGCTTCTATTTTATAATGCGCGGATTGACTTAAACCATTGGAACCTTCGTGAAATTCATTCTTGACCACATTTTTATCGTCAGCATCGTCATCCTGTCGGGCGGCGCCCTGCTGCTGCCGGCCCTGCGCCCGAGCGGCAAGCGCGCCTCCGTCCTGCAGGCGACCCAGCTGATCAACCGCGGCAAGACCACCATTTTGGATGTGCGCCAGCCGGCCGAGTTCGCAAACGGCCATGTGCGCGACGCGAAAAACATTCCGCTGGCAGACTTGTCATCCCGCATCGGCGAACTGGACAAGGCGAAAACCAAGACGGTCATCGTGGTGTGCCAGCAAGGCGCGCGCGGCGACAAGGCGGTCAAGCAACTCCAGGCAGCCGGATTCGAAGACGTGTTCAACCTTGATGGCGGCCTGGCCGCATGGCAGGCCGCGGGCCTGCCGGTATCGAAGTAAGCGATAGGAAGAAATGATTATGACAGCCCATGTTGTGCTCTACCATACTGCGATGTGCCCCTACTGCGTGCGCGCCGAGCGCCTGCTGGAAAGCAAAGGCGTGACCGACATCGAAAAGATCCGGGTCGACCTCGACCCCGAACAGCGCGTCGTGATGATGCAAAAGACCGGGCGCCGCTCGGTGCCGCAGATCTATGTCGGCGACACCCACGTCGGCGGCTTCGACGATTTGTATGCGCTCGATCAGGCCGGACGCCTCGATCCCTTGTTAAATGGGGCCTAGCTAGCACGCGCGCCGGCCGCCAGGCGGCAGGGCGCGGGCGCAAAACTACTTGAACCGAAAGCATTTTGATACAATTGCATCGCGTTTGATTTCAGCCCGATTGAACCCATCACAAGCACATACCGAGCGGCGCAGCCGTTCTCCCAACTCTCAACGAAAGCGTTCCATGTCCGACGAAAACCTGCAACCCGTATTCCAAATCCAACGCGTCTACCTGAAAGACATGTCGCTGGAGCAACCGAACTCCCCGGCCATCTTCCTCGAGCAGGAAGCGCCGCAGATCGAGGTATCGCTCGACGTGGGCGCCGAAGCGATCGCCGAAGGCATCTACGAGTCGACCGTCACCATCACCGTGACCGCCAAGGTCAAGGACAAGGTCGCGTTCCTGGTTGAAGGCAAGCAAGCCGGTATTTTCGAAGCGCGCAACATTCCTGAAGATCAAATGGATCCGCTGCTGGGAATCGGCTGCCCCAACATCGTTTACCCTTACCTGCGCGGCAACATCGCCGACATCATCACGCGTGCCGGCTTCCCGCCTGTGCACCTGGCGGAAATCAACTTCGAAGTGTTCTACCAGCAACGTCGCCAGGCACTGGCCGAAGCGGCAGAGGCAGCACCGACAGCCGGCGCGCCGAACTAAGCGGCAAGCCGGGCGGGCGCGCCTCACGGCCGGGTCTGAACCGGCCGAGCCTGCTTTTCGGCGTGCCCGCCCCCAGCAAACCACTCGGCGAGGGCCCGCAATGACATGTCAGCGTTTTTTAGCAGGCGCAGCGCTGCTGCTGGCGTGCGCGGCCGGCCACGCCTTCGATTTCAAGACCGTCGGCGCGGCCCCCGCCATCCTGTACGACGCGCCCTCGCTCAAGGCGGGCAAGCTGTACGTCGCCCCGCGCGGCATGCCGGTCGAGGTGGTGCTCACCTACGACGACTGGGTCAAGGTGCGCGACGTCAATGGCGACCTGTCCTGGGCCGAGTCGGCCGCCCTCAGCCCGCGCCGCAACGTGGTGGTGCGCAACGCCAACGTCAAGCTGCGCGCCGCGCCCGATGACGGCGCGCCGGTACTGATGAGCGCCGACAAGGGCGTGCTGCTCGAGCTGGTCGACCCGGAAGCGACAAGCTGGGTCAAGGTACGCCACAAGGATGGCATCGCCGGTTTCGTCAAGGCGGCCGACGTCTGGGGCATCTGATTCACCACCGTCTGGGCATTCATGCAAGCATCTTCCAACACTCCCCGCAAAATCACCGTTCTTGGCGCCGGCGCCTGGGGCACCGCCCTCGCCATGCTGCTGGCCGCGCGCCACGACGTGCTGCTGTGG
>JBAQKU010000416.1:0-2836 GCA_049301315.1 Telluria sp.
GGGCAGCGCGCTGCCGATGCAGCACGCGCTGGCGCGCCTGGGCGGGCTTGAACCGGGCGCCTTGCCGCAGTCGATGGCCGCGTCCGGCATTTCAGGCGGCGGCAGCGGCTGGGGCGCGCTGTTCTCCACCCATCCCCCGATGGAGGAGCGCATCGCCGCCTTGCGCTCCTTGCCAGCGTGAACCGCGCCTAGCCGATGAGCCAGTTTTTCCAGATCCACCCGGACAACCCGCAAGCGCGCCTGATCAAGCAAGCCGCCCAGATCATCGACGCGGGCGGCGTGGTCGCGCTGCCGACCGACTCGAGCTATGCGCTGGTGTGCCACCTGGACGACAAGGCGGCGGTGGAAAAACTGCGCCGCATCCGCGGCATCGACGAAAAACACCACCTGACCCTGCTGTGCCGCGACCTGTCCGAAATCGCGCTGTACGCCAGGGTCGACAACCGCCAGTTCCGCCTGCTCAAGGCGGCCACGCCGGGACCGTACACCTTCATCCTGGAAGCGACCAAGAGCGTGCCGCGGCGCCTGTCCCACCCCTCGCGCAAGACGATCGGCCTGCGCGTGCCGGAAAACGCGATCGCCCACGCGCTGCTCGCGCAGCTGGGCCAGCCGCTGCTGGGCGCGACCCTGATCCTGCCCGGCGACGACGAGATGCTCAACGACGCCGAGAGCATCCGCGCGCGCATCGACAAGCAGGTCGAGCTGATCATCGACGGCGGCGCCTGCAGCATGGAGCCGACCACCGTGATCGACCTGACCGGACCCGAGGCGGCGCTGGTGCGCCATGGCCGGGGCGATCCGGCCATGTTCGGCCTGTAGGTGCAAGCGCGCCAGGCCGGAGCGCATCCGGCGCCCCTGCCACCGACCCACCTGGGGCCGGCGCCCCGGCTCTGATAGAATCGCCCCTATGGATGAACTCATACGTAACATCGCAGTCTATGCACTGCCCGTTCTTTTCGCGATCACCTTGCACGAAGCTGCGCACGCCTACGTCGCCAAATACTTCGGTGACGCGACCGCGTTCGTCGCCGGGCGCATGAGCCTGAACCCGCTCAAGCATGTCGATCCGTTCGGCACCATCGTGATACCGATTGCCCTCTACCTGTCGACCGGCTTCGTGTTCGGCTACGCCAAACCGGTGCCCATCGATATTAGCCAGCTGCGCAATCCCAAGCGCGACATGGCCTGGGTCGCGCTGGCCGGGCCGGGCGCCAATTTCCTGATGGCGCTGCTGTGGCTGGTCTTTTCCCTGTTGCTGGGCGCGGCCGGCGTGCATGAAGCGTTTCCGCACAAGGTAGCCCAAGCCGGCCTGATCACCAACCTGCTGCTGTTCGCCTTTAACCTGGTGCCGATTCCACCGCTCGACGGCGGGCGCGTGCTCACCAGCATGCTGCCGAACCGCCTGGCCTACCAGTTCGCGCGCATCGAGCCGTACGGGTTTTTCATCGTACTGGCCCTGATCTTCCTGAAGGTGCTCAATTTCTGGGTCGTGCCCCTGATGATCGCAGGCAACTATGCGCTGAGCGTGCTGACCACCCCTTTGAAAATTCTTTTGAACTGAACCGACTATGTATCCCGATCGTGTTGTTTCCGGCATGCGCCCAACGGGCACCATGCACCTTGGCCATTACCACGGCGCCCTCAAGAACTGGATCAAGATGCAGGCCGAGCAGCCCTGCCTGTTCTTCGTTGCTGACTGGCACGCGCTGACCACCCATTACGACGATCCGAGCATCATCGAGCGCAGCACCTGGGACATGCTGGTCGACTGGCTCGCGGCCGGGGTCGATCCCTCGCAGGCGACCCTGTTCATCCAGTCCAAGGTGCCCGAGCATGCCGAGCTGCACCTGCTGCTGTCGATGGCCACCCCGCTCGGCTGGCTGGAGCGGGTGCCGACCTACAAGGACCAGATCGACAACCTGTCCAGCCGCGACCTGGCCACCTACGGCTTCCTCGGCTACCCGCTGCTGCAGGCGGCCGACGTGCTGATCTACCGCGCCAGCGAGGTGCCGGTGGGCGACGACCAGGTGCCCCACATCGAGATGATGCGCGAGATCGCGCGCCGCTTCAATCACCTGTACGGCAAGGAAAAGGGCTTCGAGGAGAAGGCCATGGAAGCGGTCAAGAAGCTCGGCAGCAAGCGCGCCAAGCTGTACCTCGAACTGCGCACCGAATTCCAGCAGGACGGCAAGGACGATGCGCTCGAGCAGGCCCGCGCCATGCTCGACGACGCGCAAAGCCTGTCGATGATCGACCGCGAGCGCCTGTTCGGCTACCTCGAGGGCAGCCGCAAGCTGATCCTGGTCGAGCCGCAGGCCAAGCTGAGCGTGGCCTCGCGCCTGCCGGGCCTTGACGGGCGCAAGATGTCCAAGAGCTACGGCAACGCGATTTCGCTGCGCGAAGACAAGGAATCGGTGACCAAGAAGATCCGCACCATGCCGACCGATCCGGCGCGGGTGCGCCGCACCGACGTGGGCGACCCGCGCAAATGCCCGGTATGGCAGTTGCACGAAGTCTATTCCGACGCGGCGACCAAGGACTGGGTGGTCAAGGGCTGCACCACGGCCGGCATCGGCTGCATCGAATGCAAGCAGCCGGTGATCGACGCGGTCATCCTGGAACAGGAACCGATGCACGAGCGCGCCCAGCAATACCTGGACGATCCTTCGCTGGTGCGCGCGATCGTGGCCGACGGCTGCGACGCGGCGCGCAAGCTGGCGCAGGAAACCATGCGCGACGTGCGCGAGGCGATGGGCCTGGCGTACAGCTGATGAATCCGGCCCCGCACAGCGCGCCGCACGCGTTCGCCACTGCCGCCTCGCCCTGGGTCGCGCGC
>JBAQKU010000417.1:0-4933 GCA_049301315.1 Telluria sp.
ACACTTATCGACTGTTAATTGTTAAAGAACTTGTTCGGACCTGCTTGCTGCTTGTCGACAAAGCGTTGTGTTTGTCAGCAGCGAAGAGATGAGATTATGAGGCATGTAGCGTTCGTCGTCAACATCTTTTTTTGCGTCGCGCCCTTAAAGCGCTTCCCGATGATTGCTTCGCAAGCTGTTGATTTGCTGCGTTTTTTTCATCAGGAGCAGTACTATAACAAACCGTCCATGGAGTTGGCAAGAGTGTTCGCCAGTTTTTTCTGGAGAAAGCCACGACGAGCGTAAAATGGCGGCTTTCCTGCCCTTGCCGCTGCCATGACGATCCTGCTCTCGACCCTGAACGCCCGCTACGCCCATGCTTCGCTCGGGCTGCGCTATCTGCTGGCAAACATGGGCGAGCTGCAAGCACAGACCAGCCTGCATGAGTTCGTGATCGGCGCCAAGACCACCGACATCGTGGAAAAGCTGCTTGCGCACCAGCCGCGCATCGTCGCCTTCGGCGTCTATATATGGAATGTGGACGAGACCACCAAGGTGGTCTCGATGCTCAAGCGGGTCGCGCCGCAGCTGACGATCGTGCTGGGCGGGCCGGAAGTGTCGCACGAGAGCGGCGAGCAAGCCATTGTGCGGATGGCCGACTATCTTGTCACCGGATGGGGCGACGTGACCTTCCCCAAGCTGTGCGGCGAGATCCTGGACGGGCCCAAGCCGCTGATGAAGGTCCATGCGGGAGTGCAGCCGCCGATGGCCGACATCAAGCTGCCGTACTCCTTGTATACCGATACCGACATCGCCCACCGCACCTTGTACGTGGAAGCCTCGCGCGGGTGCCCCTTCAAATGCGAGTTCTGCCTGTCCTCGCTCGACAAGACGGCATGGCCGTTCGCACTCGACGTCTTCCTCGGCGAACTGGAAGCGCTGCACGCGCGCGGCGCCAGGCTGTTCAAGTTCGTCGACCGCACCTTCAACCTGAATATCAAGACCAGCCTGAAGATCATGCAGTTCTTCCTGGACAAGCTGGAAGCCAACCCGGACGACCCGGTGTATGCGCACTTCGAGCTGGTGCCCGACCACTTGCCGGACGCGCTCAAGGAAGGCATCGCCAAGTTTCCACCGGGCGCGCTGCAGTTCGAGATCGGCATCCAGAGTTTCAATCCGGAAGTACAAGCGCTGGTCAGCCGCAAGCAGGACAACACCAAGGCGGCCGACAACATTCGCTGGCTGAGCGAACATTCGCATGCCCACCTGCATGTCGACCTGATCGCCGGCCTGCCGGGTGAGGATATGGCCAGCTTCGCGCGCGGATTCGACAAACTGGTTGCGCTCAAACCACACGAAATCCAGTTCGGCATCCTCAAGCGCCTGCGCGGCACGCCGGTGATCCGCCATACCGAACCGTTCGGCCTGGTGTTCGATGCTTGCCCGCCCTACACCATCCTGGCCAACGACCTGATCGACTTTGCGACCATGCAAAGACTGGTGCGTTTCGCGCGCTACTGGGACTTGGTCGCCAATTCGGGCCGCTTCGCGCAAACCATCGAGCAGCTGCTGCGCGATGCCCCGTTCGAGAACTTCATGGCGTTTTCGGACTGGATCTACAACAAGACCGATGCGACTCACCGTATCGCGCTCGACCGCCTGGCCAACCTCGTCACGCAGTATCTGCAAGTCACGGGCATGAGCCGCGAAGCGGCTACCCAGCTGGTCGGGCGCGATTACGCCGGCCGGATCGACATGCCCGCAGAGAAACCCGACTCCGCCGCCAGCACTCCGGCGCGCCAGGCCCGCCATCTGGCAGCATGAGCACGCTACACGAACAGCGGTAGCGGTCGCAGCCAAACTCTTTTACACTGGCGCAATGCAGATTGAAAATGCGCCAACATTAACTGTCAACAAACCCGAGTCCGGCGCGGCGCAATCTGTCGTGGCCAACGGCATCTGGCAAGTCCATGCGCTGGCTGAGTGCGGCGCCATCAAGACCATCGGCGCCATCTTGGCTTCGCTCAAGGACGATACCTCGGTGCAATGGGACCTCTCGCAGATCATCAGCCTCGACCATATCGGCGCGCAGATGTTCTGGAATGCATGGGGCAAGAAACGCCCGGCGCAGCTCAATCTGGACCCCAAGCAAGAGGAGCTGTTCAAACGTATTGAAACGGCCGGCAAGGTCGAACTGCCGCGCACGCGCCCGAACCGCCTGACGTGGGTGATGGTGCTCGGGTTCGGCATCCTCTCGTTCTTCGAGCATATGCACGGCTTCATCGGCCTGATCGGGCAAGTCACGCAGGACATGGGACGTTTCCTGCGGCGTCCGCTGGCCGGGCCATGGCGCGAAATCTCGGCAAACATTTTCCATGCGGGCTTCCAGGCGCTGGGCATTACGGCGCTGGTCGGATTCCTGATCGGCGTGGTGCTGTCCTACCTGTCCGCGCAGCAGCTGCGCACCTTCGGCGGCGATATGTACCTCGTCAATATCCTGGGCATGAGCATCATCCGCGAACTCGGTCCGCTGCTTGCCGCGATCCTGGTGGCGGGCCGTTCCGGCTCGTCGATCACCGCGCAACTGGGCGTGATGCGCGTGACCGAGGAACTCGACGCGATGCTGGTGATGGGCATCTCGCACGGTTTCCGCCTGATCTTGCCCAAGGTGATCGCGCTGGCCATCTCGATGCCGCTGCTGGTCGTGTGGACCGATGCGATGGCCCTGATCGGCGGCATGGTCTCGGCCAAGATGGAGCTCAATCTCTCGGCCCGCTATTTCATCCAGAAGCTGCCCGATGCGGTACCGTTTGCAAATTACATCATCGGCCTGCTCAAGGGCGCCGTATTCGGCATGCTCATTGCGCTGGTATCGTGCCACTTCGGCCTGCGCATCAAGCCCAATACGGAAAGCCTCGGGCGCGGCACCACCACCTCGGTTGTCACGGCGATCACGGTGGTGATCCTGGCCGACGCAGTGTTTGCCATTATCTTCAGCGGGGTCGGCTTCTGATGGAAGAGACAAAACCGACCCGCGCAGCGCCGCGCCTGACCATGAAGCCGGACGAGGACGTGGGCCCGCCGGTGGTGCAGATCGACGGCCTGTGGACCAGGTTCGGGCGCACCGTGGTGCACCAGGACCTGAACCTTGAAATCTATGGCGGCGAGATCCTGTCGATCGTGGGCGGCTCGGGCACCGGCAAGACCGTGCTGCTGCGCCAGATGCTGGGGCTGGAAACGCCGGCGCGCGGCATCGTGCGCGTGTTCGGCGAGGACATCAGCGCGGCCGACGCGGCCCGGCTGCAGCGCATGCGCAACCACTGGGGCATGCTGTTCCAGCACGGCGCTTTGTACTCCGCGCTGACGGTGTTCGACAATATCGCGCAGCCGATGCGCGAGCTGCACGCACTGCCCGCGGACGTGATTTACGACGCGGTGCTGCTGAAGATGCAGATGGTGGGCCTGGGCATCGAGCACGCCAACAAGATGCCGTCCGACCTGTCGGGCGGGATGATCAAGCGCGCCTCGCTGGCGCGCGCGCTCGCGCTCGAACCGCAGCTGCTGTTCCTGGACGAGCCGACGGCCGGCCTCGACCCCGACCTGTCGGACGCCTTCGTGGCGCTGATCCAGTCGCTGCACCGCGAGCTCGGGCTGACGGTGGTGATGGTCACGCACGATCTCGACACGCTGTTCGCGCTGTCGACGCGGGTTGCCGTGCTGGCCGAAAAACACGTGATCGCGCTCGGACCGACGCGCGACGTACTCAAGGTGGATCATCCGTTCATCAAACAATTTTTCCTTGGCCCGCGCGGCCGCCGGGCACTTGAAGTGCTCGACGAACAAGCCGCCGGGAACGGATCGGAGAGCTGACATATGGAAAACAGATCGCATGCATTAATGACGGGCTTTTTTACGATCGCGCTGCTGGTCGCCTCGGTCCTGGCCGGAATCTGGTTCAACCGCGACCGGGTCGAGCGCGTGCCTTACGAAATCGCCACCAGCCAATCGATACCCGGCCTTAATCCGCAGGCCACGGTGCGTTACCGCGGCCTGGAAGTGGGCAGGGTCGACGAGATCGCCTTCGATCGGAAAACGGCCGGCCAGATCCTGATCCGCGTCTCGATCGATTCCGAGGCGCCGATCACCAGGAGCACCTTCGCCTCGCTCGGCTACCAGGGCGTCACCGGGATCGCCTTCATCCAGCTCGACGATGAAAAAACCGGTTCGCCGCGGCTTCCCAGCGACCCCGAGCGGCCGGCGCGCATCCCGCTGCGCCCGGGCTTTCTCGACCAGCTTGAAAAGCGCGGCCTGGTGATCCTCGAGAAGGCCGAGCAGCTGACGGTGCGCGCCAATGAGCTGTTAAGCCCCGCCAACCAGAAGGCGATGCTCGCTGCGTTCGACGATGTGAGCACGGCGGCCGATGCCTTCGGGGCGATTCCGAAACAGCTCGAGCCGACCCTGGCGCGCCTGCCCGAGCTGACCCGCAAGGCCGAACAGAGCATGGCCTCGTTCGACGCGCTGTCGGTCAGCGCCACCCGCGCCGCCGACAACTACAATCAGCTGGCAACCTCGCTGCAGGCCCCGGACGGCCCCATCAGCCGGCTCGGCATGACCGTGGACCGGGTCGGCGGTTCGCTGGAAGCGGTGACCAGCGATCTTGAACTGCAGACCCTGCCGCACGTCGTCAACATGACCGACGAGGCACGTACCTCGCTGCGCGCAGTCAAACGCACCATGAATACCCTGAGCGAGCATCCGCAAAGCCTGCTGTTCGGCAGCCCGGACGCCACGCCAGGGCCGGGCGAAGCCGGCTTCGTGCCACCGACCAAATGAGGACCACCGTGACCCAGACCATGAACCGACTCCTGTTCGCGCTCGCCATCGGCGCCGCCGCGCTGCTCGGCGGCTGCGCCGCCACCAAAAGCCAGTCCAACTCGGTGTACGACTTCGGAGC
>JBAQKU010000418.1:0-1754 GCA_049301315.1 Telluria sp.
AACTTGCCCCCACCATCAACAACTTCACACCAGCACCGGAGCCCAAACAATGAACCACGCCCCCCCTGTTCTCGCCGAGCCACCCGCACGGCGCCTGATCCTGCTGGTCGACGACGATGTATTCATCCTCGGGCTGCTCGCCAACTTCCTCGAGGCGGCCGGCTACGACGTCAGGATCGCGACCTCGGCCGAAATGGCGCTCGAAATGGTGGGCGACAGCGCGCGCGCGACCGACCTGGCCCTGCTCGATATCTCCTTGCCCGGCATGTCGGGCCTGGAGCTGGCGCGCCGCCTGCAGGAGGAAACCACGATTCCCGTGATGTTCCTGTCGGCCGACGAGGACGGCGCCACCGTCAGCCAGGCCGCCGAATACGGGGCCGTCGGCTACCTGGTCAAGCCGATCGACCTGGCGCAACTGGGGCCGTCGATCAAGGCCAGCCTGGCCCGTTCCGACGAGATTCGCAAGCTGCGCACCAGCCACACCCGGCTTACCGAAGCCTTGCAGCACGGGCGCGAGGCCGGGATGGCGGTCGGCCTGCTGATGGAGCGCTACCGGATCGACCGTGAACAGGCGTTCCGGATCCTGCGCGATCAGGCCCGCTCGCAACAGCGCAAGATCAACGAGGTCGCCGCCGAGCTGCTGACGGCGGCCGAAGCGCTGAACGCCTTCAGCGCCCGCCTTGGCGCACCCGGCGCGCGCAAGTGAGGCCGGCAGGGCTGCGCCGCCAGCCTTGGATTGCCACGCCAGAGAGCGCCGACGACACCTTGTTGCAGTAAGCCAATACTACAGGTAGAATGGCTTACTTGCGTTTCTCGCGCCATGCGCGTGCCAGACAGCGGTGACCCCTTAGTCACCGGCTCCTCCCGGCACGCTGCCTCATCAAGCCGCCCCTATCGCGCGGCGATCGCCTGTTTCCCCGGCCCAGCTCCGCCGCCGCTTGCACCGCCCATCGCCACCTCGCGCGCAGCACGCCGTGCGCACCTCCGATGCCGGCCGCTGCTCGCCTTCTATCTGCGTCGGAGAAAACATGACCTTCAGTGAGCTCAATATCGCCATCCGCCTCGCGCTTGGATTCGGCCTGGTGCTGGCATTGCTGGCCCTGCTCGTTGCCATCGGCGCGAGCGCCATGGCGGCAGTCGATGCAAGGCTGGTGCGCATCGTTGAAAACAACAACCTGAAGATGGATGCGGCCATCGGCATGCGCGCGGCCCAGCGCCGCATTGCGGTCGCGGCGCGCAATATCGCCCTGCCCGCCGACGAGGGTGAGCTGATGCAGGAGGAGCGCAACATGGAACTGGCGCTGGCCGATTATGCAAAAGCGGCTGCGGCGCTGGACCGACTGACCAGGCACGAAGCGGGCAAGGCCATCCTCGAGCGTGCCAGGGCCGGCCAGGCGCAGACCGAGCCGCTGATCGACCAGGCGCGCCAGCTCGCGCTGCAGGACAAGACGGAAGAAGCGACCCGGGTGCTGCTCGGGCAAGTGGTGCCGGCCGCAAACGCGTGGCTGGCCACGCTGCACGAGGTGCTCAGGTATCAGGAGCTACGTAACAACGAAAGCGAGGAACAGGCTGCCGGCAAGTACGCGAACGCGCGCCTGCTGCTGCTGATCGTCGCAGCGCTCGCCATCGCCGCGGTCGTGCTCGTCACCTGGCACCTGAGCGTCTCGGCCACAGGGCCCTTCAGGCTGGCGCTGCCGGCGGGCGTGGCCAACGCAGGTCCGACGCCGCCGGCGCGCGGGCTCACACCCTTGATT
>JBAQKU010000419.1:0-3697 GCA_049301315.1 Telluria sp.
GCGCCAGGCAGGGCGCGGCGGCGCCCGGCGACGACGACGGCCGCATCGCCTTCGTGATCTGCCGCGACACGGCGCTGCTCAGGCAGGTCGTGAGCTGGGGCGCGGGCGTGATGGAGCGGCTTCCGGAGCAGATGCTGGACGACGCTACCCTGATGCAGGAGTTTGCCACCGAGATCGACTACGTGCGCGCCGAACTGGCCGTCACGCGCAAGGTGCTCGCGCAGGTCCGGCTTGGCACGCGCGCGTCGCTGCGCCTGGTGCCGGCACAGTGGCAGATCGACCTCAACGGGGACGGCCAGGTCGCGTTGTGGGAAAAATACATGTTCGCCATCCCGAAGCGCGCCGGGCGGCCATTCCGCCTCGACCTGCCCAGCAGCAACCAGGAGTACTACGAGCGCGAGTACCAGCTCGATGCGGCGATCCGGGTCGACCAGAGCGACGTGCTGTGGGCGCTGTCGTATCACCGCTTCCTCGAAGCGGCGCTGGCCAACCTGCGTGCCTTCGACCTGCACCCGGGCGGGCAGGGCATCGTGCTGGCGCGGCCCGCGCTGCTCAAGCTGGCGCATCGCTTCATCCAGGCCGGACTCGGCCTGTCCGGGCAAATGCGCAAGTCGGTGCTGGCCGAGCGCGACGATAACGAGGAGTGGATCGCCAACCCGCAGCAAGCCTCCAGCGTGTTTCCGCTTGCGCTGGACGGCAACGATTTCGTCACCTGGGGCGAGATCCTGACGCAGCTCGATGCGCTGTTGCAGGGCCGCACCCTGTTGCCCGCCACCGAAGGCGGGGGCGGCGTGCTGGGGCAGTTCGCGCCGCTGTGCCGCGCCGGCAGCGCGCTCAACGTCGCCAAGGCCTACCTGAAGCCGCCCCCTGCCGGCACCATTTTTTCATTCCGGCAGGGCGCCAGGCTCTCGCCCATGCACTGCCAGGCGGTTGACGCCAGGCACCCGCTGTCGAGGCTGCCCGAACTGATCGAGCAGGCGCGCAAGTCCGACGCCGGCATGCGTTTTTTGCGCTACCTGTACTGGATCAACTGAGGCGCGGGCCGGCGCGACGAACGGCGGCGCGCCGGCCGTTTCCTTTCTCGGGTATAATTCGCACGGTCGTTCGTTTAATTTCAATCTGACCATGAAACCATCCCGTTCCGAATTCATCACCGTGCGCGGCTTGCGCACCCACGTGCGCCACTGGGGCAGGGATGGCGCTCCCGTCATTTTCATGGCGCATGGCTGGATGGACGTGTCCGCCTCGTTCCAGTTCGTGGCCGACTGCCTGCAGGGCGACTGGCATGTGATCGCGCACGACTGGCGCGGTTTTGGCCTGAGCGAACGCAGCCACGCCGACACCTACTGGTTCCCCGACTACATTGCCGACCTCGATGCGATCCTGGATCGCTATTGCCCGCAGGAGCCGGTCAACCTGCTCGGGCACAGCATGGGCGGCAACGTGGTCGGCGTGTACGCCGGGGTGCGCCCTGCGCGGGTGCGCCGCCTGATCAACCTGGAAGGCTTCGGCATGCCGCCGACCACGCCGGTCCAGGCGCCGCAGCAGTACGCCAATTGGCTCGACCAGTTGCGCCAGCCTGGCGAGCTGCGCACCTACCCGAGCCGGGAAGCGGTGGCGGCGCGCCTGCAAAAGACCAATCCGCGCCTGTCGGACCAGCGTGCCGGCTTCCTTGCGCAACACTGGTCCGCCAGCAACGAGGCAGGGCAATGGGAGATCCTGGGCGACCCGGCCCACAAGCGCCCGAGCCCGATGCTGTACCACGTGGAAGAAGTGATGGCGTGCTGGAGCGCGATCACGGCGCCGGTGCTGTGGGTGGAAGCGGACGACACCAACATGTGGCGCTGGATGGGACCGAAGCCGGAGGCGCGCATCGAGATCGACCGCCGGCTGGCGCACCTGGCGCGCGTCACCACCCACATGATGGCCGACGCGGGGCACATGCTGCATCACGACCAGCCCGAGGCGCTGGCGCGGCTGGTCGAGCAATTCCTGCTGTCCGAATAAGGGGCCGGGACGGCGCCGATATCGACCGCGCGCAAATCGTTTCGCCCCAACAGCGTACAATAAACACTTCGCCGCACTGTCAAATCGAAGTTTCGCCCGTATGCTCAATGTTGACCTCCACTGCCACTCGAACGTGTCCGACGGCGTGCTCGCACCCGCGGCGGTGGCGGCTCACGCGCGCCAGGCCGGGGTCGATGCCTGGGCCCTGACCGACCACGACGAAGTCAAAGGGGTGGCCGCGGCGCGCGAGGCGGCGCTCGCGCTGGGCATGCATTTCATCTCCGGGGTCGAAATCTCGATCACCTGGGCCGGCCAGACCGTGCACATCGTCGGCCTGCGGGTCGACGAAACCAACGAGGCCCTGGTGCAGGGGCTGGCCGCCACGCGCAGCGGGCGCGACGCGCGCGGGCGCGAAATGGCGGCGCAACTGGCCGCGGCCGGCATTGCCGGCGCCTATGAAGGCGCGCTCAAGTACGTGGGCAACCCCGACCTGATGTCGCGCACCCATTTCGCGCGCTTCCTGGTCGAGTGCGGCGCCTGCGCCAGCCTTCCCGAGGTGTTCCGCAAGTACCTGGTCGAAGGAAAGCCCGGCTTCGTGCCGCACCGCTGGGCCACGCTCGAGCAGGCGATGGGCTGGATCCATGCGGCCGGCGGCGTCGCCGTGATCGCCCATCCGGGCCGCTACAAATTCAGCAGCACCGCGCAAGGCGTGTTGTTCGACGAGTTCAAGCAGCGCGGCGGCGGCGCGATCGAAGTCGTCACCGGCAGCCATACCCCGGACCAGTACGGCCCCTACGCCGAGCTTGCCAAGCGTTATGGCTTCCTGGCCTCGCGCGGTACCGACTTCCACGCGCCGGGCGAATCGCGCGTCGATTTTTCCATGCTGCCGCCGCTGCCGGCCAGCGTCAAACCGGTCTGGCACGACTGGTTTTAAGTCCTGCCCGCGGCGGCGCGCCGCCGATGAGCCCTTGAAATTTCCCTGCGCTACCCGTATCTTAACGGTCTGTCACCATTTTCAAGCCGGGAGGCTTTCCATGAAGCGCATTATTCTGTTCCTTGCCACCAACCTCGCGGTCGTGCTGGTGCTCTCGCTGGTGCTGTCGGTGCTTGGCATCGGGCGCGGCGTGAGCGGCGCCGGGATCAATGTCGGAGAGCTGGCCGTGTTCTCGCTCGTGGTCGGCTTCACCGGCTCGTTCGTCTCGCTGCTGATCAGTAAGCCGATGGCCAAATGGTCGACCGGCGCGCGCGTGATCGAGACCCCCGCCAACTCGACCGAGCTGTGGCTGGTCAACACGGTGCGCCAGCTGGCCGAGCGCGCCGGGATCGGCATGCCGGAAGTGGCGGTGTACGACGGCGAGCCGAACGCGTTTGCCACCGGCGCGTTCAAGAATTCGGCGCTGGTGGCGGTCTCCACGGGCCTGCTGCAAAGCATGAACCGGGACGAGGTCGAAGCCGTGCTCGGCCATGAAGTGGCGCACGTCGCCAATGGCGACATGGTGACCCTGACCCTGATCCAGGGCGTGGTCAACACCTTCGTGGTGTTCCTGGCGCGCGTGGTCGGCTACTTCGTCGACAAGGTGCTGCTGCGCAATAACGGCGAGCGGCTCGGGATCGGCTACATGATCACCGTGTTCGTCTGCGAAATCCTGTTCGGCCTGGTCGCCTCCATCATCGTGGCGTGGTTCTCGCG
>JBAQKU010000420.1:0-5885 GCA_049301315.1 Telluria sp.
AATTTCTGCGTCATTCGCTCCTGTCTCGACACACTGCGCAAGCAGGGCCACGCCATGCTGGAGGTGCTACAACGCGCCTTCGCCGGCAATCCTATCCAGCCCTCTGCATAGACGCTGAACAGTCACCTTTACACTACATCCTGGTACAAATCGCGCCAGCCAGGATTCCCTTTCTGGATCAAAGCTATTTTCCAGGAACGCCTCCATTTTTTGAGTTGTTTCTCTCGAGTGATCGCGGCGATGATGTCGGAATGTATTTCAAACCACACCAACAGCTTGATCCCGTGTTTTTTTGTAAAACCGTTGGCTACGCCTTCACGGTGCTCCCAAACACGCCTGATCAAATTCGAGGTGACGCCGATATAAAGGGATCCATAACGCTCACTGGCGAGCATGTAGACATAGCTTGTCTTCTCCATCGGGGTTCCTCGGTATAGGAATGGACTGAAATATAGTCCGCCTTACTTGCCGCAATGTTCAGATGTATCGCAAAGGTGCACACGTCTGAAGCAGGCACAGGATGCGGAAATGGGATTCCCGCTTTCGCGGGAATGACGGTAGGGGGCGGGAACGATGACGCTGAGACGCTCGCCGCCGCCCACCGTCATTTCCGCCGCCCCACCGTCATTTCCGCGGCCCCACCGTCATTTCCGCCGCCCCACCGTCATTCCCGCGCAGGCGGGAATCCATGCCCCGTGTGCTTTCCAAGAACGGGCGCAGGATGCTGAAATGGGGTTCCCGCTTTCGCGGGAATGACGGTAGTGTCGGTCGGGAACGACAACGCTGAGATAGAATGAGTCCGGATTTCTTGCGGGTCGTTTAACAAACGCCCCCGCACACCGATGCGCCGATCGCGCCTCGCTTTTTATGTGGCCCGATACAGCTGCCGACACCAGATAATAAAATCAAAGAAGCAACATGACAATTCCCCGCGACATCCGCCCCGACCCGGTCCCCCTGCGCGAAGCCTTCTGGTACTGGCTCAAGCTCGGCTTCATCAGCTTCGGCGGTCCGGCCGGGCAAATCGCGCTGATGCACGCCGAACTGGTCGAACGGCGCCGCTGGATCTCGGAGCGGCGCTTCCTGCACGCCCTGAACTACTGCATGCTGCTGCCCGGCCCCGAAGCGACGCAGCTGGCCATCTACATCGGCTGGCTCATGCACCGCACCCGCGGCGGCATCATCGCCGGCCTGCTGTTCCTGCTGCCTTCGCTCGCGCTCCTGATCGCCCTTTCCTGGATCTATATGGCCTACGGCAATATGCCGGTGGTGGCCGGCGTGATGTATGGCATCAAACCGGCCGTGGTCGCCATCGTGCTGGCGGCGGCCTGGCGCATCGGCACCCGCACCATCAAGAACGGCGCCCTGCTCGCCATCGCGCTCGCCGCTTTCGTGGCCATCTCCGTGCTCGAGCTGCCGTTTCCGCTGATCGTCCTCGGCGCCGCCGCGGCCGGCGCCGTGGGCGCGCGCGTCTGGCCCTCCCATTTCCAGATCGGCGGCCAGCATCCCGACAGCCGCGCGTCGTATGGCATCGCCCTGATCGACGACGACACCCCCACCCCGGCCCACGCGCGCTTCTCATGGCCGCACCTGGTCAGAATCGCGCTGTTCGGCTGTGCGTTCGCCGCCGCCGCGTGGCTGCTCATCGCCGTGCGCTTCGGCGCGGCCAATGCGCTGGCCCAGATGGCCTGGTTCTTCAGCAAGGCGGCGCTGCTGACCTTTGGCGGCGCCTACGCGGTATTACCCTATGTGTACCAGGGCGGCGTGGAGCATTTCCACTGGCTCAGCGCGCCCCAGATGATCGACGGGCTGGCCCTGGGCGAAACCACGCCCGGCCCCTTGATCATGATCGTCGCCTTTGTCGGCTTCGTGGGCGGCTGGACCCACGCGGTGCTGGGCGACGCCAGCCTGCTGCTGGCCGGCGTCGCCGGGGCCAGCGTGGCGGCCTTCTTCACCTTCCTGCCATCCTTCATCTTCATCCTGGCCGGCGGCCCGCTGGTCGAACGGACCCGCGACGATGTGCGCATGACGGCCCCGCTGACCGCCATTTCGGCGGCGGTGGTGGGCGTGATCGTGAGCCTGGCCGTCTTCTTCGGCGAGCACGTATTCCTGGCCCGCGGCCAGCTCGACATTGCCTCATTGGCAATCGGCGCGGCTGCCTGCCTGGCCCTGTTCCGCTACCGCACCGGCACCATCGGGCTGATCTTCGCCTGTGCCCTCGCAGGCCTGGTGCTATCGTATTACAATGGGTAATGGCTGAAAAAATCATCTCCCTCATCGACGAACGCAACGCGGCGCCGGCAATCCCCGCGCCGCTCGAAGCGCCCACCGGGCAAGTGCTCGACGCGCTCGCGCGCCCCTTGCACGACCTGCGCATTTCGATCACGGACCGCTGTAATTTCCGCTGCGTGTACTGCATGCCGAAGGAAGTGTTCGACAAGGACTACGCCTACCTGCCGCACAGTTCCCTGCTCTCGTTCGAGGAAATCACGCGCATCGCCGGCCTGTTCGTGGCCCACGGGGTGGAAAAAATCCGCCTGACGGGCGGCGAGCCGCTGCTGCGCAAGAATGTCGAAGACCTGGTCGCCATGCTGGCCGCTCTGCGCACCCCGGGCGGGCAGCCGCTCGACCTCACGCTCACCACCAACGGCTCGCTGCTTGCCAAGAAGGCCCGCGCGCTCAAGGATGCGGGACTGAGCCGCGTCACCGTGTCGCTCGACGCGCTCGACGACGCCGTCTTCAAGCGCATGAACGATGTCGATTTCGCGGTCGGCGACGTGCTCGATGGCATCGCCGCCGCGCACGAGGCCGGGCTGGGCCCGATCAAGATCAACATGGTCGTCAAGGCCGGCATGAACGACCAGGAAATCGTGCCGATGGCGCGCCACTTCAAGGACACGCCGTTCATCCTGCGTTTCATCGAATACATGGACGTGGGCGCCTCGAACGGCTGGAACCTGGCCGAGGTCATTTCCTCGGCCGACGTGGTGCGCCGCATCAATGCCGAGCTGCCGCTCGAGCCGCTCGGCGCCAACTACAGCGGCGAAACCGCGGCGCGCTGGCGCTATGCCGACGGCAGCGGCGAGATCGGCCTGATCTCGAGCGTCACCCAGGCCTTTTGCAAGGACTGCACGCGCGCCCGCCTGTCGACCGAGGGCAAGCTGTATACCTGCCTGTTCGCGACCCGCGGCCACGACTTGCGCGCCCTGCTGCGCGCGGGGCGCAGCGACGCCGAGATTTCCAGCGCGCTTGCCCAGCTTTGGCGCGTGCGCGCCGACCGCTACTCGGAAACGCGCACCATCAACACGACCGGCCTCGAACGCGGCGCAAAAAAAGTCGAAATGTCGTATATCGGCGGATAACCACACACAAAGCGAAGAATGCAGAAAAACGAATTGATCAGCGGCCTGATCCTGGCCGGCGGGCGCGGTTCGCGCATGGGCCATGTGGACAAGGGCTTGCAGCCGTTTCGCGGGGCCGTCATGGCCGCGCATGTGCTCGAACGGCTCGCGCCGCAGGTCGCTGCCGTGGCCATCAACGCCAACCAGAACCTGGCCGCCTACGCGGCCTTCGGCGTGCCGGTCTGGCCCGACGAGACCACCGGCTTCGCCGGGCCGCTGGCCGGGCTGGAAACCGGCATGCGCCACGCAGGCACCGAATACCTGCTCACCGCGCCCTGCGATTCGCCGTTCCTGCCTGCCGACCTGGCGGCGCGCCTGTTCGATGCCCTGCAGGCGCAAGGCGCCGACCTGGCCTTCGCCGCCACCGGGCTAGCCGGCATGCGGCGCCAGCCGCACCCGGTTTTCTGCCTCGTCAAGACCTGCCTGCTGCCGGTATTGTCGGCCTACCTGGCCGAAGGCGGGCGCAAGATGGACGGCTGGTATGCCGGCCTGAAAACGGCCGAAGTGGTGTTCGAGGATGCCGACGCATTTCGCAACATCAACACGCTGGACGAATTGCACAGCCTGGACACGGGGCGCGCGCCCAGCCTGGCCGAGGTGGTCGGCTGCCTGTCCGACTACGACCCCGAGGCGCTGCCGGTGCGCCTCGCGCAAAAGATCATCGCCGACTTCGTCAAGCCGATCCGTTCGGTTGAAAAGGTCGCGCTGCGCTCGGCGCTGGACCGCGTGCTCGCGGCCGACATCGTATCCCCGATCAACGTGCCGGCGCACGACAATTCGGCCATGGACGGCTACGCGCTGCGCGGCGCCGACCTCAAGGCCGACGCCCCGGTCACGCTGGCGGTCATCGGCACCGTGTTCGCGGGACGCCCGTCCGGCGTCACGCCGGCCGCCGGCGAATGCGTGCGCATCATGACCGGAGGCGTCATGCCCACCGGGTGCGACAGCGTGGTCCCGCAAGAACTGGTCAGCGCAGCCAGCGAGAGCGCCATCACGCTCGCTCCCGGCGTGATCCGCGCCGGCGACAACCGGCGCTTCGCCGGCGAAGACCTGTCGGCCGGCAGCGCCGCGCTCAGGCAAGGCAAGATCATCCGACCGGCCGACCTTGGCCTGCTGGCCTCGCTCGGCATCGCCGAAGTGCCGGTGCAGCGCCGCCTGCGGGTGGCGTTTTTCTCGACCGGCGACGAACTGCGCTCGATCGGCGAAGCGCTCGACGCCGGCTGCGTCTACGACAGCAACCGCTACACCCTGTTCGGCATGCTCACCCGGCTCGGCTGCGACATCGTCGACATGGGCATCGTCAAGGACGAGCCGCAGGCGCTCGAGGACGCCTTGCGCAACGCGTGCGAAAACGTCGATGCGATCATCACGTCGGGCGGCGTGTCGGTCGGCGCGGCCGACTACACGCGCCAGATCATGGCGCGCCTGGGCGACGTCACGTTCTGGAAAATCGGCATGCGCCCCGGGCGCCCGCTCGCCTTCGGCCAGATCGCCTCGAACGGCAAGAGCGCCTTCCTGTTCGGCCTGCCCGGCAACCCGGTCGCGGTCATGGTCTCGTTCTACTTCTTCGCGCGCGACGCGCTGCTGCACATGATGGGCGCGCAGGCCCCGCTGGCGCTGGTGCGCGTGAAGTCGGAAGGGGCGATCCGCAAGAAGCCCGGCCGCACCGAATACCAGCGCGGCATCCTGGCGCAGGGCGCCGACGGTTCCCAGCAGGTACGCATCACCGGCGCGCAGGGCTCGGGCATCTTGCGCTCGATGTCCGAGGCGAACTGCATGGTGGTGCTGCACGACGAGCAAGGCAACGTCGCTCCCGGCGACCTGGTCGACGTGTTGCTGTTCGAGGGTTTGATTTGACACGCCTCGCCCCTTCCCGCCTGCGGGGGAAGCAACAAGCTGTTGCGCGAACAGCTCGCTGTGTTGTGTGCCGCACCGAGCTTCATGGAAAGTATTGCTAGCCTACAGTTTCACTTTGTAAAGGCGCCCCCCATGAAACCCCTGCTTTCGCCGCGCCCGACGCTGATCGTACCGCTTGCAGTGCTGGCCTTGTCGCTCGCGCCCGCGGCGGCGCAGGCGCGCCCCGCCGGTAAGGTTGACAGTTGCAGCTGGGACAAACCCGGCCACGATCCCTTCACCGGCGACCCCGGCGCCGCCGTCGAACGCTACACCGACATTCCCGTCGCCGCACGAGCGCGCCTTAAACGGCGCCTGCGAGAGCGCCGCTTCGACGAGGTGGTGACGATAGGACGCGATGCGATCAGTGGCGAGAGCGAATACGACCCGCGCATCAGGGACATGAATTTCGGAAACGGGCGCGTATGCCGGCGCGTGACGCGCTCCGGATGGACGCCGGCGCGCCGCGAGCGCGCGCTGGTCTACTGCGAGGCAGGCGACTGCATCCTGGTGCCCGACATCTGCCGCAATGTCAGCCGCGTCACGCGCATGCCGGCAGGCGCCGGCGGGGCTGCGCGCGCGCGGGAGGCC
>JBAQKU010000421.1:0-11345 GCA_049301315.1 Telluria sp.
GCCCTGCGCGCCGCCGAGACCACGCGCGACCTCGCGCGCGCCGAGCTGCGCCGCTACCGGGAACTGCGCGAGAAAAACTTCGTGAGCCAGGCCGTGCTCGACGCCAAGGCCTCGGCCTTGAAGGCCAGCCAGGCCAATGTCGACGCGGCCAGCGCCGCCTGGCGCGGCCAGTCCAACCAGGCCGGTTATGCGCGCCTGGTGTCCGACGTCGACGGCGTGGTCACCGCGGTCGACGCCGAAGTGGGGCAAGTGGTCGCCCCCGGCACGCCGGTGGTGCGGGTGGCCAGGAGCGGCGAAAAGGAGGTCGTGATCGGCATCCCTGAAGACCAGGTCGACCGCCTGCGCACGGTCGACGACGTCTCGGTGCGGCTGTGGGCCGACCCCGCGCGCGCGATCGCCGGCAAGATCCGCGAGATCTCGCCGGTGGCCGATCCCGCCACCCGCACCTACGCGGTGCGGGTGGCGATTCCCGACACGCCGGCGGTGAGGCTGGGCATGACCGCGCTGGTGCGCTTCGTATCGACAACGTCGACGCCGCAGATCCGGGTCCCCTTGAGCGCGCTGCACCACGACAAGCTGGCGAGCTCGGTGTGGCTGGTTGAAAACGGCGCCGTCAGGCTGGTGCCGGTGCAGCTGAGCGGCGCCGCCGGCAACGACATCCTGGTGACGTCCGGCGTCAAGGCGGGCCAGACCATCGTCACGGCCGGCGTCAACCAGCTCAAGAACGGCCAGAAGGTGAAGATCCTGGGCGTCGACGTGGCGCCGGCGGTCCCGATGCGGCGCGCGCTTGCCGGCGAGCAGGCACAATGAAGGGCTTTAACCTGTCGCGCTGGGCGCTCGAACACATACCGCTGACGCGCTACCTGATCGGCGCTTTGCTGATCGGCGGCATCCTCAGCTACGGCCAGCTGGGCCAGGACGAAGATCCGCCGTTCACCTTCCGCGCGATGGTGGTGCGCGCCGTCTGGCCCGGCGCGACCGCGGTCCAGATGGCCGAGCAGGTCACCGACAAGCTCGAGAGAAAGCTGCAGGAAACGCCCTACATCGACAAGATCAAGAGTTATTCCAAGCCGGGCGAGACGCTCATCATCCTGCAACTGCGCGAATCGGCCCCGCCGCGCGAGACCAGCGCCGCCTGGTACCAGGTGCGCAAGAAGATCGGGGATATCCGCTCAAGCTTGCCGCCGGGCGTGCTCGGCCCCTTCTTCAACGATGAATTCGGCGACACCTACGGTTCCATCTTCGCGCTCTCGGGCGACGGCTTCGACTACGCCGAGATGCGCGACTACGCCGACTTCGTGCGCCAGCAATTGCTGCATGTGCCGCTGGTGGCGAAGGTCGAGCAGTTCGGGCTGCAGGACGAGAAGATCAACATCGAGTTCTCGCACAAGAAGTTCGCCCAGCTGGGCGTGCCGTTCGAGACCATCGTCAACCAGATCGCGACCCAGAATTCGATCGAATCGACCGGCGTGCTGGTCACGCCCAGCGACAACCTGCAGGTGCGCGTGAGCGGCGCGCTCGCGTCGCTCAGGGACCTCGAAGAGCTCGAGCTGCGCGTGGCCAATACCACCTTCCGGCTGGGTGACTTCGCCCGCATCAGGCGCGGCTACAAGGATCCGCCGCAGGACAAGATGCGCTTTAACGGCAAGGAAGTGATCGGGCTGGGCATCTCGATGGAGAAGGGCGGCAACATCATCGAGATGGGCAAGCACCTCGAACGCACGGTGGCCGACATCAAGGCCAAGCTGCCGGTCGGGATCGAACTGGAACGCGTGTCGGACCAGCCGCGCGCCGTGACCGCCTCGGTCGGTGAATTCATCCGCACCCTGATCGAGGCGGTGCTGATCGTGCTGGCGGTCAGTTTCGTCGCGCTCGGCCTGCACACCAAGCCGCTGCGGATCGACGTGCGGCCCGGCCTGGTGGTCGCGCTGACCATTCCGCTGGTGCTCGCGATCACCTTCCTGTTCATGAACATGCTGCATATCGACCTGCACAAGATATCGCTGGGCGCGCTCATCATCGCGCTCGGCCTGCTGGTCGACGACGCCATCATCGCCGTCGAAATGATGGTGCGCAAGATGGAAGAGGGCATGTCGCGCTTCGAGGCGGCCACCTTCGCCTACACCTCGACCGCGATGCCGATGTTGACCGGCACCCTGATCACCGCGGCCGGCTTCCTGCCGATCGGGCTGGCCAAGTCGCAGGCCGGGGAATACACGTTCTCGATGTTCTCGGTCAATGCGCTGGCACTGCTCATTTCGTGGGTGGTCGCGGTGCTGTTTACGCCGTATATCGGCTACGTGCTGCTCAAGGTCAGGCCGCACGCGCCCGGCGAGAGCGCTCACGAGGTGTTCAATACGCCGATGTTCCAGCGCTTTCGCAGCCTCGTCAACTGGTGCGTCGAATGGCGCAAGACCACCATCGCGCTGACGCTGGGCGTGTTCGCGCTGGGCGTGTTCGGCTTCAAGTTCATCGAGAAGCAGTTCTTCCCCGATTCGAGCCGTCCCGAACTGATGGTCGAGATGTGGCTGCCCGAAGGCGCCGCTTTCAGCGCGACCGAAGCGCAGGTGAAAAAATTCGAAGCCTTCATCGGCAAGCAGGCCAACGTGGAGAGCTATACCAGTTACGTGGGCACCGGCAGCCCGCGTTTCTACCTGCCGCTCGACCAGATCTTCCCGCAGACGAACGTGGCCCAGATCGTGGTGCTGCCCAAGGACCTGGCCAGCCGCGAAGGGCTGCGCCAGAAGATCATCGAGCTGTTCAAGAACGACTTCCCCGAGGTGCGCGGGCGCGTCAAGATGCTGCCCAACGGCCCGCCCGTGCCTTACCCGGTGCAGTTCCGGGTGGCCGGGCCCGAGATGGCCACCGTGCGCGACCTGGCCGACCAGGTCAAGCAGATCATGCGCGCCAACCCGAACGCGGTCGGGGTCAACGACAACTGGAACGAGTCGGTCAAGGTGCTGCGCCTCGATCTGGACCAGGACAAGCTGCGTGCGCTCGGCGTGACCTCGCAAAGCGTGATGCGCACGGCCAATACGATCCTGTCGGGCACGCCGGTCGGCCAGTTCCGCGAAGGCAATAAGCTGATCGAGATCCTGGTGCGCCAGCCGCTCGAGGAGCGCGCCACCATGTCGGTGCTCAATGACACCAACCTGCCGACCGCATCGGGCAAGCCGGTCACCATCTCGCAGATCGCGCGCGCCAGCTTCGTGTGGGAGCCGGGCGTGGTGTGGCGCGAGGGGCGCGAGTGGGCCATCACGGTGCAGTCCGACGTGGTCGACGGGATCCAGGGGCCGACCGTGTCGACCCAGATCGGCGAGAAACTCGTTGCGCTGCGCGCTGCGCTGCCGGCCGGCTACACGGTCGCGCTGGCCGGGGCCGCGGCCGACAGCAGCGCGGCCGAAGCCTCGATCGCGGCCAACGTGCCGCTGGTGCTGTTCATCGTGTTTACCTTGCTGATGCTGCAGCTGCACAGCTTTTCGCGCGCGCTGCTGGTGTTCCTGACCGGACCGCTGGGGGTGGCCGGGGCCGCGATGGCGCTGCTGATCCTGGGCCGTCCGTTCGGCTTCGTCGCCAACCTGGGCGTGATCGCGCTGTTCGGCATGATCATCCGCAACTCGGTGATCCTGGTCGACCAGATCGAGCAGGACATCCGCAACGGCGCCGAACCATGGGACGCGATCGTCGAGTCGGCGGTGCGGCGCGCGCGTCCCATCATCCTGACCGCGGCGGCCGCCGCGCTGGCGATGATTCCGTTGTCGCGCTCGGTGTTCTGGGGCCCGATGGCGGTCGCCATCATGGGCGGGCTGATCGTGGCCACGGCGCTCACATTGCTGTTCCTGCCGGCGCTGTATGCGGCCTGGTTCCGGGTCAAAAAGCCGGCGCCCAAGTAGCGTGCGTGCGGGCGAAGACATTGCGCGCAGTCGAGAACCGTCGTTCCCGCGAAGGCGGGAACTCATGCACTGCATGACTTCCCCCTAATTTCGCCGCGTCACAGCAGCTAAATGGGGTTCCCGCCTTCGCGGGAAGTCGGTTTCGCCAATGGCGGGAACGACGGTGTTGAAGGTGCTAACGAGATTCCGTCATCCCTTTCGCGACACGCGCCTTCGGGGGAACGAGGCGGGTGGCTAAGTTGTCGTCCTCGGCGCAGCGCATGCGCGGCCCGGGCTCGCGGATCAAAAAACGCCCGGCGTGTCAGAAAATCCAGTAAAATACCGGGTTGATGTAGTAGCCCCTAACCAAGGCAGTGCAGGGCGGCCGGTTTCATCGTCGGGCGCCCTTTGCATTTATGCGCATTCAGATCCGCTGTCTGATGCAAATATGCGCGAGGATGGCGAAATTGGTAGACGCACCAGGTTTAGGTCCTGACGCCAGCAATGGTGTGGGGGTTCGAGTCCCCCTCCTCGCACCACGAACTGTATAATTTTTTGGACGATTTTTATAATGGCAACTGCAGTCGAAACCCTGGGTAAACTCGAACGTCGCTTGACGATCTCTTTTCCGCTGACTGAGGTCCGTACGGAAGTTGACAAGCGCTTGAAACAGCGGGCCAAGACGGCCAAGGCTCCTGGCTTCCGTCCGGGCAAGGTTCCGTTGAAAATGGTTGCGCAGCAGTACGGCTACCAGATCGAATCGGACGTGCTCAACGACCGCGTCGGCCGCGCCTTCAATGACGCCGCCAATGAAAACGCGCTGCGCGTTGCCGGCTTTCCAACAATCGAACCAAAGGAAGACAGCCCTGAAGGCGTGCTCAGCTTCGACGCGACCTTCGAGGTGTATCCCGAAGTCGTCGTGGGCGACCTGTCCGGCGTCGAGATCGAAACCGTCGAGGCCGAGGTGTCGGACGCGGAAATCGACAAGACCCTCGACATCCTGCGCAAGCAGCGCGTGCATTACCACACCAAGGGCGAAGCCGGCGAACACGGCGACGGCGGCGCGGACCAGAGCGCACAGGCCGGCGACCGCGTCACGGTCGACTTCGTGGGCACCATCGACGGCGTCGAATTTCCGGGCGGTAAAGCCGAAGACTACGCCTTCGTGCTCGGCGAAGGGCGCATGCTGCCTGAATTCGAAGCGGCCACGGTCGGCCTGAAAGTGGGCGAGGCCAAGACCTTCAGCATGGCTTTCCCCGAGGATTACCATGGCAAGGACGTGGCCGGCAAGACCGCCGAGTTCACCATCACCCTGAAAAAGCTCGAATGGGCGCACCTGCCGGAAATCGATGCCGAATTCGCCAAATCGCTGGGCATGCAAGACGGCGACCTGGACAAGATGCGCGCCGACATCAAGGTCAACCTCGAGCGTGAAGTTGCCGGCCGCGTCAAGGCGCGCAACAAGGAAGCCGTGATGGACGCGCTGCTGGCGGCCACCGAGATGGAAGTGCCGAAGGCGATGATCGCCCAGGAATCGGAACGCCTGGCCGACATGACCCTCCAGGACATGGCGCAGCGCGGCATGGATGTGAAAAACATGCCATTCCCACAAGAATTGTTCGCGACCAAGGCGGAGCGCCGGGTGCGCCTGGGCCTGATCCTGTCGCAGCTGGTGGCCGACAACGCGCTGCAGGCAACCCCTGAGCAGGTCAAGGCACAGATCGAGGATTTTGCCCAGAGCTACGAAGACCCGCGTGAAGTGCTCAAGTACTACTACAGCGACCGCCGCCGTCTCGGCGAGATCGAAGCCCTTGTATTAGAGGAAAACGTCGTCAACTATGTGCTCGGCAAGGCGAAGGTCGGCACCAAGGCGGTGGCCTTCGACGAATTGATGGGCAGCAACGCCCAGGCTTGAGCGTCGTTATCAGCTCCTAACAAGGAAAGAGACAGGTATGAACCGAAATCCGGCATTGGACACACAAGCACTCGGCCTCGTGCCGATGGTGGTGGAACAGAGCGGCCGCGGCGAACGCGCCTATGATATTTACTCGCGTCTGCTCAAGGAGCGCGTGATTTTCCTGGTCGGTCCTGTCAACGACCAGATGGCCAACCTGATCGTGGCCCAGCTGCTGTTCCTCGAGAGCGAGAATCCCGACAAGGATATTTCGCTCTACATCAACTCGCCGGGCGGTTCGGTGTCGGCCGGACTGGCCATTTTCGACACGATGAACTTCATCAAGCCGGACGTGTCCACGCTGTGCACCGGCATGGCCGCCTCGATGGGCGCGTTCCTGCTGGCCGCCGGCGCCAACGGCAAGCGTTTCTCCTTGCCGAACTCGCGCATCATGATTCACCAGCCTTCGGGCGGCTCGCAAGGGCAGGCCTCGGACATCGAAATCCAGGCCAAGGAAATCCTGTACCTGCGCGAGCGCCTGAACCGGCTGCTGGCCGAGCGCACCGGCAAGACCATGGAGCAGATCCACAAGGATACCGACCGCGACCGTTTCATGTCGGGCGACGAGGCTGCCGAATATGGTCTGATCGACAAAGTGTTGACCACCCGCGCTTGATGTACCCACAACGGTTCAAGTGAAAAAACGCCCGGGCGCGACAACGTTCGGGCGTTTCGTTTTTATTTCGGGTAGCATGGCAGTTGTGCGCACCGATGTGCGCCTCCGTATTCGCGTTATATTTATTGCAATCGAAAAGAAACCTGCCCCATGTCAGACAAAAAATCCTCCAGCGGCGAAAAACTTCTGTACTGCTCTTTCTGCGGCAAGAGCCAGCACGAGGTCAAGAAACTCATCGCAGGACCGTCCGTGTTCATCTGCGACGAGTGCATCGACCTGTGCAACGACATCATCCGCGACGAGACCTCGAACGTCGAATCGGTGGCCGGCGCCAAGTCGGACCTGCCGACCCCGCACGAGATCGCCGCACTGCTCGACCAGTACGTGATCGGGCAGCAGACCGCCAAGCGCATCCTGTCGGTGGCGGTCTACAACCATTACAAGCGTCTCAAGCACCTCGGCAAGAAGGACGACGTCGAACTGGCCAAGAGCAACATCTTGCTGGTCGGGCCTACCGGCTCGGGCAAGACCTTGCTGGCGCAAACGCTCGCGCGCATGCTCAACGTGCCGTTCGTGATCGCCGACGCGACCACCCTGACCGAAGCGGGCTATGTGGGCGAGGACGTCGAGAACATCATCCAGAAGCTGCTGCAAAGCTGCAACTACGAAGTCGAGAAGGCCCAGCGCGGCATCGTCTACATCGATGAAATCGACAAGATCTCGCGCAAGTCCGACAATCCCTCGATCACGCGCGACGTCTCGGGCGAGGGCGTGCAGCAGGCGCTGCTCAAGCTGATCGAAGGCACCATGGCATCGGTGCCGCCGCAAGGCGGGCGCAAGCACCCGAACCAGGACTTCGTCCAGATCGACACGACCAACATCATGTTCATCTGCGGCGGCGCGTTCGACGGCCTCGTCAAGATCATCCAGAACCGCTCCGAAAAGAGCGGGATCGGCTTCTCGGCCAGCGTCAAGAGCCAGAGCCAGCGCGCGCTGTCGGACGTGCTGCTCGAAGCCGAACCGGAAGACCTGATCAAGTTCGGCCTGATTCCCGAACTGGTCGGGCGCCTGCCGGTGGTGGCGACCTTGAGCGAACTGACCGAGGAAGCGCTGATCCAGATCCTGATCGAGCCGAAAAATGCCTTGATTAAACAGTATTCCAAGCTGCTCGAAATGGAAGGCGCCGAACTTGAAATTCGCCCGGCCGCCTTGCACGCAATTGCACGAAAAGCATTGGCGCGCAAAACCGGTGCGCGTGGTTTGCGTTCCATTTTGGAACACGCATTACTCGATGTAATGTACGAATTGCCGAATCAGCAGAATGTCGTCAAAGTGGTTATTGATGAGAATACGATCACGAACGGCGCGAAACCTTTACTGATTTACAGCGAATCGGCCAAGGCATCCGGAGAAAATTGAAAATGTGCCGTGCGCACACAACGAAAGGGGTTTGAATCCTTAATTCTTGGCGGTACAATTTACCTCAATAAAAGAATCGGGCTTCAATCGAAAAGCCACTCGCAGCTGCCCGTTGCGCGGTGGCTTTTTTATTTGATGCTTTTTAATTCTTTTGGATCAACCGTTTTTGTTTCGATCAAGTTGGTGATTAACTAAAATACTTGTTGGAATATTTTTCTTCCGGCGGTCTTGTGTTTTGGCAGCGAGTGCCAACATCGTAAACACGCTTTTTATAAGGTATGCCATGACAACTTCCAATTTAACCGAGCAAACGACGCTGCCCTTACTGCCGTTGCGCGACGTGGTCGTCTTCCCGCATATGGTGATACCACTGTTCGTCGGCCGTCCGAAGTCGATCAAGGCGCTGGAAGCCGCGATGGAGCAGGGCAAGAGCATCATGCTGGCCGCCCAAAGGGCCGCCGCCAAGGACGAGCCGTCCCCGTCCGACATCTACGAGATCGGTTGCGTGGCCAATATCCTGCAAATGCTTAAGCTGCCCGACGGCACCGTCAAGGTCCTGGTCGAAGGCGCCCAGCGCGCACGTATCAACCACATCAGCGACGCGCCGACCCATTTCATCGCCGACCTGACCCCGATCGCATCGGAAATCGGCGACGACTCCGAGGTCGAGGCGATGCGCCGCGCGATCGTCCAGCAGTTCGACCAGTACGTCAAACTGAACAAGAAAATCCCGCCCGAGATCCTCGCTTCGCTGGCCGGCATCGACGACGCCGGCCGCCTGGCCGACACGGTCGCCGCGCACCTGCCGCTCAAGCTCGAACAGAAACAGGTGATACTCGAGATCTTCAACGTCGCCAAGCGCCTCGAGCATCTGCTCGGCCAGCTTGAAGGCGAACTCGATATCCTGCAGGTGGAAAAACGCATTCGCGGGCGCGTCAAGCGCCAGATGGAAAAATCGCAGCGCGAGTACTACCTCAACGAGCAAGTCAAAGCGATCCAGAAAGAGCTGGGCGAAGGCGAAGATGGCGCCGACATCGACGAACTCGAGAAAAAGGTGATCGCGGCCAAGATGCCGAAGGAGGCGCTCGACAAGGCCACCAACGAACTCAAGAAGCTCAAGCTGATGTCCCCGATGTCGGCCGAGGCGACCGTGGTGCGCAACTACATCGACACCCTGGTCAACCTGCCGTGGAAAAAGAAATCGAAGGTCAATAACGATTTGACCAACGCCGAGAAAGTGCTCGAGGGCGACCACTACGGGCTCGACAAGGTCAAGGAACGCATCCTGGAATACCTCGCGGTCCAGCAACGGGTCGACAAGCTCAAGGCGCCGATCCTGTGCTTCGTCGGGCCTCCCGGCGTGGGCAAGACCTCGCTCGGCCAGTCCATCGCACGCGCCACCAACCGCAAGTTCGTGCGCATGGCGCTGGGCGGCGTGCGCGACGAAGCGGAGATCCGCGGACACCGCCGTACCTACATCGGCTCGATGCCCGGCAAGATCCTGCAAAGCCTGTCGAAGGTCGGCGTGCGCAATCCCCTGTTCCTGCTCGACGAAGTCGACAAGATGGGTGCCGATTTCCGCGGCGATCCTTCCTCGGCCCTGCTCGAGGTGCTCGATCCGGAGCAGAACCACACCTTCTCGGACCACTACATCGAAGTCGACTTCGACCTGTCGGACGTGATGTTCGTGGCGACCTCGAACTCGTTCAACATCCCGCCGGCGCTGCTGGACCGGATGGAAGTGATCCGCCTGTCCGGTTACACCGAGGACGAAAAGACCAGCATTGCGCAGCGCTACCTGCTGCCCAAGCAGATCAAGGCGAACGGGCTGAAGGAAGATGAGATCTCGGTGGCCGAATCGGCGCTGCGCGACATCATTCGCTATTACACGCGGGAAGCGGGCGTGCGTTCGCTCGAGCGTGAAATCTCGAAGATCTGCCGCAAGGTCGTCAAGATGCTGCTGCTGAAAAAATCCGACAAGAAGGTCGCGGTCAGCGGCAAGAACATCGACAAGTTCCTCGGCGTGCGGCGCTACGATTTCGGTGTGGCCGAAAAGGAAAACCAGATCGGCCAGGTGGTCGGTCTTGCCTGGACCGAAGTGGGCGGCGACCTGCTCACCATCGAAGCGGTGGCAATGCCCGGCAAGGGCGGCGTGATCCGCACCGGTACCCTGGGCGACGTGATGAAGGAATCGATCGAAGCGGCGCGCACCGTGGTGCGTTCGCGCGCCAACCGGCTCGGCATCAAGAATGACGTGTTCGAAAAGAGCGACATTCACATCCACGTGCCGGAAGGCGCGACGCCGAAGGACGGACCGTCCGCCGGTATCGCGATGACGACCGCGCTGGTATCGGTCTTTACCGGCATCCCGGTACGCGCCGATGTGGCGATGACGGGCGAGATCACGCTGCGCGGCGAAGTGCTGCCGATCGGCGGGCTGAAAGAGAAACTGCTGGCGGCGCATCGCGGCGGAATCAAGACGGTCCTGATCCCCGAGCAGAACGTGAAGGACCTGGCCGACATTCCGGACAACGTGAAAAACAAGCTCGAGATCGTTCCGGTGCGCTGGATCGACAAAGTGCTTGAGATCGCACTGGAGCGCCAGCCGCAGGCAGTGGTGGAAGTGGCCGCCGTGGCCGCCGTCGCCGCAGCCCAGAGCGAGGGCCAGGCAGAGGTGGTCAAGCACTAAGGCTGCGCGGTAGCGCGGCACCAGACAAGCGCCCTTGGGCGCTTGTTTTACGTCGGGCGCGCCTTGGCAGCGCTTGACACAAGAGATGGCGCCTTGTTTAATACGCGCTGTGCAACACAACGACGGGGATACGAGTGAACAAAACGGAATTGATCGAAGAAATCGCAAAATCGGCGGACATCACAAAAGCGTCGGCCACGCGCGCACTCGACGCAGTGATCGAAGCGGTCACTGCCAGCCTCCAAAAGAACGACAGCGTGACCCTGGTTGGCTTCGGCACGTTCTCGGTTGGCGAACGCGCCGCACGCACCGGACGCAACCCGCGCACCAAGGAAGCGATCAAGATCAAAGCGGCCCGCGTTCCCAAATTTAAAGCTGGCAAAGCACTCAAAGATGCTGTAAACTAATGTCCTTCGATGTGGTGACAAACATCGAGAATATTTGGCGGCACCGGTAAGTTGCAGTGTACTTGGGGGCTTAGCTCAGTTGGTAGAGCGGCGCCCTTACAAGGCGTAGGTCGGGAGTTCGAGCCTCTCAGCCCCCACCAGCCAAATATGCAGTACCCGTATTTTTAGGAGCGGTAGTTCAGTTGGTTAGAATACCGGCCTGTCACGTCGGGGGTCGCGGGTTCGAGTCCCGTCCGCTCCGCCAAAAAATACACAGATTCAGGAGTGGTAGTTCAGTTGGTTAGAATACCGGCCTGTCACGTCGGGGGTCGCGGGTTCGAGTCCCGTCCGCTCCGCCAGCATTGAGTAGTAGGAGTGTTCCCCCTGCGGGGAACACGGTTTGGGACTC
>JBAQKU010000422.1:0-4745 GCA_049301315.1 Telluria sp.
GGCCCCGACCGGCACCGTGCGTATCTTGTTGCCCTTGCCGGTGACCAGCACTTCGCGCGCATCGAGGTCGAGCCAGCCGAGCGAGCCCGGCTGGCCGGGGCCGCCCTTGGCATAGACCAGGTCGAGGCCGGTCAGTTCGGATACCCGCAAGCCGCTTGAATACATCAGCTCGAACATCGCGCGGTTGCACAGCTCGGCCGGTTCAGGCTGGGCCAGCGGGTGCGCCGCGCTGCTGACCAGGTGCACCGCATCGTCCACCGACAAGGCCTTGGGCAGCGGCTTGGAACGCTTGGGTGCGCGCACCGCAGCGACCGGATTGGCAGCGAGCGGCAACTGGCCCGAGAGCCACGCGAAAAAGCCGCGCCAGCTCGACAGCTTGCGCGCGATCGAGCGCGGGCTCAGGCCCTGTGCGTGCAGGCGCGCGCTGAAGCGGCGGATATCGCCATGGCCGAGCGCGGTCCAGTCGCAGCCGCCGGCCAGCAGCGCCAGTTCGTGCAGGTCGCGCCGGTAGGCGCCGGTGGTGTGGGGCGAGAGCCGGCGCTCGGCGCTGAGCTGGCCGAGATACTGCCCGACCCAGTCCGGCGTGGCGTGGCCCGCGTCCGTCACGCCAGTCCTAGCTGCGCAGGCGGGCCAGCGCCGCGCTGGCGGTGGCGCCGATCTGGTGCAGGAAATCGGTGGCCATGGTGGCGCTGAAGCGTTCAGGGTCGGGCGAGCCGAGGATCAGCAGGCCGAACGCGGCATCGGCGCGGCGCAACGGCACAATCACGGTCGAGTGCACGCTGGCCGGGTCGTCGAGCCAGCGCACCGCTTCGAAATCGTGATTGCTGCCGCAATAGGGAGCGAGCAGGCTGTTGGCGAAGATGCGCGCATCGTCCGAGACGCCCTGCACGAACCAGCTGGCGTCGTGCTCCGGCGCGATGTCCCACAGGCGCAAGGTGGCCTGGGGCACCGCGAAGTGCTGTTTCAGGCCATCGAGCAGCGTGTGCGCCAGGCTCGCGTCCTGGCGCGCGGCCAGCAGTTCGCAGGTCCAGGCGTGGAAGCGGCTGCCGATGGCGGCATTGTCCTGCGCCGTGCGGATCAGCTCGGCCATGCGCAGTTCAAGCGCTTTGTACTTGTCGCGCATCACCTCCATCTGGCGTTCCTGCAGCGAGACGGCCTTGCCGGTCAGGGGGCTCGACAGCCTGACCTGGCCCAGCAGGCCTGCATGCTCTTCGAAAAAATGCGGATTGTCGGCCAGGTATTGGGCGACAGCGAGGGAGTCCGGCGAAGCGATCATTGAAGTGTGGGGTCCGTGAAAGTGGGAGGGCGCGATGGCAAACGCAATTCTAACCGACTGTCGGGGCCGGCAGTGCAAACGTTGGCGGCGCGCGCGCGCACACAAAAAAGAAGCCCGCGGGCGTCTTTCCTGGGTACTGCCGGGGTGCCGGATCAGAAGCGGTGGCGCATGCCGACCTGGAACGCACGGCCGTTCTCGCCCGGCGTCTTCATGAAGCCGCCCGGGGCGCTGGCGGCGCCCGGCGCGTACTGCGCCTCGTTGGTGTTGTTGATATACGCGACCACGGTGTAGATGTCGGTGCGCTTGGACAGGTTGTAGTCGTAGCCGAGCGCGAACAGGCTGGCATCGCTGTTGGACGCGCTGCGGTCGTTCTGGCGTGCGGCCGAGGCCATCAGGCGCCCCGGGCCCATGCGGTAGTGCAGGCCGACCTGGGCGCTGTTGGCGTCGATCTGGGTGTTGCGCGAGATGTTGGTCACGAAGATGTTGCGCAGCGCGCCAGCGGTGGCTGCGCCCAGCGGCGCCAGCATCGGCCCGATCTGCGCGTCGTAGCCGCCGATGTATTCGCGCAGCAGCACCGAGTTGCGGTTGACCTGGTCGTGGTAGCCGGCGAACAGCTTGAAGTTGCCGACGGTCCAGGAGCCGCCCACGGTCTTGGTGACCAGGCTGATACGGTCGGACTGGTCGTAACCGCGGTTGTAGCCGACGCCGACATCGAAACCGTTGGCCTTGTAGACCGCGTTGGCGCCCCAGAACTTGTTGTAACGGCCGAGGTAGCCGGAATTCTTGCCGCCGTACATGAGCGCGGCGCCGAAGCCCGACGGCACGGCGATGCGGTACTGGATCGATTTCTGCGAGCGGATGTCCGCGCCCAGCGCGGTGAAGCCGGCGGTGCCGCCGGTGATGGTGCCCCAGGTGCCGGCGGTGCCCACTTCGAACGCGTCCGAGGCGGCGAACACTTCATAGCCAGGGGTGTACATGCGCCCGAGCAGGACCGCGCCGACCGGGGTGATCAGGCCGACCATGGCGGTGCGGTCGAACAGCGCCCCTTCCGGATTGACCGCCGGCGCGCCCTTGGGCTGGAAGGCGGTGCGGATGCCGGCCAATACAGGTGCCGGCAGCGCGCCCATGCCGCGCGTCAGGTACAGGCCCTGGTTGTCGTTGATCAGGGTCGGCTTCTGGCTGCCGGTGTCGAGTTCCACGCGCGCTTCCAGATTGAAGATGGCCTTGTAGCCGTTGCCGATGTCTTCAGTACCTTTGACGCCCAGGCGCGACCCGTCGGCGATACCGCTCACGATTTTGGTCCCCGTGCCCTTTGAATACATCACGCCGGCGTCGGCGATACCATACAGCGTCACACTTGACTGCGCCATGACAGGGGCGGCAAAACAGGTAGCGATTACACCAGCGAGTAATTTTGTTTTCATTGCGTCTCCAAAGATAAATGATCCAGAAAAACGAACGTGCGTACTAATTCGTTTTGTCCAATATGCCATCGTTCCTCAAGCTTGTACAGAAAGCCAGAGAGTGCTCAGTCCGCCGGTTGCGAAAATGACACAAAATGATCCTGGCGCCAGCCGCCCGGTGCAGATGCAACAAGGGCGAAGATGGTTGTCCATGTTCGCCCTTGTTCGGATCGGATTTGAATGCGGGGCAGTCGCCCCGCGTCAAATCAGAAAGAGTGGTTCACGCCAACGGCGAAGTGGTTGATGCTGGCAGCAGCCTTCTTGCGCGATGCGTCGGCGTACACGTAGGTGCGCTTCGACAGGCTGTACTCGTAACCGAGCGAGAACTGCTTGGTCGTGACCTGGCCATCCGGCTTCTTCTGGCCGTAACCGGCCAGGATCTTGCTCGCGCCCATGGTGTAGTTCGCGCCCAGGACCCATGCCTTGGTCTCTTCGTTGATCAGCTCGGTGTGGCCGCGGTCCTGGCGGCTGTACGATGCCATCAGTTTCAGGTCGGGAACGACATTCATGGAGCCGGCGATCGACCACAGCTTGGTCTCGATGGCATTGCGCTCGAAGGCCAGCATGGCTGCGACAGGACCGTTCTTGTAGGTGGTCGAGATCGAGAACGGGTTGGCCGACGCTTCGCCGCCGACGCGGTATTGCGGTGCTGCGCTGGTGCCGCGGCCGATGACGGCGACGGTGTTGCTGGTTTCCTTGGTGGCGACCGTGGTGTTGACCTGGAAGCCGCTAAAGACTGGCGAGTTGTAGAACAGCGCGTTCGAGAAACGGTTGGTCGAGTTGCCTGGCGAACCGAGCGGGTCGGAGGTGTAGCCGCCAGCGACGGTCAGGTCGGTCTGGAAACCGGCCGGGCTAGGCACGCCGTGCCAAGGTTCGAAAGCGGCGCTGCTTTCCTGGAATGCGGTCAGGCCGCGGCCCAGGCGAACCATACCGAAGTCGCCCTGCAGGCCGACCCGGCTCTGGCCCTGGAACAGTGGGCGCGTGACGCCGCCGGCACCTTGTTCGATCGTGCCGGTATCCGGCTCGTAGCGAATTTCCAGTTGGAACAGGGCTTTCAGGCCGCTGCCCAGTTCTTCCGTGCCCTTGAAGCCGAGTGTGTTGTTAGCACGTTTGCCCATCGCCACGCTCTGGTCGGTGCGCTTGATCAGGCCAGCGTCGATCGTGCCGTAGATCTGAACCGAAGATTGTGCTTGTGCAACACCGGCGAATGCGCCCAGAAGTGCCAGAGCCAACAGTGATTTTTTCATGTAATAGTCCTTGTGAATGTGAAACGATAGATCGGTAGAGTGTTGAGACTTGGTCGCTAAACGCTCGCCAGGATTGAACCTTAATTGCTAGTGGCATAAATATTTCCTGATTGGTCAATTATGATGGTTCCGCTAGGTGGAAAGCTAATAATTCCAATAGAGCTGTTGTATTTTTGAAACTCCGCGTGCATGAAAGCCACAATTGCCACCTCCACGCGCGCGTGGCGGGCAGGCGAAACGGACCGGACCGATGTTTGCGCAATATCAATAAATGCTCGGTTCGGGGCAGAGGGCGTGCGGCGGTACCTTAGACTTGGATAACCGGACCACTCGCCGCGAGCGCGGCCCGTCATACGGAACACCCATGGCGTTCCGTTTTCACGCGCAGGTCCGCATCGCGCGCCCCGGCTTTGTAACAAACTCTCCGGAATGCTGTTTCCTCTATGAATCGATGTTATTACATAAACGATGGCAAATCGTGAAGAACTAGGAGTGATCCGCGGCGCGCGCGCCGGGCAGGTCGAGGCCCAGCTCGAACTGGGCAAGCGCTACCTGTGCGGCAGCGCCAGCTTGCCCAAGAGCTTGCCCACCGCACTGCACTGGCTCGACCGCGCCGCGCGCCAGGGCTGCGCACAGGCATGGGAACTGATCGGCATCCATATTCCGTTCGAGCTCGCTTGCCAGAGCGCGCAACCGCTCGCGCTGTGGTATGAGCGCGCCTACGACGCCGGCATTGCGCGCGCCGGCCTGGTGCTGGCG
>JBAQKU010000423.1:0-14011 GCA_049301315.1 Telluria sp.
CCACAGGCACCGGTTGCGCGCCAGGCGGCGCCTGCGCAAGCCCCGGCGGCGCAGGCTCCGGTCAACCAGGACGCGGCGAAGGCGGAGCGCCAGCGCCGTATTGACGAGCGCAAGGAGGGCGCCGACCGGCGCTAGCGACAGCGTGGTGAAGACCGCTTCAGCCCCCCATTTCTGTCATCCAGTCCGCGAAAAATGCATTTCGTCACATTACGTTGGTGCAAGGCGGGGCGTATCGATACAGTGGCATCACCAGCGAGGCGTGGCGGCAGCAGCCGCCAGCCGAGCGGGTTTCTCCGGTGTTAGCGATTCGTCCCTGCTATTTTCCCCGAGATGGAAATAGTTTTAAGCCGGCCGCAAGCTGGCTTTTTTTTGGGCGATGCTGTTCCAGTGACGCGCCCCATTCCAAACCCCCGACCCTGGCGGTCTTGGCCGGGAACTGCGCCGACCTCCCCACATTGCTACAATACGACTGTGCGGACCGTCCCGACGGGGCGCCCCGCAGTGATTTACTCTTGAACTGGATTTCCTATGCCCCCGACAGCCGATTCCCTTATCGAATACCCAAGCGACTTCCCGATCAAGGTGATGGGCGCCACGCATGAGGACTTCGCCGCCACCATCGTCGACGTGGTGCTCGAGTTCGATCCGACCTTCCATATCGGCCGCATGGAAGTGCGGCCTTCGGCCAAGGGCAACTACACCGGGCTGACCGTGATGGTGCGCGCCACCAGCCGCGCCCAGCTCGACGACCTGTATCGCGCCCTGTCCAGCCACCCGATGGTCAAGATCGTGATGTGAGCGGCCCCCGCCAAGCACCCATGTCCACTCCAGCATCCGGCGCGGCGATCGTGCGCGACCTTGGCCGCGTCGAGTACGAGCCCACCTTTACCGCGATGCGCGCCTTCACCGACGCGCGCGCGCCCGACACCCCCGACGAACTATGGATCGTCGAGCACCCGCCCGTGTTTACGCTCGGCCTGGGCGCCGACCGCGGCCACCTGCTGGCCGGCCCCGGCATCCCGGCCCATTCGATCCCCATCATCCAGACCGACCGGGGCGGCGAAGTCACCTTCCACGGGCCCGGGCAGGTGGTCATTTACCTGCTGATGGACCTGCGCCGCAACAAGCCCGGCGGCAAACTGTACGCCCGCCAATTTGTCACGAAAATCGAGCAAGCCATCATCGATGTGCTGGCGGCGTATAATCTTGCCGGTGAGCGCATTGCAGGCGCGCCCGGCATCTACGTCGCAGAAGGGCCGCGCAAGGGCGCGAAAATTGCCGCGCTCGGCCTCAAGGTGCGCGGCAATGGCTGTACCTACCACGGCATGTCGCTCAATGTCGCGATGGACCTGTCCCCATTTTCCTGGATTAACCCCTGCGGCTATTCGGGCCTGGAGACGGTCGACATGCGCACCATGGGCGTCGACGCCGCGCTGGCCGATGTGCAGCAGGCGCTGGCGCATGCACTGGTGTGCCAGCTTGCCACGCCCGAGCCGCAGTGCGAACCGAACAACATAACTTAAGCCCGACTGGGCACGCAGCCAAATGACTTCCGAAACCGATAACGGCACCGCCCCCGCATACGACGCCACCGAAAAGCAAAAAGGCGCCAGCAAGACGGCGCGCATCCCGATCAAGATCGTGCCGCTGGCGCAGGTCGAGCGGCTCAAGAAGCCGGACTGGATCCGCGTGAAGGCGGCATCGGCCTCGACCCGGTTCTACGAAATCAAGGACGTCCTGCGCGCCAACAAGCTGGTGACGGTGTGCGAAGAAGCGAGCTGCCCGAACATCGGCGAATGCTTCGGCAAGGGCACCGCGACCTTCATGATCATGGGCGACAAGTGCACGCGCCGCTGCCCGTTCTGCGACGTCGGCCACGGCCGGCCCGATCCGCTCGACGTGAACGAGCCGGCCAACCTGGCCAAGACCATCGCCGAGCTGCGCCTGTCGTACGTGGTGATCACCTCGGTGGACCGGGACGACCTGCGCGACGGCGGCGCCGGCCACTTCGTCGAGTGCATCCAGAAGACGCGCGAACTGTCGCCCAAGACCCGCATCGAGGTGCTGGTGCCCGACTTCCGCGGCCGCCTGGCCAAGGCGATCGCCATCTTCAAGGAAGGCCTGCCGGATGTGCTGAACCACAACCTCGAAACCGTGCCGCGCCTGTACAAGGAAGCGCGCCCGGGGGCCGATTACACCCACTCGCTCGAACTGCTGCGCGACTTCAAGGCGCAGTATCCGGACGCCGTGACCAAGTCCGGCATCATGGTGGGCCTGGGCGAGACCGACGAAGAGATCCTGCAGGTGATGCGCGACCTGCGCGCCCACAACGTCGAGATGCTGACCATCGGCCAGTACCTGGCGCCGTCGGGCGACCACCTGCCGGTGCGCCGCTACGTGCATCCGGACGTATTCAAGATGTTCGAGCAGGAAGCGTACAAGATGGGCTTCGCGCACGCCGCCGTGGGCGCGATGGTGCGCAGCTCGTATCACGCGGACGAGCAGGCTCACAATGCGGGCGTTGTGACCGAGTAGATCGACGGGGTCCCCGCGCAGGAGGAGACCTCATCGTTTCCGCCATTGGCGAAACCGACTTCCCGCGCAGGAGGCTGTCGCAAAACGCCAAACGGGCTTCGATGAAGACCAAAAACCCGTCGTTCCCGCGCAGGCGGGAACCTAATTTCGCCGCGTCACAGCAGCTAAATGGGATTCCCGCCTGCGCGGGAATGACGGGGTTAATGTAGCTAATTTGAGATCTGCCGACCCTTTTGCGACAGCCTCGCAGGCGGGAACCCCATTTCGCAACACCCCGCTGCATCCCCCATCCCGCGCGATTTCCCTTTACTCCCATTCAACACTTCGATTATTATCGAACTTTGGAATTAATCATTCAAGATGCCATGCATACGAAAAACGCACTAGCCGCGCTTGCCGCACTGGCTCAGGAATCACGGCTGGCCGTATTCCGGCTGCTGATCCAGGCCGGGCCTGAAGGCGTCGCCGCCAGCAAGATCGCGGAACAGTTGGGCCTTGCCCCTTCCTCCCTCTCCTTCCACCTGAAGGAACTGTCGCACGCCGGCCTGGTGACCTCACGCCAGGAAGGCCGCTTCGTCATCTACGCCGCCGACACGACCTCCATGAACGCGCTCATCGCTTTTCTCACCGAAAACTGCTGTGGCGGCGAGCCATGTTCTCCGGTCCTTGGCGTCAACTGCCCACAACAAAAACAAGAGGACTGATCCAGTGCTTGTCGCTTTCATCATATTTATCGCTACCCTCATTCTTGTAATCTGGCAGCCGCGCGGCCTCGGGATTGGCTGGAGCGCGTCGATTGGCGCCGCAGCCGCCCTGCTGGCCGGTGTGATCCAGGTTTCCGACATCCCGGTGGTGTGGAACATCGTATGGAACGCCACCGGCGCCTTCATCGCCGTCATCATCATCAGCCTGCTGCTCGACAAGGCAGGCTTTTTCGAATGGGCAGCGCTGCACGTCGCGCGCTGGGGCGGCGGGAGCGGGCGCAAGCTGTTCGTGCTGCTGGTGCTGCTGGGGGCAGCCGTGGCCGCCCTGTTCGCCAATGACGGCGCGGCGCTGATCCTGACCCCGATCGTGATTGCCATGCTGCTGGCGCTGCGTTTTTCGCCCAAGGCCACGCTGGCATTCGTGATGGCCGCCGGCTTCATCGCCGACACCGCCAGCCTGCCGCTGGTGGTCTCGAACCTGGTCAACATTGTCTCGGCCGACTATTTCGACATCGGCTTTGCGCGCTACGCGGCGGTGATGGCTCCAGTCAACCTGGTCTCGGTGGGCGCAACGCTGCTGGCGCTGCTGTGGTATTTCGGCGCCGACATTCCAAAGGATTACGACCTGGCGCACGTCAAGGCACCGGAAGCGGCAATCAAGGACCGCGCCACCTTTATCGCCGGCTGGTGGGTCCTGGGCTTGCTGCTGGTCGGCTTCTTCGGACTGGAACCGCTGGGCGTACCGATCAGCGCGGTGGCCGCGGCCGGCGCCGCCGTGTTGTTCGCGGTCGCCGCCAAAGGGCATGTGATCCCCACCCGCGAGGTGATCAGGAACGCACCGTGGCAGATCGTTGTCTTCTCGCTCGGCATGTACCTGGTGGTCTACGGTCTGCGCAATGCCGGCCTCACCGGCTACCTGACCGGCGTGCTTAACCAGTGCGCGCAGTACGGCGTCTGGGGCGCGGCAATGGGCACGGGCCTGATTACCGCCATCCTGTCGTCGATCATGAACAACATGCCGACGGTCCTGATCGGCGCGCTGTCGATCGACGCCACCAGCACCACCGGCGTCGTGCGCGAAGCGATGGTGTATGCCAACGTGATCGGCAGCGACCTCGGACCGAAGATCACGCCGATCGGCAGCCTGGCCACCTTGTTGTGGCTGCATGTGCTGTCGAGCAAGGGGATCAAGATCTCGTGGGGCTATTACTTCCGGGTCGGCATTGTGCTGACGCTGCCTGTTTTGGTGGTAACGCTGGCCGCCCTCGCGCTGCGGCTTGGTTAACACGCACAATTACTAATGATAAGGTTCACGATGACGACTGAAAACCGACACACGATTGACTCCTTTAACAAGCGCGGCGAGGGGCGCTTGCCGGGATATCTCGGCCTGCAGATTACCCGCGTGGGCAATGAGGAAGTAGCCGCCCGGCTCGACATCAAGCCGCACCATCTGGCGCCCAACGGCTACCTGCACGCGGGGACGGTCGTTACCCTGGCAGATACCGCCGCCGGCTATGCCTGCATTGCGAACCTGCCCGAAGGCGCAAGCAGCTTTACCACGATCGAACTGAAATCGAACCACCTCGGCACGGCGCGCGAAGGCGTGATCGAATGCGTGGCCAAGGCGGCTCATTTAGGCCGCACCACTCAGGTATGGGACGTGGTGGTGACCAACCAGGCCAACGGCAAGACGATCGCCCTGTTCCGCTGCACCCAAATGATCCTGTACCCGAAATGATGGCGGCGCCCCGGCCTTACAAGCGCACCCAGTTGCCCTTGTAAAGAATCGGCCCGGTCGGGCCATTCGGATCGGGCGAACCACCCTTCGGCTCAAGCGACACCGCCAGCAGGACAACATCGGCACTGATCGCGTTGTCCGGCAGCGGGAAACTGCGCCGGTTATCGGCCAGGACCCCGAGCGAGCGCGGCGCGCCCGTTTTCGGCACCGCCCACAGTTGCAAGCTCTTGTCCGCGGCAAGCTGCGCGGTCGCCACCAGGCTCACATCGATTGCCCGGCGCCGGCTGTCGGCCGTCACCAGCACCGCGGTCCGGGTCTTGTCGTCGGTCAGCGCGGCGACATACGAAATGCTTGGCGCCTCCAGCGTGCGGGTCAGCACCACCACCAGCAGCAGCGCCGCCAGGCCGGTCGACGCCAGCCCCAGATTGCGCCAGAACGCCAGGCTGTCGCTGAGCCAGAAGCGCCAGCCGCTGGCCGGCCGCGTCAGGTTCAGGCGCCGCTCGATGCCGCTCCATACGCGTTTCGGCGGCTTCACCCCAGGCGCAAATTCGGCCATGGGCGCCAGGCGCTGATGCCACTGTGCGGTAATGTTGCGCAGGTCGGCATCCTGATGCATCCAGCCTTCGAAGCGGCGCCGCGCGCCACCCTTCAAGGTGCCCAGCACGTATTCGGCAGCCAGTTTGTGGCGCAAGGCGACGTTGTGCCGGATGTTCATGCCTGCTCCCGTTTCGTCAGGCAGGTGCGCAGCTTTTCAAGACTGCGCCTGATCCACGTTTTTACGGTGCCTACCGGCAGCTTCATTTGCTCGGCCACCTCGCTGTGCGACAGGTCGTGAAAAAACGCCAACGCCACCACTTGCCGGTGCACGCCTTCCAGGGCCGACATGCACCAGGCTAAAGCTTTGGCGTCTCCACTCATCTGCAATGCCTCGATCGGCGTCGCTTGCGGGTCATGCAGGGCGTCCATCACGTCTCGATCGAACTGATCCGCATCGATTTCAACCGTGACGTCGCTGCGCCGGAGGTGGTCGAAAGCCTTGTTGCGAACGATGGTCGTCATCCAGGTCATCGGCGCGGACAGATGGCTCTGATAATCGACGGCATTGTTCCAGATCGCCACGAAGCTTTCCTGTAACACCTCTTCGGCCAGCTCGTGCTTATGCAATATACGCAGGGCAAAGCCGAACAGTTTCGGTGAAGTTGCATCGTACAAAGAGCGAAACGCCGAGCCGTCGCGATTTCCGCTCGCGCGCAGCCAGGTGGCCAGTTGTTGCGGGTCGGGCGGTTTGACGTCGATGGACACGGCTGGCCCTTGCAGGTGGTTGTGAGAGTGCAGGACGTTGAGATTATCGCAAGAAGGTACCGGAAGACAACAAGATATTTAACAAATTAATGCAAAATAGTTGAATCCAAATGGGCATCGTCTGCGTACGCGCTTGCGTGCGTGTTCATGCTGGCAGCCTGCGTTGCGCCAACAATTTCCCTTTCCGCGTACAGTCGTTTAACAAATCTTATGCAGGAGGAAAGTATGAAATGGGAAGGGAATCGCGAGAGCGAAAACGTGGAAGACCGGCGCGGCGGTGGCGGAGGCGGCTTCGGCTTCGGGGGACGTTCGATAGGAATCGGCACGATCATCCTTGCGCTGATCGGATCCTATGTTTTCGGAATCAATCCGATCACCCTGCTCGACATGCTGAGCGGCGGCTCAGGCAGCGTGGGCGTGCAGCAAGGCCCGGCGCAGGCGCCGCCCGCCTCCGACATGCAGGCAAAGTTCGTCTCGACCGTGCTGGCCGATACCGAAGACACCTGGACCGAATTGTTCCGCGCGCGCGGCGCCAACTACGTGAAGCCGACCCTGGTGCTGTTCTCGGGCAGCACCCCCACCGCCTGCGGCACCGGGCAAAGCGCGAGCGGCCCGTTCTACTGCCCGGCTGACCAGAACGTATATATCGACCTGAGCTTCTATCGCCTGATGCAGGAACGCTTTGGCGTCTCCGGCGAATTCGCGCAAGCCTACGTCATCGCCCATGAGGTCGGGCACCACGTTCAGTACCTGATGGGGATCTCGGACAAGGTGCGCAGCGCGCAGGGCCGGGCCTCTGAACGCCAGGGCAATGCGCTGTCGGTGCGCATGGAATTGCAGGCCGATTGTTTTGCCGGTGTGTGGGGATTCCACGCGAACCGCGCGCGCGCCATACTCGAGCAAGGCGATGTGGAAACCGCGTTGAAAGCGGCCACCGCGATCGGCGACGACGCCTTGCAGCGGCAAGGGCAAGGCCATGTGGTGCCGGACTCGTTTACGCACGGGACCTCGGAACAGCGCAGCCGCTGGTTCAAGAAGGGGATCGAGACTGGCCAGGTCGAGCAGTGTAATACCTTCGAGGCGCGGCAGCTTTAGGAGCGCGCGCCCGTCCGTCGAGATCGGGGACCGGCGTGGCGTTGGTAGTGTCCATGATGAAGCGCAGTCAGCGCTTCGTCGCGCGGCGCCTGTGGCAGCAATGCATCATCCACCGCTGCCGCCCCGCACCCTATTCATTGCTTGATTCCAATCAACGCGCGCCTTAAGGCGACGCGTAACGTTGCCGTTGCACATCTGTGTGCATGCAGACGGCGAACCAGCCTCTCACATTGAACTTGCCGCCCGTTACATAAACGCGCGGCGACGAGCAGTTTCACCTTCCGCTAACAAGGTGAACGTCCATGAGTGAAGACAACGATCTGAACGAGTACGGAAACCATCAGGGCTCGTTTTCGCAAGGTGTGGGCGGTTGGGCCGAGTATTCGGTTTACATGACCAAGTCATCGGACACGATCCGGCATGACGTTACCGTGCCACCCGGAAAAATCATTCCCATTATCTTCCTGCCGGGGGTTATGGGAAGCAATCTACGGATGAGCAAGGCAAGGCAGGAGCGGTTGGACCGTAGCGATAACCGGGCATGGCGTCCTGACGATATGATGAGCAAATCCGGTAAAGCCGGAGTTGCCTCCGGATTCGGTCTCGGCGGCTGGTTCAAGGAGGCCACGCCGGCCCAGCGCCAACTTGTTTTTGACCCAAACGAGACTGAGGTCGAGTACTACCACTACACGGAGAGCAAAGGCCGCTTCGATCCGGAAGGAAAGGAAACGCTGGCGGCTGACGCACGGCATCAAAACGTCCCGGATAGTTTGCCGCCGATTCCACCGTTGATGGGCCGCCGCCCCACGCTTGTCGATTTGGAAGTGCAACGGACCGCGGCGCGACGTAAATTCGAAGCCCCTGCGCAGATAGCACGCTGGCGCGGCTGGAGTGAAGTCCTGTTTGCCGGGGCCTACGGCGACATGTTAAAAATAACGGAAGAATTTCTTAATAATATCGTCGTTAAAGGGAAAGTGCATCCCTTCTGGCAACTCCATCCTACCAATGACAAAGGCCAGCCCATGCTGGCGCCACAACATGGTGCGCTCTCACAACTTTTACTGAAGGAACCGCAAGCATTTGGCGCATCATCGGGCGCAGCCATTTCCGAAAAAGATCTCCTGAAAATCGCGCCCTGTTGGTATCCGGTTCACGCCATGGGCTACAACTTCCTTCGAAGTAACGGCGACTCAGCGGGGACCATCGCCGAGCGAATACGCGGCTTGGTCAAGGGATACAAGCACCGGGGATTCAGATGCGACGAGGTCATCATCGTCACTCACAGCATGGGTGGCTTGCTGGCCCGCGCACTAATTCATCCCAGCTACGGGAATTTGCTCAGCGACGCGAATGTAAAGGTGCTCGGAATCTACCATAGCGCCATGCCGACGATCGGGGCGGCGTGCGCATACAAACGCATGCGTTTTGGATTCCAGGAAAACTGGGGGCCCATAAACCGGATCGAGGCGAAGGTGATTGCCATCGACGGCGAGCACGCGACAGCGATTCTCGCCAATGCCCCTGCCCCCCTGGAGTTGATGCCCGCTTCCGCGTATGGGCGGGACTGGTTGAAGGTGATTGATGCGGTCGGTCAGCCCTTGTGGAGCTGGCCGCGTGGCGAGCAGAGCGCTTTGGACAGCATCTACCTGCAACCGGAGAAGGCGTGGTGGCGTTTGCTCAAGCCACTATGGGTAAATCCGGGAAATGTCACAACGAAGGATGGCGGTGGCCTGGAAAATGTTCAGAGGCGAATTCGTCGTGCAACTAAATTTCTTAATTCCATCGAAAACACATTTCACCCCACCCAATCGTATGCCAGCTATAGCGAATCGCCAGCACATCTGAGTTACGGCGAAGTCGTGTTTAAGGTGATTGACTGTGTTGGCGCCAGCATCGCCGATGTAAGCCGCCTCAGCGTGCAATCGCCGCCGGAAAGCTGGGTACTTCTGACTGACGATGCGAAGGGCAAGCTCACGGTCCGGGCCGGCCAAAGCGTCCTGACCCTGAAACTGCAGCCCGCCAGCGCGGCTGGAGACGAAACCGTCCCATCAATTCGCTCTGCCCAACATGCGGCAGGCGTCCTATTCAAACATGGAAAAGAAAAAAGCAATGGATATGAGCATCAGGACAGTTATTCAGATCCACAGGTGCTCGTGTCCATGCTGTATTCAATCGTCCAAATCGCCAAAACTGCCAAATGGGATTGAGCCATGACACCGAAAGTATCAAATAAACCGGTACAAGATCTCCTCGCGGCCGTCCTCGCCCTGGCCCTGCTGGAAGCGTGCTCGCCCACTTATTCATATAAGGAGAATGCCGTGCCAGAACCTGTTTCCCTCAGTCCGCGGCTGCAGACAATGTTCGCAAAAACCAAGCTGGTCTGCTTCGGACGATATGCGCTCGAAGTGCCTCAAGAGGCACAACTACTTCCGGGAAGTATCTCAATTCCTGCCCACGTGGAAATTATCGCTGGCGGTATGGAAGCCAGCAAATTCCGAGTGGCGGCGGACATTGCAAAGATCAAACGGGGTGACAAAACGGCTGAGATCACATTTAACGGCAAAGGGCCAATTGAGAGAAGTTGGCAATTGCGGTATTCCGAAGACGAAGATGCAAGAATCGAAGGCCTCTATTTTTTTACTACTTATGTGAACATGGGCGACCTGACCTATATTTTCGGCGATTCAATTGATGCGGGGGAAACGGAAGAAGCGCCTGCGGCAAGGCAGGCCGCGCTCGCTAAAAGTCTTCGTCTTCGATACGGCGAGGAAGTACCCGAGGAGCCCGGCTTTTGCCTTAAGCATGGGTTTATCGCCAGCAAGCTCTACGCTAGCCAAGAGATGAGCAACGCCGGCATTTACCTTCCCAGCCTGCCCGACGTAACGTTTTCCGTTAGCTCCAATAAAGACGCCTACGGTGATTATCCGCCAGCCGAGTTCGAGAAAACACAAAGAGCGAAGCTTTCCTTACTTGCCCGCATCGAGCAAGCGAAAAAAAACCAAGGTAGCTTTTACCCCAGCCGCAACGTCCTGCGCGAAGGTAAGCGCGATGTGCATCACTGGCATGGGGAAGAATCGTTATTCAAGCGCGCAGACGGCGTGCACGATTTCGAGTGGGCCTTGGTCGGAACGCCGAGAGATGTCGCGAATCCGTCTGAATTTAGCGCGCACATGTACACCAAGGTTGAACATGACACCGTCGGTGCTGCTCATGCAGCATCGCTCAGTGATGATGAAGCGGTCGCATTGTGGGACAAACTGCTGTCGGGCTTGAAGTTCCGTGTCAAGGTGCCTGGCGCACCGGAAGGCTCCTACTTCATCGACCTCAAAAAAACCGATGAGCATAAATAGTAATCACTGCGGCCCCACGCGAGCCGGGTACTGCTCAGCCCGCGAGTTCTTTCTTTAACAGAGCATGCAAGGCCCCAAACTCCGGCTCGCCCAGATAGCGCTTGATGATCTTGCCTCGCTTGTCGATCACGAAGGTGGTCGGGGTCATCGCCACGTCGCCGAACGCCTTGGCCAGTTCGCCAGTGGTGTCCAGCGCGACCTTGAACGGCAGCTTGCGCGTCTCGGTGAAGTTGAGCACGTAGTTGGGCGGATCGTAGTTCATCGCCACCGCGACGAACTCGAGGCCCTGGTCCTTGAATTTATTGTACGTGTCGACCATCTGCGGCATTTCCTTCACGCAAGTGGTGCATGAAGTTGCCCAGAAATTAACCATCACCACCTTGCCGCGCAGGCTCTGCGAGGTGATCTTCTGGCCGTCGAGGGCGATGTAGGTGACCTCGGGTGCGGGCGTGCCGCCGCTGTCGAGCGATGCATAGCCGACGCCCGCGAGCGCGAGCACGACGGCGGCAATCGCGGCCGGTTTGATCCAGGTGTTACGGGTGGGGGTGGCAGTGGACATGGCGGTCACGCTTCAGTAGGCACGAAAGACAATTATAGCCCCGCACGGCAAACGCCGCCCGGGACTGGGCGCCTTACCCTTACAGCTGGGCCGCGCTCCGGTGCGGCTCGAGCGCCTTGAGCTCTGCTTCGGTGATGTAGTCGAAAATCTTGACCACTTTCTGCACGCCGCTCACGCCGCGCGCCACGTCGGCGCCAACCTGGCCTTCGCGCGCCGTCACGCGACCCATCAGGTAGACCACGCCGCGTTCGGTCACGACCTTGAACGAGTTGGCCGAAATGGTCTTCATGTCAACCAGGCTGGCCTTGACCTTGGCGGTGATGAGCGTGTCGCTGGAGCGCGAGGTGTAGGTCGCAGGTGCGGCAATTTCGAGCTCGTTGGAGATCGACTGCACGCCGTCGATGGCTTGTATTTCGCGCTCGACGGCCGCCTTCATGGCCTCGTCCTTGACTTCGCCGGTCAGCAGCACCTTGCGGTTGAAACTGTTGACGTTCACATGGCCGGCGTCGCCGACGATTTTCGGCACCCGCAGTTCGCCCTTGACGGCGATGGCCTTGTCTTCGGTCTGGGCGCCGAAGGTGCGGCGGTCGGAGCTCGCAACCGCGCCGACCACGGCGCCGCCGACCATCATTTCGACGCAGCCGGCCAGGCCGCCCAGCAGGGCGGCGCACAGCACGAGTTTCACTACGGGACGCACAAGGCGCGGGCCATTCTCAATCATTAACATCTCCTCCGAATAGGGCAACGTCGATACCGTCGCAAATACAGTGAATCGTCACCAGGTGCACTTCCTGGATGCGGGCGGTGCGCGCATGCGGCACGCATATGTGGACATCGGCGTCGGTCAGCATCTTGCCGATCGCGCCGCCGTCCTTGCCGGTCAGCGCCACCACGCGCATTTCGCGTTCGAGCGCCGCTTCCACCGCGGCCAGCACGTTGGCCGAGTTGCCCGAGGTGGAAATGGCGAGCAGCACGTCGCCGGCCTGGCCGAAGGCTTGCACTTGTTTCGAGAAAATCTCGCGGTAGCTGTAGTCGTTGCCCACCGCCGTCAGGATCGAGGTGTCGGTGGTCAGCGCCAGCGCCGGCAGCGGAAAACGCTCGCGCTCGAAGCGGCCCACCAGCTCGGCGGCGAAGTGTTGGCAGTCGGCGGCCGATCCGCCATTGCCGCAGGCGAGGATCTTGTTGCCGTTGGAGAGGGCGCCGAACATCAGTTCGATCGCTTGTGCGATTGGCTGGGCCAACACGGCCGCCGATTGAATCTTCAGTTCCGCGCTTTCGTGGAAATGGGAGAGGATGCGTTGTGTGTTCATAGGTGCCGATTATAGTGCAGCGGCAACCGAACACGGGCAAGTGCCGTTAAAATTGCTTACACTTCAATGGCATTGCGCAGCCAGGTGAGGATGCCGGCGTCGATCGCGACCACGTCGAAGCGGCACGCCGGCGGGCGTTGAAAGCGCAGCAGGTACAGCTGGGCCGCGCGCACCAGGCGCCGGATCTTGGCCGGGGTGATGCTGGCCGCCGCCCCGCCGTGCTGCCGTTTGGCGCGCTGGCGCACCTCGACGAACACGAGCGCCTGGCCGTCGCGCATGATCAGGTCGATCTCCCCGCCCTTGCAGCTGAAATTGGCCTCCACCAGCGCCAGCCCGTGCCGTTCAAGGTGGGCCAGGGCCTGCTGTTCCCACAGCTGGCCCTGCTGCTGCTTGGCGCTGAGCCTGGCTGGCCACATGGTCAGTTCGGTGCGCTGACCCGCTGGAAGGTGCCGGCCTGGTACACCGCGGCCGGTTCGATCCGCTCGAAACGGGCCGGGCCAAGGCCGAAACTGACCTGCAGGCGGCCGGTGACGCCGTCGAGCATGAACGAGCCCGCCGGATGCAGGGTAATCTCGCGCGCCACGCGGAACGCGTCGATGCCGAGCGCATACAGGCGGTCCATGTCGGGCGTGTGGCCGGTCGCGTTCCAGCGTGGATACACCATGACGGCGGCATGGTCGGGAAGCACCTGCCACGGCATGTCGAGCACCCGGATACCGTCCAGTTCCACCATCGCCGAGCCCGGCTCGGTGCCTGGGTTGACCGAGGAGGTGCCGTACACGGGCAGGCTGTGGTTGTCGAGCGCCATGCGCACCTGGCCCAGCTGGCCGGCGTCGAGCGCGGCAAACAGCAGGGCGGGTGCCTCGGCCCTGACGCGCGTCTTGAGCTGGCCCAGCGAGGCGCCGCTCACGTTGCCGTCGGCAACGGCGAGCTCGGCCACCTGCGAGCTCAGGCCCAGCTGGTTCCATTGCGCGGCGAAGGCGTTTGCCGTGCGCCGCTGCCATGCGCTGCTGCCCGAGACGATCAGGGCGCTGGCGCCGGGGTTCTCGGCGGCGGCCCAGTTGGCAACCTGGCGCGCCTCGTCCTCGATCGACAGGCCCATGACCAGCATTTGCCGCGGCAGCGTCGATTCGGTCTCGCCGGCGCGCGCCTCGGGATGATTGAGCGCGATGGTCGGTTTGCTCACCGTGGCGCGGGTGGCAACCGCGTACACGGCCGAGCGCGCCAGGGGGCCGACCACGATATCGTTCTGTTCGATTGCGCCGGCGTAGGCGGCCAGCGCTTCGTGCGCCGACTCGCCGCTGTCGACCAGGTTGACGATGAAGCCGGCGCGCTCGCGTTCATAGGCGGCCATGAAGCCGGCACGCAGGGCCTCGGCCGGCACGCCCAGCGAGGCGGAGCGCAGCGGCAGCAAC
>JBAQKU010000424.1:0-2813 GCA_049301315.1 Telluria sp.
CCGTCGTCTTCGCCATTGGCGAAACCGACTTCCCGCGCAGGCGGGAACCCAATTTAGCTGCTGTGACGCGGCGAAATTAGGTTCCCGCCTTCGCGGGAATGACGGGGAAATGTTAACGGTGACAACGACGCGAAGGCAACGCGAAGACGACGACCGACAGCGACGCGAAGGCGGCGCGCGCTTAGCTGTTGGTATAGCTGGTCTTGACGGTCGTGAAGAACTCAACCGCGTTGCTGCCCTGCTCGCGCGCGCCGTAGCTCGAGCCCTTGGTGCCGCCAAAAGGCACGTGGTAGTCCACTCCCGCGGTCGGCATGTTGACCATCACCATGCCCGCCCTGGCATGGCGCTTGAAGTGGGTCGCATGCTTGAGCGAGGTCGTGCAAATGCCGGCGGTCAGGCCGTATTCGGTGTCGTTCGCCAGTTCCAGCGCATGCTCGTAATTTTTCGCCGGGATCACCGAGGCGACCGGCCCGAAAATTTCTTCGCGCGTGTGGCGCATCGCAGGATCGCAGTCGGCGAACAGCGCAGGGCTGAGGAAATAGCCTTCGGTGGCGCGTTGCAGGCGTTCGCCCCCGCATACCAGGCGTGCGCCTTCGGCCTTGCCCATCTCGATATAGCCCAGGTCCTGCTCAAGCTGGCTGCCGTCGACCACCGGCCCGATGTCGATGCCCGGGTGCAGCGCGTGCCCGACCTTGAGTTCACCCAGGCGGCGCGCCATCGCGGCCACGAACTTTGCATACACCTGCTCGTCGACGATCAGGCGCGAAGAGGCGGTACAACGCTGTCCGGTGGAGAAGTAGGAACCCTGGATGGCGGCGTTCAGCGCCGTCTCCATGTCGGCGTCGGCCAGCACCACCAGCGGATTCTTGCCACCCATTTCAAGCTGCACCTTGGCGCGCCGCCTGGCGCAGGCGGCCAGCACGCGCTCGCCGGTGCCGCTCGATCCGGTGAAGCTGATCGCGTTGACGCGCCGGTCGCCAGTCAGGGCTTCGCCGACCACCCGGCCCGGTCCCATCACCAGGTTGAACACCCCGGCCGGCAGGCCCGCCCGGCTGATAATCTCGGCCAGCGCCCAACCGCAGCCCGGCACCAGGTCGGCCGGCTTGAACAGCACGCTGTTGCCGAATGCAAGAGCGGGCGCGATCTTCCAGGCCGGAATCGCGATCGGGAAATTCCAGGGGGCGATGATGCCGACCACCCCGACCGGCTCGCGCGTCACGTCCACTTCCACGTTCGGGCGCACCGATGCGAGCCTGGCGCCGGGGATGCGCAGCGCTTCTTGCGCAAAGAACTTGAAGATCGCGCCGGCGCGCGCCGCTTCGCCGATCGCTTCGGGCAGCGTCTTGCCCTCCTCGCGCGCCAGCAGCGTGCCCAGCTCCATCTTGCGGGCCACGATTTCGCTGCCGATGGCGTCGAGCGCATCGGCGCGCTGCTGCACCCCGGACAGGCCCCATCTGTGCGAGGCTGCGTGGGCGGCGGCAATCGCCTGCTCGGCCTCGCCCGCTCCGGCGCTCGCGTATTCGTCGATGACCTCGCTGCGGTCCGACGGGCTGCGCGTGGTGGTGGCGCCCTCGCCATCGACCCAGGCGCCGTTGATGTACAGTTGTCTCATTTTTTTATCCTTGCGTTCGAGGTGCCATGCGGGGCGATCAGTGTATCAAATGCAACGCTTTTTTCCTTGATCTGCGTGCGGGTGCCAAGCACCGGCCGGGAACGGCCGGTTACGACGCCGCCTGCCCCGGCCCGGCGCGCAATTGCCTGAAGTAGTCGATGGTGCGCCCCAGTCCTTCGCGCATGCCCACCTGGGGCTCCCACCCGAGCGCTCGGGTGGCCAGGGCGATGTCGGGGCGGCGCCGCACCGGGTCGTCCGCAAGCGCCGGCAGGAACGCGATGGTGGAGCGCGAGCGCGTCATGTCGAGGATGGTTTCGGCCAGTTCGAGCATGCTGCATTCGTCCGGATTGCCGAGGTTGACCGGTCCGCACAGCTCGTCGGGGCTGCACATGAGGCGCTCGAGCCCGTCGATCAGGTCGTCGACATAGCAGAACGAGCGGGTCTGGCGGCCGTTGCCGTAGATCGTGATGGGGACGTTGTCGAGCGCCTGCACGATGAAGTTCGATACCACGCGCCCGTCGTTCGGATGCATGTTGGGACCGTAGGTGTTGAAGATGCGCGCGATCTTGATGCGCACCTTGTGCTGGCGGCGGTAATCCATGAACAGCGTCTCGGCGCAGCGTTTGCCTTCGTCGTAGCAGGAGCGCAGCCCGATCGGGTTGACGTTGCCGTAGTAGCGCTCGGCCTGCGGATGGTGTTCAGGGTCGCCATAGACCTCGCTGGTCGAAGCCTGCAAAATGCTGGCCTTGAGGCGTTTGGCCAGGCCGAGCATGTTGATGGCGCCATGCACGCTGGTCTTGGTCGTTTGCACCGGGTCGAACTGGTAGTGCAGCGGCGAGGCCGGGCATGCGAGGTTATAGATTTCATCGACCTCGACGTAAAGCGGAAACGTGACGTCATGGCGCAGCAGCTCGAAGCCGGGGTGCGCCAACAGGGCGCCGATGTTGCGCTTGCAGCCAGTGTAGAAATTGTCGGCGCACAGCACGTCGTGCCCTTGCGCGAGCAGCAGCCGGCACAGGTGCGAGCCGAGGAAGCCGGCCCCGCCGGTCACCAGGATGCGTTTGCAGTGGACTTCCTTCATTGCGCGACGCTCCGTTCCCAGTTGCTGCGCGCGCACATGTCGAGCGCCTCGGCCAGCACCTGCTCGACGCTCACCTTGTCGGCGCAGCCGCGGCCGGGCGGGCACCTGGCTCCCGTGCAC
>JBAQKU010000425.1:0-16159 GCA_049301315.1 Telluria sp.
CTGCCCGCTTTGAGGGTCGCTTCGGGCGCCTTGATGTTTTTTACCTGTTCCTGCTGGGCCGATACGTCTTGCGCGTGAACCGCCAGGCTCGTTGCTGAGAGCAGGGTGGAAAAAACCGCTGCCGGCACGCGCGAAAATAGAAATAGATGCCGTGGAAAGTCCATATGCACTTTCAGGTAGAGTTGGGACGATCATGGCGAGGAGAAATGCCATGGCGCAAATATTATTATTAATTAAATAATATTAATTAATAATAAATCATTCCCCGGCAATCAAGTTGACAACTATCAAGAGCGCTCTCGTTCTGTTGAACCCGCATCAGAGGGAAGATATCCGCGTGCAGGAGGACCTCGCCGATGGTCCGAACGTAAAGAGCCGCACCTTGTTGCTGATCTCAGTCATGGATCCAGCACCATGCAAAACGCACGCCTTTCTTGCTGCGGACATCGACCCAGTCCGACTCGCCCATTATTTGTGCTGGTTGGCACAGGTCAGGCGCGGGTCCTCTCCGTAGATCAGGCTGTTCCAGTTGCGCCGGCGGTAGTTGGCGAAGGTTGCTTCGGTCAGTTCCATCACGCTCCGCCCCGGAACGACACGTTGTCCTTGCCCAGCTTGGCAAACGCGAGCCAGGGTTCGAGCACCCGCTTGTAGAACGTAAAGCCGCCGTCGGCGCGCGCGAAGCGGAACTCGGTGACGTAGCAGTTGAAGTAGCGTAAGGTGCGCCATCGCGCACCACCGAGATGGCACCCATCGTTGCCATCATGGCCTGAAGCGGGATGCGGGCGTTGTCGGACAGGAGTTCGGCCTCGAAGCTGACGCAGAGCGAGATTTGTTCGTGCCCGCGCAGCGTGTTCCTAGCAGGATGGCGTCGGGGCCGTCTTGGCGCGGCATTTCGAACCGGAACAAGCAATTATCTTGAGAGTGAGCGTGAAACGCTGAGAGTGCCGTACCGGCGGCAATCGCCTTGCCGCCATCCATGTACTTCTCTCGGGTGCGTGCCGTTTCGCACACTTAGATGTGACTGGCAACGTTACCCGGAGCAATATTATTCGTGTGAGGCGTGTCAAGCGCCAGTGGATGGCGGCGCAATGCAGAGGCGCCACGCACGGATACCGTGCATGGCTCCGGCTTGCCGGAACACTAGCGCAGGGCGGCAGCGGCCCTTGCCAGTTGCGTGATGAGGGCCCAGTTGCCGGCCATGATGGCGTCCTTGGGCGTGAGCCAGGAGCCGCCCACGCAGGCGACGTTTTTGCAGGCCAGGAACTGCGGCGCGGTCTCGATCGAGATCCCGCCGGTCGGGCAGAACGTCACGTCCGGCAGCGGGCCGCCGATCGCGTTGAGCATGCCGACGCCGCCCGCCGGCACCGCCGGGAATAATTTAAGCTGGCGAAAACCGGCTTCGCGCGCCGCCATCACTTCCGATGGCGTCATCACCCCGGGCAGCAGCGGCAGGCCGCTCTTGCGCGCCGCGTCGATCAGGGTCCCGGTCAGGCCCGGCGAGACGCCGAACACGGCGCCCGCGTCGCGCGCGGCGGCAAATTCCTCGCCTTGCGTGAGCGTGCCCACGCCGACGATCGCTCCCGGCACCTGCGCCATCGCGCGGATCGCGCCAAGGCCGTGCGGGGTGCGCAGCGTGACTTCAAGCACGCGGATGCCGCCTTCAACGAGCGCGCGCGCCAGCGGCACGGCGTGCTCGGGATCGTCGATGGCGATCACGGGAATCACGCTCGCCGAGCGCATGATGTCGAGTAGTGTCATTGTCATTTTGGGTTCCTGATCAGGAAGTCTTCGTCGGAGCCGGGCACGATCTCGCCGGAGTCGGCGCCTTCGTGCAGCGGCACGGTGGTGGGAATCGGCGAGGGCAGCCCGAACGTGGTGGCGCCCAGTTCTGCTTCGCTGACGGTATTGCGGAACATCGAAAACAGTTCGCGTCCCATGCCGATATGGCACGACGACAGGTCGGCGCAGACAACCGAGCGTGCGGCCCACACGTCCGGCGGCACCAGCGCTTCGAGCGTGCCGGCACCGGCGTCGAGCCGAATGATGTCGCCGTCGCGCACCCGGCCGAGCGGGCCGCCGGCCAAGATCTCGGGCGAGACATGGATTGCGGCGGGCACCTTGCCCGACGCGCCCGACATGCGCCCGTCCGTGACCAGCGCCACGTGGCGGCCGGCGTCCTGCAGATTGGACAGCGCGGGCGTGAGCGCGTGCAGTTCGGGCATGCCGTTGGCGCGCGGCCCCTGGAAGCGCAGCACGGCGACGAAGTCGCGATCGAGCTTGCCCGCCTGATAGGCGTGCATGAAGTCTTCCTGCGAATTGAAGGTCAGCGCCGGCGCCTCGACCACCCGGTGCTCTTGCTTGACGGCCGAAACCTTCATTACCGCGCGTCCCAGGTTGCCCGACACCAGTACCATCCCGCCGTCGCGCGCGAACGGCACGGCCGCCGTGCGCAGCACGTTGTCGTCGGCGCTTGCCAGCGGCACCGGTTTCCAGGTCACGCCCTCGCCGTCCAGGAACGGCTCGCTGCAGTGCGCGCGCAGGCCATGGCCAAGGATGGTGGTCACGTCGTCGTGCAGCAGGCCGGCGTCGAGCAGTTCGCGGATCACGAATCCGGGGCCGCCGGCGGCGTTGAAATGGTTCACGTCGGCGTCGCCGTTCGGGTAGATCCGGGTGAGCATCGGCACGATCGCAGAGAGCTCGTCGAAATCGTCCCAGTCGATCACGATGCCGGCCGCCTTGGCAATCGCGACCAGGTGCAGGGTATGGTTGGTCGAGCCGCCCGTCGCAAGCAGGCCGACCACCGCGTTGACGATGCACTTCTCGTCGACCACATGACCGACCGGCGTGTAGTTGCCGCCCTGCTGGGAAATCGCGACGGCGCGCTCGGTGGCCGCCGCGGTCAGGGCTTCGCGCAACGGCGTGCCGGGCGTGATGAACGCCGAACCCGGCAAGTGCAGGCCCATGATCTCCATCAGCACCTGGTTGCTGTTGGCGGTGCCGTAGAAAGTACAGGTGCCTGACCCGTGGTAGGAAGCCGACTCGCACTCGAGCAGTTCTTCGCGCGTCGCCTTGCCTTGCGCGTACAGCTGGCGGATGCGGGCTTTTTCCTTGTTCGCAAGCCCGCTCGTCATGGGGCCGCCCGGAACGAACACCGCAGGCAGGTGGCCGAAATGGAGCGCGCCGATCAGCAGGCCCGGCACGATCTTGTCGCAGATGCCGAGGTAGAGCGCAGCGTCGAACATGTTGTGCGACAGCGCAATGGCAGTGCCCATCGCGATGGTATCGCGCGAAAACAGCGACAGCTCCATCCCCGGCTGGCCCTGCGTGACGCCGTCGCACATGGCCGGCACCCCGCCCGCGAACTGGGCCACCGCCCCGGCCTTGCGCGCCGCTTCCTTGATCACTTTCGGGAACGATTCGAACGGCTGGTGCGCCGACAGCATGTCGTTATACGCGGAAACGATCGCGATCGATGGCTTCTTCTGCTCCTTGAGCGCCAGCTTGTCGTTGGCGGGGAAGGCAGCGAAGCCGTGCGCCAGGTTGGTGCACGAGAGCGCACCGCGCTGCACGCCATGCAAGCGCGCCGCATCCAGGTGTGCAAGGTAGGCGCCGCGCGAGCCCCGGCTGCGCTTGATGATCCGGTTGGTCACCGCTTCAACGACTGGATGCATGGGCATGATTCGTTCCTTATGAATGTATTTTATGAAATTTTACTACAAAATTTACAGGAACCGTAAGCTTTGAACACCTATGTTGCGCCTTTTGCCACCGATGCGCAACTGTACGGGCACCCTTCCGCTAGCTCAACAGAAGAACTTTCATAGCGGCATTACAGTCGCCGACGATTTTTTTGTAGTGAATTTACGTATTTTTCCTGTATTATTAGATAACCGTCCACCAACCGCAATCTTTTACCGTTCCCAGCCATGATGCGCCAGCCTTCCCTTACCGCCACCGCCAGCTTCCAGGCCCTGGAAACACATGCGATCGAAGCCGAAGACTGGCAGTTGCGCGGCCTGTTCGGCGCCGATCCGCGGCGTTTTGCCGGCATGTCGCTGGAAGCGGCCAGCCTGTTCCTAGACTATTCAAAAAACCGCCTTGACGGGCGCACGCTTGAACTTCTGGTCGAGCTCGCACAAGAACTGGGCCTGGAAGCGCAGCGCGAAGCCATGTTCGCGGGCGAAAAAATCAACCTGACCGAGGGCCGCGCGGTGCTGCATACGGCGCTGCGCGCGCCGCGCGAGAGCGCGCTCGGCGTGGACGGCCAGGACGTCGCGGCCGAGGTTCACGCGGTGCTCGATCGCATCAGGGTCTTCAGCGATGCGGTGCGCAGCGGCGCCTGGCTCGGCTACAGCGGCAAGCCGATCACCGACATCGTCAACATCGGCATTGGCGGCTCCGACCTCGGCCCGAAAATGGCCTGCCTTGCGCTGCGCCAGTATTCGCACCCGCGCCTGTCCATGCATTTCGTCTCGAACGTCGACGGCCACGACCTCGACGCCACGCTGGCACAGGTGAACCCCGAAACCACGCTGTTCATCGTCGCCTCCAAGACGTTCACCACCAGCGAGACCATGCTCAACGCGAACAGCGCGCGCGCCTGGTTCCTGGCCCACGCTCAGGCGGCGCACCTGGCGCGCCACTTTGTCGCGGTCTCGACCAACACCGAAGCGATCAGCGCCTTCGGCATCGATCCGGCCAACATGTTTCCGTTCTGGGACTGGGTCGGCGGGCGCTACTCGGTCTGGTCGGCGATCGGGCTGCCGATTGCACTCAGCATCGGTTTCGGTTACTTCCAGGACTTCCTGGCCGGCGCGCACGCCATGGACCTGCACTTCAGGGAGGCGCCGCTGGAAGCGAACATGCCGGTGCTGCTCGGCCTTATCGGCTTCTGGAACCGCCAGTTCCTCGGTTGCACCTCGCTCTCGATTGCACCCTACCACCGCGACCTGAGCCGCTTCCCCGCCTACCTGCAGCAACTGGAGATGGAGAGCAACGGCAAGCGCGTGACGCGCGGCGGCCTGCCGGTCGAGGTTCCGACCTGCCCGGTGGTGTGGGGCGACTGCGGCACCAACGGGCAGCACGCCTACTTCCAGCTGCTGCACCAGGGCACCGACGTCACGCCGATCGACTTCATCGCCTGCCTGCGCCCGGCGCACGAGCTCGAAAAACACCATGCGGCGCTGCTGGCGAACTGCTTCGCCCAGTCGGAAGCGCTCATGCTCGGCAAAGGCGGCGACGCAGTGCGCCGCGAACTGCAGGCGCAGGGACTGTCGCTGTCCGAGATCGAGCGCCTGGCGCCGCACAAGACCTTTCCCGGCAACCGCCCGAGCAACACGATCCTGATGGAGTACCTGACCCCGTTCACGCTCGGCGCACTGATCGCGCTGTACGAGCACAAGACCTTCGTGCAGGGGGTGATCTGGGGCGTGAACAGCTTCGACCAGTGGGGCGTGGAACTGGGCAAGGCGCTGGCCACGAAAATCGAGTCGGAACTGACGGGCGAAGCGCATCCCGAGCTGCACGACAGCTCGACCAACGGGCTGATCGCGATGGCGAAGGCCGCGGTTTAACACTCTTTTCAAGGAACGGCACGCATCGTGAACGCACCAGACCAGATCAGCGTCATTCACAACGAAACCATGATGGTGGGGGAATGCCCGCTCTGGCATGCGCTCGAAGCGAACCTCTACTGGGTCGACATCGACGGCTTCGCGGTGCACCGCCTGCACCCGGCCAGCGGCTCGCACCGCTCATGGCGCATGCCGACCGAACCGGCGGCGCTCGCCATCAATGCCGATGGCGGCCTGGTGGTCGCCATGCGCAGCGGCTTCGTCCACCTCGATACGAACAACGGCAACATCACTCCGATCGCCCAGGCCCCCTACGACACCGCCACCACCCGCTTCAACGACGGCCGGGTCGACGCCGCCGGGCGCTTCTGGGTCGGCACCATCTACGAGCCGCGCGACCGGCAGGCGGCGCAGATGTACTGCCTCGAACGCGGCAAGGTCAGGCTGGTATGGTCGGGCGGAATGACGGTATCGAACGGCCTCGGATTCAGCCCCGACCAGCGCTGTCTGTACCACGCCGACACCACCAGCCACCGGATCGACTGTTACGACTTCGACGTCGCGACCGGCACCGTATCGCACCCGCGGCGCTTCCAGCAATTCCCGACCGAGCGCACGCACAACTACGGCGGACGCCCGGATGGCGCGGCGGTCGACAGCGAAGGCGCCTATTGGTGCGCCATGTTCGAAGGCGCGCGCCTGCTGCGCTTCGCGCCCGGCGGCGAACTGCTGCGCGAAGTGAAGCTGCCGCTGCGCTGTCCGACCATGCTCGCCTTCGGCGGCGACGACCTGCGCACGCTCTACATCACCAGCGCGAGCCACAAGCGCCCGGCCGAGGAACGCGCCCGCTATCCGCTTACCGGGCAGGTGCTGGCGCTGCGGGTGGGCGTGCCCGGCTGCCCGGAGCACGCCTACCGCGCCTGAGCGCCGGGCCGCGCACGGATGTGGCACCATGGACGGCACCGGCATCGAAGCAGGATTTGCGTAGTAAAATTTCTTGCCAAGCTCATATTCATGTAGTAAATTTACACACATGCGCTGAAAGCGCCCGCATCACGACTCCGGCATCCTACTTCTTGCGATCACAACACTATGGCTCTTACCGATTTTGACTTGGTCCTGTTTGGCGGCAGCGGCGACCTGGCGATGCGCAAACTGCTCCCTGCGATGTACGCGCGCGACGTCTGCAACGACTTGCCGGCCACCGCCCGCATCATCTGCGTGGCTCGCCACGAGTGGTCGCAGGAAGAGTTCCTGAAGACGGTCGAAGAGACCTCGAAACCGAACATCAAGTCGACCACCGCCGCGGCCTGGAGCAAGTTCACGGCGCGCATCGTGTACGTCTCGCTCAATGCGACCGATGCCGGCACCTACGGCGCGCTGGTCGAGGCGCTGCGCAAGGACGAGGCGCTGACGCGGGTGTATTACCTCGCGACCCCGCCGCACCTGTTCGCGCAGATCTGCGACAACCTGGCCGCCAGCGGCCTGGCCACGCCCAATTCACGGGTGGTGCTGGAAAAGCCGCTCGGGCGCGATCTCGCAAGCGCGCGCCAGATCAACGCCGAAGTGGGCAAGGTATTCTCCGAATCGCAGATCTACCGGATCGACCATTACCTCGGCAAGGAAACCGTGCAGAACCTGCTGGCCCTGCGTTTCGGGAACATCCTGTTCGAGCCGCTGTGGCGGCGCGAGTGGATCTCCGACGTGCAGATCACCATCGCCGAAAAAATCGGCGTCGGCAACCGCATGGGTTACTACGACACCTCGGGCGCGCTGCGCGACATGCTGCAAAACCACCTGCTGCAGCTGCTGTGCATCGTCGCGATGGAGCCGCCCACCTCGATTTCATCGAATGCGGTGCGCGACGAAAAACTGCAGGTACTGCGTTCCCTCAAGCGCTTCACCCCCACCACGCTGGCCCAGAACATCGTGCGCGGCCAGTACCGCGCCGGCCATGTCGAAGGCAAGCCGGTGCCGAGCTACCGCGACGAACCGGACGCGCCGCAGCAGTCGCGCACCGAAACCTTCGTCGCAATCAAGGCCGAAATCGATACCTGGCGCTGGGCCGGGGTGCCGTTCTACCTGCGCACCGGCAAGCGCATGGCCGACAGCCTGGCTGAAATCGTGGTGCGCTTCAAGCAGATCCCGCACTCGATCTTCAACCAGCCGACCAGCAGCTTCCAGCCCAACAGCCTGGTGATCCGCCTGCAGCCGGACGAAGGCCTGAGCCTGAACCTGATGGCCAAGACGCCGGGCGACAGCATGCGCCTGAAGCAGGCCGAACTCGAACTCGACTTCCGCGAATCGTTCAAGACACCGCGCATGGACGCCTACGAGCGCCTGCTGCTCGACGTGCTGCGCGGCCAGCTCACCCTGTTCATGCGCGGCGACGAACTGGAAGCGGCGTGGGAATGGGTCGAGCCCATCCTCGACCACTGGGAACACGAAGACAGCATGCCGATCCCGTACAGTGCCGGCACCTGGGGCCCGGCGGCGGCGAGCGCCCTGATCGGCCGCGACGGCCTGCAATGGCGCGAAGAAGCTTTACCCGAGGACTAAATATGGAAGCGCAAGGAGTCTGGCCCTGCAGGGCCACACCGTTTCGCAGGCGCGGTGCGATGCACCGCGAAACCCCTGCTACACCGCTTCCCGAGGACTAAAAATGGGAAGCGCAAGGAGTCCGGCCCTGCAGGGCCATACCGTTTCGCAGGCGCGGTGCGATGCACCGCGAAACCCCTGCTTCACCCCTTCCGGAGGACTAAATATGGAAGTGCAAGACTGATGCTGCTCGATTCGATCCGCACCCAGCTCGACTCGCTCTCGAAGTCCGAGCGCAAAGTCGCGCTGGCGGTGCTTGAACATCCCGCCGCCACGGTCACCCAGAACATCACCGCGCTGGCGAAAAGCGCGCAGGTGTCGGAGCCGACCGTGGTGCGCTTTTGCCGCACCCTCGGTTACGACGGCTGGCACGAATTCAAGCTCAAGCTTGCGCAGGGCCTGGCGCTCGCGCTGCCCGGCGCGAACGAGCAGCCGACCCAGGACGACCTTGCCGTGGACCTGGTCAACAAGATCTGCAGCCGCTCCATCAACACCCTGCTCGACCTGCGCAACAACCTCAATCCCGAAGCGATCCAGCGCGCGCTCGACATCCTCTCGCGCGCCAACAAGATCGAGTTCTACGGCCAGGGCACGTCGGGCATCGTGGCGGCAGACGCGCAGCACAAGTTTTTCCGTTCCGGCGTGCCGACGGTCGCGTATTCCGATCCGGCGATCCACAGCATTGCCGCTTCCCTGCTGCGCGCAGGCGACGCCGTGGTGGCGATTTCGCAGCGCGGCAATAACCCTTCGATGGTGCGCTCGGCCAAGCTGGCGCGCCGCAGCGGGGCCGATGTCATCGTGCTGGCGCCGTCCGGCACGCCGCTGGCCGACATCGCCAACGTGCTCATTCCGATCGACCTGGTGTTCAACATCGACCCGTACACGCCGATCTCGGCGCGCCTGGCCTACCTGGTGGTGATCGACGTGCTGGCGGTCGGCCTGGCGCTGCAGCGCGGGCCCGAGTTCCGCAAGAAGATGCAGAACGCGCAGAAGGCGCTGCAGGAATTCGATATGCAGTTCGATTCGTTCATCGGCTAGGCGGCGTTACAATAGCCGATTCACCTACTCATTTTTTGAATCGCTCCATGAATCAACTCGAACAGCTCAAGCAATTTACCACCGTCGTCGCCGACACCGGCGATTTCCAGTCGATCAAGGCGTACGCCCCGCGCGACGCGACCACCAACCCGTCGCTCATTCTCAAGGCGGTCCAGAAGAGCGAATACAAGCCGCTGCTGGAACGGGCCGTGCGCGATTTTCCGAACCTGTCCACCGGCGACGTGATCGACCGCGTGCTGATCGCCTTCGGCGTTGAAATCCTCGAGCTCATTCCGGGCCGCGTCTCGACCGAGATCGACGCCGCCCTGTCGTTCGACACCGAGGCGACGGTGGCCAAGGGCCGCGAACTGATCGCGCTGTACGAACGGGCCGGCGTCGCGCGCGAGCGCGTGCTGATCAAGATCGCATCGACCTGGGAAGGCATACGCGCCGCCGAGATCCTGCAACGCGAGGGTATCCGCTGCAACATGACCTTGCTGTTCTCGCTGGCGCAGGCGGTAGCGTGCGCCGAAGCCGGTGCCCAGCTCATTTCGCCGTTTGTCGGCCGCATCTACGACTGGTACAAGAAATCGACCGGCACCGAGTACGCCGGCGCCGACGATCCGGGCGTGCAGTCGGTCAAGCGGATCTATAACTACTACCGCAAGTTCGGCTACAACACCGAAGTGATGGGCGCGAGCTTTCGCAACACCTCGCAGATTCTGGAACTGGCCGGCTGCGATTTGCTCACGATCAGCCCGGAGCTGCTGCAACAGCTGGCCGACAGCGCAGCGCCGGTAGAGCGCAAGCTCGATGCGAAGGCTGCGGGGTCGGTAGCTATCGAGAAGATAGCGATCGACGAGAAGAGCTTCCGCTTCATGCTCAACGAAGATGCGATGGCGACCGAGAAGCTGGCCGAAGGCATCCGCGCCTTCTGCGCCGATTCCGGCAAGCTGAAACAGATCATCGCCACGATGCGTTAAGGCCGATATCGGCTGCGCTCTTGCGCCCTACCCGTGCATTGCCGGCGGCGCGCGCAGCCCATCGAGGTGGATATCGACGATCTGCTCGCCAAGTCTGACCAGGTCGAAGGCGCTTGTATCGAACATCCAGGTCCGGATCAGCCCGTCGACCAGCGCCCACATTCCCAGCGCCGCGGCATGCGCCACCAAACCCGGCTTCAATTTCCCTTGCCTGACGCCGAGCTTGATGCGGCCTTCAGCCAGCGTCATCCATTGCGCCTGGATCTCCAGCCTGCGGTCGCGTACGGCATTGAGCTCGTCCACGTATTCAAGCTTGAGCGTGGCAATTTCAAACACGCGGCGCGCCTTCGGGTCGTGCGCCGTGAGCCGGAACACGCACAGCATGTACTCGCGCATCCCGCACAGCGGATCGCTCACGCTGGCCGTCTCGAGCAGCAACTGCATGGCCGACTCCAGCGGCATCTTGGCGCGCTCCATCATCGCGTTGAACAGCGCCGCCTTGTCCTCGAAATGCCAATAGATCGCGCCGCGCGTCACCCCGGCTGCCGTTGCAATATGCTGCAGGGTGGTGCGCGACACGCCTTGCTCAACAAACAACTGCTCGGCTGCATCGAGTATGCCGTCGCGGGTGGCGAGCGCTTCTTCTTTTGTCCGGCGGACCATCGGCATTACTCCATTTTCAAATGCTCAAAACATTTAAACATACACTCGTGATAGTATAATCGAAAATTCACACATGCCTGGTGAATTCAATACGGAATGACGTTCCTCATCGGCAGTTTCATCCCTTGAAAAGGAAGCACAAGTAATGCCTCATGCCTCTCCCTCCCCTTTGTCGATGGCACGGATCGCCCTGTGCATCCTGACCGCGCTCACCTTGCTCGCCGCCTGCGGTCCGAAGGACGCCGCGCCCGGAGGCGCCCAGCGCCCCGCGCCTGAAGTGGGCGTGATCACCACCAAACTCGAACCGGTCGCCCTGCAGAGCGAACTGCCGGGCCGCGTGGAGCCGGTGCGCGTGGCCCAGGTGCGGGCGCGCGTGAACGGCGTGGTGCTCAAGCGCCTGTTCCAGGAAGGCAGCGAGGTCAAGGCCGGCCAGTCGCTGTTCCAGATCGATCCGGCGCCCTACCAGGCTGCCCTGAGCAGCGCGCAGGCGGTGCTGGCCAAGGCGCAGGCGAACCTGAACCAGGCCAGCGCGCAGGCCGAACGCTACAAGCCGCTGGTCGAGGCGAACGCGGTCAGCAAGCAGGAATACGTGAACGTGGTCGCCTCCCAGAAGCAGGCCGAGGCCGATGTCGCGGCGGCGCGGGCGGCGCTGCAGATCGCGCGGATCAATTCGGGCTACGCCAACGTGGTCGCGCCGATTTCCGGGCGTATCGGGCGCGCGCTGGTCACCGAAGGCGCACTGGTCAGTGCAACCGAAGCGACCCAGCTCGCGCTGATCCAGCAGACCAGCACGGTCTTCGTGAACTTCACCCAGTCGGCCGGCGAACTGCAGCGCCTGCGCAAGGGCGCCGGCGGCACGCTGCGCGGCGCCGACAGCGCGGTGCCGGTCAGCGTCATCCTGGACGACGGCTCGGAACTGCCGCGCAAGGGCAAGCTGCTGTTTTCGGACGTGAGCGTGGACCCGACCTCGGGCCAGGTCACCCTGCGCGCCGAGGTGGCGAACCCGGACAGCCTGTTGCTGCCGGGCCAGTACGTGCGCGTGCGCCTGTCGCAGGCGCAGCTGCCGGCCGCCATCCTGGTGCCGCAGCAGGCGGTCAACCGCAGCGGCCAGGGCGACAGCGTGATCGTGGTCGGCGCCGACGGCAAGCCCGCTCCGCGCCCGGTCAAGGTCGGCTCGCAGCAAGGCGCCAACTGGGTCATCCTCGGCGGCCTCAAGGAAGGCGAACAGGTGGTGGTCGACGGCTTCCAGAAAATGATGGTGCCGGGCGCCCCGGTCAAGCCGGTTCCGTGGAGCGCTAACGCGGCCGCGCCGGCAACTGCCGCCGCCAGCCGTTAATTACACTTACAGGATTCATTCATGGCTCGTTTTTTTATTGACCGCCCGATTTTCGCGTGGGTGATCGCATTGTTCATCATGGTGCTGGGCGCGGTGGCGATTACCCAGTTGCCGATCGCGCAGTATCCGCCGGTCGCCCCGCCTTCCATCGTCATCAACGCCTCCTACCCTGGCGCCTCGGCCCAGACGCTCGAGGACAGCGTCATCAGCGTCATCGAACGCGAGATGAACGGTTCGCCCGGCCTGATCTACATGGAATCGATCAGCCAGGCCAACGGCAGCGGCAGCATCACGCTCAGCTTCGAGACCGGCACCGACGCCGACCTGGCGCAGGTGGACGTGCAGAACCGCCTGGGACGCGCCACACCGCGCCTGCCGCAGTCGGTGGTGCAGCAGGGCGTGCGCGTGGACAAGGCGCGTGCGAACTTCCTGATGTTTACGATCCTGTCGTCGGACGACCCTAAATGGGATCCGATCGCGCTCGGCGACTACGCCTCGCGCACCGTGCTGCCCGAAATCCAGCGCCTGCCCGGCGTTGGCCAGGCCCAGCTGTTCGGCACCGAAAAAGCGATGCGGATCTGGATCGACCCGGCCAAGCTGGTCGGCTTCAACCTGTCCCCAAGCGACGTCAACAACGCAATCCGCGCCCAGAACGCGCAAGTGTCCTCGGGCACCATCGGCGACCTGCCCAACCTGCCCGGCCAGAGCATCACCGCGACCGTGGTGGTGACCGGCCAGCTCAGCAACGTCGAGCAGTTCGGCAACGTCGTGCTGCGCGCCAACCCGGACGGCTCGACCGTGCGCCTGAAGGACGTGGCGCGCATCGAGATCGGCGGCCAGAATTATTCCACCTCGGCGCGCCTGAACGGCAAGCCTTCGACCGGCATCGGCATCCAGCTCTCGCCTACCGGCAATGCGCTGGAAACGGCCAAGCTGGTGCGCGCGCGCATGGGCGAACTGGCGCCCTACTTCCCGGCAGGCATGAAGTGGGACATCCCCTTCGACAGCTCGGCCTTCATCGACATCTCGATCCGCCAGGTCGTCGAGACCCTGCTCGAAGCGGTGGTGCTGGTGTTCCTGGTGATGTTCCTGTTCCTGCAGAATTTCCGCTACACCATTATCCCGACCATCGTGGTGCCGGTCGCCCTGCTCGGCTCGCTGGCCGCGCTGCTCGCGTTCGGTTTCTCGATCAACGTGCTCACCATGTTCGGCATGGTGCTGGTGATCGGCATCGTGGTCGATGACGCCATCGTGGTGGTCGAAAACGTCGAGCGCATCATGAGCGAGGAAGGCCTGCCGCCCCTGGAAGCGACGCGCAAGGCGATGGGCCAGATTTCCGGCGCCATCATCGGCGTGACGGTGGTGCTCATTTCGGTGTTCGTGCCGCTCGCCTTCTTCGGCGGCGCGGTCGGCAACATCTACCGCCAGTTCTCGGCAGTGATGGTCTCGTCCATCCTGTTCTCGGCCTTCATGGCGCTCTCGCTCACGCCGGCGCTGTGCGCGCACCTGCTCAAGCCGGTCGAGGCCGGGCACCACCACGCCAAGACCGGCTTCTTCGGCTGGTTCAACCGCAGCTTCGCGCGCACCGCCAAGACCTACGAGAGCCTGGTCGCGCGCATCCTGCGCCGCACCGGGCGCGCCATGATCGTGTTCGTGACCATCATCGCGGTGGTGGCCCTGATCTTCATGCGCATGCCATCGTCGTTCCTGCCCAACGAAGACCAGGGCTACATCATCGCCAACTTCCAGCTGCCCCCGGGCGCGACCCAGGAACGCACCCGGGACGCGCTGGTCAAGGCCGAGCAGTTCATCCTCAAGCAGCCGGAAGTGAACAGCATGGTGGGCGTGGTCGGCTTCAGCTTCTCGGGCAGCGGCCAGAACGCGGCGCTCGGCTTCATCACGCTCAAGGACTGGAAGGAGCGCAAGGGCGAAGGCCACGGCGCGGCCGACGTGGCCGGGCGCATCACGGGCAAGCTGTCGGGCATCCGCGACGCCTTCATTTTCGCGATCAGCCCGCCGCCGATTCCCGAACTCGGGCGCGGCACCGGCTTCTCGTTCCGCCTGCAGGACAGGGGCTCGAACGGGCGCGACGCGCTGCTGGCGGCGCGCAATCAGCTGCTGGGCGCGGCATCGCAAAGCCCGATCCTGGCCGGGGTCCGTCCCGAAGGCCTGGAAGACGCGCCCCAGCTGCAGCTCGACCTCGACCGCGACAAGGCGAACGCGCTCGGCGTGACCTTCGACGCCATCAACGCCGCCATTTCGACCTCGCTCGGGTCCAGCTACGTCAACGACTTCCCCAACGCCGGGCGCCTGCAGCGCGTGGTGGTGCAAGCCGACGCGCCTTCGCGCATGCAGCCCGACGACCTGCTCCGGCTCACCGCGATGAACAGCAAGGGCCAGCCGGTGCCGCTGTCGGCATTCGCCAGCACGCGCTGGATCACCGGCCCGATGCAGACGGTGCGCTACAACGGCTACTCCACCATGCGCATCTCGGGCGACGCCGCCCCTGGCCACAGCACCGGCGAGGCGCTCGACGAGATGGAACGGCTGGCGGCGCAACTGCCGCCCGGCTTCGCCTTCGAATGGACCGGCCAGTCGCGCGAGGAAAAACTGTCCGGCGCGACCGTCTTCGTGCTGCTCGGCTTCGCGCTGCTGGCGGTATTCCTGGCCCTCGCCGCGCTGTACGAAAGCTGGTCGATCCCGGTCGCCGTGCTGCTGGTGGTGCCGTTCGGCGTGCTGGGCGCGCTGCTCGCCGCAACCGCCCGCGGCCTGCCCAACGACGTGTACTTCAAGGTCGGCCTGATCACCATCATCGGCCTTGGCGCCAAGAACGCGGTGCTGATCATCGAGTTCGCCAAGGACCTGCAGGCACAGGGCAAGCCGATGGTGGAGGCGGTGATCCAGGCCTGCCACCTGCGCTTCCGTCCGATTTTGATGACCTCGCTCGCCTTCATCCTCGGCGTGCTGCCTCTGGTCGTCGCCGGCGGCGCCGGTAGCGCCAGCCAGCGCGCCATCGGCACCGGCGTGATGGGCGGCATGCTCACCGCGACCGCGCTGGGCGTGTTCTTCGTACCGGTGTTCTTCGTCGTGGTACGCAGATTATTCAAGGGCAGCGAACGCCAGCGCAAGATGTATGCGCACGAAACCAACGCAGCCGTCACGTCCAACGAGGGTAAACATGATTAAACAATTCAAGCCACTGGGTACCGCCCTGGCGCTCGCACTGGCACTATCGGGCTGCATGTCGCTCGCCCCCACGTACCAGCGCCCGGCCGCGCCGGTCGCTCCCGCATTCCCGGACGCAGCCGCCGCCAGCGCGGCCAACGAAGCGGCCGCCAGCATCGAATGGCAGCGCTTTTTTGCCGACGCGCGCCTGCGCCAGCTGATCGAACTGGCGCTGGCCAACAACCGCGACCTGCGCGTATCCATCCTCAACATCGAGCAGGCGCGCGCCCAGTACCAGATCCGGCGCGCCGACCAGCTGCCCACCCTTAACCTGGGCGTGAGCGGCAACCGCGCGCCCGGCGCCAACGACAGCATCAACACCACCTACAGCGTGGGCCTGACCGTGAGCGCGTTCGAACTCGACCTGTTCGGGCGCGTGCGCAATCTGGGCGCGGCGGCGCTGGCGCAGTACCTGGCCACCGAGGAAGCGCGCAAGAGTGCGCAGATCAGCCTGATCGGATCGGTCGCCAATGTCTACCTCGGCCTGCTCGCCGACGACGAACTGCTCGAGCTGACACGCAAGACGCTGGCCGCGCGCGAGGAATCGCTCAAGCTGATCGACCTCAAATATGAGAACGGCGTGGTCTCGGCGCTTGACCTGCAGCAGGGCCGCTCGCTGGTCGAGAGCGCACGCGTCACGCTCGCGCAGCAGCAGCGCCAGCGCGCGCAGGATGCCAACCTGCTGACCCTGCTCGTGGGCCAGCCTCTGCCGGCCACGCTCGCGCCCGCGTCCACGCTGGCCG
>JBAQKU010000426.1:0-26131 GCA_049301315.1 Telluria sp.
GCGCCGGGCCCTGCCCGGCGCCGCCGTCAAACAAGGAAAGGAGGGGATCGACTGGACGCGGATAAAACAAGCAGCTTCGATAAATAAAAAATTCACTTTGATGAATGATGAACGAAGGAGACAGGTTTGAAAAAGATTATTCCAATGAGCATGGTCGCGCTGTTGGCGACAACATGCCTTGCAGCGCAGGCGCAAACATCCAATGTCACGGCGTATGGTTATCTCGATCTGGGACTGGTCAAGGAAAGCGGCAGCCCGACCCGGATGGAGCGGGGCTTTAACAACTGGCTGGGGTTCAAAGGCACCGAGAACCTGGACGACGACTTGTCCGCGGTATTTAATATTCAAATGCGCTTCAATCCGGATACCGGCGCGCAGGAAAAACCGACCACCTTGTTCCAGGGCGAAAGCACCGTGGGACTGCACAGCAAGACGTTCGGCACGGTGCGCCTGGGGCGCGCCTGGACGCCATTGTGGTCGGGAAAATGGATTTACGACCCCTGGTACGACAGTGGCGTGATGGGTTCGGTCGGCAACTACAACGGCAGCTTCGACAGCGATGGCCTGCCTTCGGTGGACTTTCACAATTTCCTGCGCGTCAGTAACGCCGTTTTCTACAACTCTCCCGCCGTCGCGGGCTTCCGGCTCAACGCCGAGGCGGAGACGGAAAAGCCGGCAGGCGCAAAAGCACGTTCAACCGGCATCGCCTTGCATTATGCGAAAGGCGCCCTGTCAACCATGCTCGCATGGCAAGAAAATCACCTGTCGGACACGATCGCGTACGTGGGCGCCTCGTACACCTTTGCCGCGCTGACGGTGATGGGTTCGTACTCGCGCACCGAGTTCGACGGTTCGGCCAACAAGCTGCAAAGCATGATGTTGGCGGGAACCTATGCGCTCGGCGCAAATGCGATTCGCTTCGGTTACGGCCGTATCAAGGAAGACGGCAGTAACAAGATCAGCGCCGGCTACCTGCATGCACTGTCCAAGCGCAGCAATCTGTATGCGGACATCTATCGCGAGCGAACCGGGGGCAGGCTCAATGGGGTGGCGCTTGGCATGAACCACACGTTCTGAGTGCCCGGCCGGGCAGCAAATTTGTCAGGCGTCCTATCAATTGAAGGAGACAAGTCATGAGCAGTCAAAGCAATAAATTCAGTCGCCGCGATTTTTTGAAAACGACAGTATCGGGCACGGCCGTCAGCGTCGCCGCGGGCGGTTTTTTCATCACCGGCACGGCGCGCGCCCAACCGCAGGCCACGCTGAACATGCTGGCATGGTACGGGCACGCCGAGCCCGATATCGTGGCCGAATTCGAGGCCCGGAATAATTGCAAGATCAAGCCCAAGTACTACACCGGCGGCGACAACATGCTGGCGCTGATCGCACAGTCGCCGATCGGGACCTATGACCTGATCCTGTCGGACGCGGAATACGTCCCGCAGTTGCAAAAGGCCGGTTATATTGAAAAACTCAATCCGAAGGATTATCCCTTCGATGATTTTTTCCCTGAGTTCCAGAAGTTCCCGGGACACTGGCAGGGCGGCGAGCTGTACTCCCTGATCACCAGGTTTGGATTCCTGGGCGTTTCCTACAATACCGAGGCGGTATCGGAGAAGAAAGCGCGCTCCTACAAGGTGTTTTGGGACCCGGCCTACAAGGGCAAGGTCGGCCACTTTGACTGGTACTTGCCCAACATGGGCCAGATCAGCCTGTTGAACGGCAGCCGCGCGCCGTTCGACTTGAGCGGCAACGAGTTCGCAAAGCTCAAGAGCGTGCTCACGACCTTGCGGCCCCAGGCGGCCGGCTTCTTCGACTACGGCGGCACCTTCAGCGGCCTTAAAAGCGGGCAACTGCAGCTGGTCGGCGGGATCGGCGACTGGATCACCGGCGTGCTGAAAAAATCCGGCGCCAAGGTCGATTCGGTGGTGCCGGACGAGGGAGGGCTGCAATGGACCGAGTCCTTCTGTATCGGAAAGAACTCCAGGAATCACGAGCTCTCCAAAAAATTCCTGCAGTATATTTCATCGCCAAAAGGCCAGAGCAAGTCGGCCCGGATGGTGGCATACCCGGCCATGGTTCCCAACAAAAAAGGCTGGGAACTGCTGAACCGTGAAGACCCGGCCGAGGCGAAACGCCAGGGGATGGTCTTGAGCGGCAAGAGCTGCATCGACGACATCCGCTCGGGCAAGATCAAGTTTCGGGAATTGCCACGTCGCCAGAACATCGAGGATTGGAACGATTTCTGGTCCGATTACAAAAACGCCTGATCCCCAGCGGCACGATGGCCCGCCCGGGCCGGCCATCGTGCCGCTGGCATACCTATACTTATAAATGGAGTACACATGGCAGCTCCTGTTAAACAGCGGCGATGGCCGCTGATCGTCCCGCCGCTGTTGTGGCAACTGGTATTTTTCGTCCTCCCGCTCCTGTTTCTTGTGGTGATCTCATTTTGGAGCATCCAGAACTTCAAGCTGGAACCGGATTTCACGCTGAAGAACTGGTCGACCATGCTGGGCCGCACCACCTTTTGGTCGGCTTACGCCTATACCTGGAAACTGGCTTTCGTGGCCGCCTTCGGCTGTTCCTTGCTGGCTTTTCCCGCGGCCTACAGCATCACCTATCATCTTTCGGAATCGATGCGGCGAATCGCGGTACTGCTGCTGATCATCCCGTTTTTCACCAGCTACCTGGTGCGGGTGTATTCCTGGCAGGTGTTTCTTTCCGATAATGGCATCATCAATGCAGTGCTGTCATCGGTGGGGCTCGATCGCGTTCCCATGCTCAATACGCCTGCCGCTACCCTGGTCGGGTTCCTGACCCTCTGCCTTCCGCTGGTGGTGCTGATCCAGGTGATGGGCATGAGCCAGATCGACCGCAGCCTGATCGAAGCGGCCCGCAACTTGCGCGCAGGCCCGTGGCGCACGATCTACGAAGTCATCATGCCGGCCATGAAAGCCTCGCTGGTCGTGGCCTGGCTGTTTGCATTCATCTTGTGCTTTGGCGACTTTGTCAGTCCGGTATATCTTGGCGGCGGCGCATCGCCGACGCTCAGCACCCTGATCACCGACACCACCAAGTCCGGCCAGCAGTGGCCGCGCGCCGCCGTCGTGGCCATCATGATGATCGTCACCCTGATGGCGACCTCGCTGGTGGCGGTGCGTTATGCCTACCGCGGAGGGCGCAAATAATGTGGAACTTCTTACGTCACGCCGGACGCTCGTACATGTTGCTGGTGTTGCTGTTCGTGCTGGCGCCGATCGCTGCCAGCCTGGTGTTCTCGTTTAACGCCGACCGCTTTCCCTCGCTTCCCCTGAAGGCGTTCACCACCGACTGGTACACGGAGACATTCAGCGACCCTCTGGTGCTCGATGCATTCTTGCGCAGCCTGTACGTTGCGGTCCCCGCAGGGTTGTTATCGACCCTGCTCGGCTTTGCCGCGGCCTACACCGATTACCGTTTCAGCTTTCGCGGCAAGAGCCTGTTCAACATGCTGATGTTGCTGCCGCCTACCATTCCCGCGGTGATCATGGGATTGGCGATGCTCTCCTACCTGTCGCGCCTGAACCTGGCGGGAAATATGTATGCCGTACTGATCTGCCACGTGGTCACCGGATTGCCATTTTCCATGGCGATCATCCGCCTGCGTCTCGGGCAGATGGACCCCTCGCTGGAGCCGGCCGCATGGAACCTGCGCGCCAGGGCCGGCCAGACCTTGTGGCATGTGGTGATTCCTTTTTGCAGGCAAAGCCTGGCCGCCGCGTTTCTCATCACGGCCGCGGTGTCGTTCGATGAATTCATTGTGGCGTGGTTCGTGTCAGGTCTGGAAGAGACCGTCCCGGTACGCGTCCTGGTGTTTTTGCAAGGGCAAGTCAGTCCGCGCATTAATGCCATCGGAACCGTTGTGTTCGCAACATCGATCCTGCTGGTGGTCGTGGCGACCGTTTTTTCTGGCCTTGGTAAAGCCGGCCGCGCAGTCAAGGCTGCCGACAGTAGCGACAATGCTTAACGTTTGAGGAAATCATGGCAACACCTTTACTTGAAATAAGCCGCGTCAGCAAACGCTTTGGCGATTACACGGCAGTCACCGAGACCTCGTTCGATATTGAGCGCGGCGAATTCCTGGCCATCATGGGTTCCAGCGGGTGCGGAAAGACCACCATGCTGCGCATGCTGGCCGGCCTTGAGCAGCCGAGCTCGGGCGAGATCCGCCTCGATGGCGTCTCCCAGGCCGGCCTGTCGCCGTGGGAGCGCGACTTGCCCCTGGTTTGGCAAAGCCTGGCGCTGTTCCCCTTCTTGAACGTGATCGACAACGTTGCATTTGGTTTGAAGATGCGCGGCGTCAAGAAAGACGAGCGCCTCAAGCGGGCCGGGGTCTGGATCAAGAAGCTCGAGCTTGAAGAGTTCGCGGAGCGAAACGTGACGCAGCTCTCGGGCGGGCAACGCCAGCGGGTCGCACTGGCGCGTGCGCTCGTCAATGAGCCCAAGGTGCTGTTGCTCGACGAGCCGCTGAGCGCACTCGATGCCCATTTGAGCATCCGCATGCAGGCGCTGCTGCGCTCGCTGCAGCGCGAGCTCGGCATTACGTTCATCTATGTCACGCACAGCCAGGCGGAGGCGTTTTCGATGGCCGACAGGGTGGTGGTGATGAGCCGCGGAAAAGTCGAGCAGATCGGTCCCCCCAAAGATATTTATCGTTTTCCCGTCAACCGGTTCGTCGCCGAATTCATCGGCAACGTGAATATTTTCCGGGGCCGGGTCGAGGCGGACGGCAACGGCGTGGCGCGCCTGAGCACCGCGCTCGGCCCGATGCTGGCGAGCACTGCGGGGGTGACGGTGCAGCGCGGGCAGGAGAGCGATTTTTATGTGAACGCGGACCAGATCACGCTCGGGGCGCAGGCGGCGGGCGAGAACCAGGTGGGCGGCAAGCTGCTCGGCTACAAGTTTGTCGGCAACATGGTGACGTTGTTCCTCGAGCTGGCCGGAGGCCACGAACTCAAGGTCAACCTGCCGGAGCCGGCGTACGACCAGCTGCAGATCAAGATCGGCGACCTGGCGACGGCATCCTGGCCTGCGAGTGCAGCCAGTTTGTTCAAGATAACGGAATAAGGAGAGACAGCATGAAACAAAGCGTGGTGATAGGTGAATTGGCCTGGCCGGAATACGACCGTCAGGTCAGGGATGGGAAAACGACCGTGCTGCTGCCGATCGGCGCACTGGAGCAGCATGGCCATCATATGTCGATGAATCCCGATGTGCTGCTGCCGAGCGCGATGGCCGAACGCGTGGCCCAGCGCATCGGTGCGCTGGTGGCGCCAGCGATCGCGTATGGCTACAAGTCGCAGCAGAAAAGCGGCGGCGGCAACCACATGCCCGGCACCACAAGCCTCGACGGCCATACGCTCACCTGCACGATCAAGGACGTGCTCAAGGAGCTGGCAAGGCATGGCGTGCGCAAGGTCGCCATGATCAATGGTCACTACGAGAACTCGATGTTCATTGTCGAGGGCGTGGACCTGGCGATTCGCGAATTGGGCTGGGAAGGCATCAAGGACTTTCGCGTGGTGGTCCTGTCGTACTGGGATTTCGTCAGGGAAGAGACGATCGCCACGATTTATCCCGACGGCTTCCCCGGCTGGGCGGTCGAGCATGGCGGCGTGCTGGAAACGTCGCTCATGCTGCATCTGCATCCGCACCTGGTGGATGTGTCCAAGGTGCAAGATCATGCGCCGGCGACGTTCCCGCCCTATGACTTTTTTCCCGTCAAGCCAGAATGGACCCCGAGCTCAGGCTGCCTTTCGTCGGCTAGGGACGCGACTGCGGAGAAGGGCGAATTACTACTCGACGTATGTGTCGAGGGGATCGCGCGCGAATTGAGCGTGGCCTTCGATTGAGACGATTCGACCGCGAAAGAGATGAAATGAAAATGAAACCGAATTACGAGGCGCACGTTGCCGGCCTGTTGTCGTGGCCGGAACCGGCGCTGCCTACGCCCCAGGCAGTGCCACGCTATATCCTCACCTTGTCGTGCGCCAGCGCGGCCGGGCAGGTCGCGGCCGTCACCGGTTTTCTCGAAGCGCGAAACTGTTATATCGATGAGATTTCCGTGTTCGACGACAGTATCAACCAGGCCTTCTTCATGCGCTGCGTATTTCATGCCGACAGCGGCGACATGCTGCCCTTGAGCCAGATGCGGGATGACTTCGAGGCGATAGGCGGGCGTTTCGGCATGACATGGGCCATCCATGACACGGCAGTGCGTCCGCGCGTGCTGATCATGGTTTCCAAATTCGACCATTGCATCAACGACCTGATCTACCGCTGGCGGATCGGCGAGCTCAAGATCGATATCGTGGCGGTGGTATCGAATCATCCGGACCTCGAACACCTCGCGCAGGCGCATGGCCTGCCGTTTCACCATCTGCCGGTGACGCCTGAAAACAAGCAGCGGCAGGAGGCACGTTTGCTTTCCCTTATCAAGCAGTCGGGTACCGAACTGGTGGTGCTGGCGCGTTATATGCAGATCCTGTCCGCGCAATTGAGCGAGGCGCTCACAGGGCGTGCGATCAATATTCATCATTCCTTCCTGCCAGGTTTCAAGGGATCCAAGCCATATCATCAAGCCCATGCCCGAGGCGTCAAGTTGATCGGGGCAACCGCCCACTATGTCACGACCGACCTCGATGAAGGTCCGATCATCGAGCAGGTGGTGGAACGGGTGGATCACTCGTATGGCCCGGATCAGTTACTGACGACCGGACGCGACATGGAATGCGTGGCGCTGTCGCGCGCGGTGAAATTCCAGATCGAGCGCAGGGTTTTCTTGAATGGGAACAGGACCGTGATATTGCGTTAGCGCGGTCAAGCCCGATGATGTTTGAATAACTTGGCAAAATAGCCAAATAAAATAATCTAAAACTGGAGATAAAGACAATGCACCATCATGCCGAACCGAATGCGGTCAGGGCTGCCGCGCCCAGGAATTCAAAGATCAGGCACCAGAGCACCCAACCGCGGGAGTTGAAAAAGGCCGCGACAGCATGCTTCATCGGTAACTTCGTCGAGTGGTTCGATTACGCGTCCTACGGTTACCTCGCGGTCGTCATCACCAAAGTGTTTTTTCCGGACAGTTCGCCGGTCTCTGGCCTGCTGGCGACCTTCGGCGTATTTGCCCTGTCGTTCATCGTGCGTCCGCTTGGCGGTGTCATCTGGGGACACTACGGAGACAAATTCGGCCGCAAGCGGGCACTGTCGCTGTCCATCATCATCATGTCGCTGGCAACTTTCCTGATCGCCTTCCTGCCGACCTATGCGCAGATCGGGTTGTGGGCGCCGGTGCTGCTGTTAGTGGTGCGCATTGTCCAGGGATTTTCAGCCTCGGGGGAATATGCCGGCGCGTCCGCATTCCTGGCCGAATATGCGCCCGACCATCAACGCGGTTTCTACACCAGTATCGTACCGGCGAGCACCGCCGCCGGCTTGCTGCTGGGGTCCATGCTGGTGACGATCATGCATTCCGTGCTTACTCTGGAACAGATGGAGTCGTTCGGATGGCGCCTGCCATTCCTGCTCGCTGCCCCGATGGGGCTGGTTGGCCGCTACATCCGGCTGCGGCTGGAGGATTCTCCCAAGTTCAAGGAGCTCGAGCAGTCGCACCATGTTGAGCAGGCACCGGTCATGCAGATGCTACGCAAGCATAAACGCGCCTTTGTCATTGCGCTGGGCGCCACGATGCTCAATGCGGTCGGTTTCTATACGATTCTCAGCTATATGCCGACCTATCTTTCGGTCGAATTGCACGTCAGCGAATCGGACTCGTTCCTGGCAACCTCGATCGCCCTGGCCGCCTATATCGGGCTGATCTTTCTGATGGGGAAACTGTCGGATCGTTTCGGCAGGAAAACCATGCTGGTGGCGGCTTCGCTCGTTTTCATGGCGTTGACAGTCCCGCTGTTCAGTTATCTGGGCACGGTCGGACTGCTCGGAATGATCGTCATCCAGATTGTCTTCGGCGCCATGCTCACCATGAATGACGGAACGCTTCCCTGCTTTTTATCGGAAATCTTCCCGACCAATATACGTTACAGCGGCTTTGCATTGAGTTTCAATTTGGCCAATGCGGTGTTTGGCGGTACCGCGCCATTCGTCGCCACCTGGCTGATCCAGGAGACCGGCAACAAGCTGGCGCCCGCCTGGTATCTGGTGGGCGCCGCATTGATCGCGCTCATTGCGATGCTCTTTAGCCGCGAGACCGCAGGCAAGCCACTGAAGGAGCGGTGACGCTTTCCTTGCCCACCTTGTCCGAAACGCGTGAAAAAATGCCTTATCGCGGATGCCGTTGCCGATTTCGGCTAACGGCTCGTCGCTTCCCTTTCCTAAAATGGCCCTGTCGGAGGTCATGGAGGCCTCTCTGGCTCAAACGGGAAAAGGATGACCATGTTGCTCGATGCGATGAAGGGGCTGATCGGCCGCGAGGCCCGCTGGTGCCGACTGGGCTTGGCAAGCATCGCCGGCATGCTGCTGGCCGGTGCGGGATTTGCGGCGCCGCTGTCGGGGGCGGCGATCGTGCAGCAGAAATGCGGCGCCTGCCACCTGGAGGGCGGCAAGCTGCAGCGCCTGCCGGGGTTGCGCAAGACGCCCGAAGGCTGGGACATGAGCATCGCCCGCATGCAGGTCTGGCACAAGGTCGAGATCTCGAAGGATGAGCGGCGGGCCCTGGTCAAATACCTTTCCGACAAACAGGGACTGGCCCCCGAGGAAAGCGCGCCTTACCGCTTCCTGATGGAACGCAGGCCGAATTCGCAAGACGTGCTGCCCGACGAGGAGCTCGGGCAGATGTGCGCGCGCTGCCACAGCTTCGGCCGGGTCGCCCTGCAGCGCCGCGATGCCGGCGAGTGGGCCAAGCTGGTCCATACCCATCTCGGCCAGTTCCCCAGTATTGAATATTCGGCCCAGGGACGCGACCGCAACTGGAAGGAAATCGCGCTCGGCCAGACCGCGCCCAAGCTGGCGGCGCTGTATCCGGCCAACGCGGCCGCCTGGAAAAAATGGCAGGCGAAAAAGCATGCACTTCCGACCGGTTCCTGGCGCATCGCCGGCCATCGGCCCGGCGCGGGAGACTACGCCGGCACGATGAAGGTCGATGCCCTGGGCGATGACCGGTACGACGTGCGCTACGAGCTCAATTTCGTTTCCGGCAACCGGATGCATGGCCGTGGCACTAGCATCATGTACAGCGGCTACGAGTGGCGCGGCGACGCGACCATCGGCAACCAGAAGATCCGTTCGGTATTTGCACTGAGCGAAGACGGCAAGACGATTTCCGGGCGCTGGTTCATGCGCGAATCGGACGAGCTCGGCGCAAGCTTCACGGCCGTGCCTTCCGGCGCCGCGGCCCGTCCTGCCATCGTTGCGGTGTTTCCATCGATCCTGAAGGCCGGCGCGACGACGCGGCTGAGCGTGCATGGGGTTCAGCTTGGAAAAGGTTTCGACTTGGGGCCGGGCATCACGGTGCTGTCGGTCGAAAAACAGAATGCCGATGAGGCCGAGCTGACGGTGAGCGTTGCCGAACACGCCGCCGTGGGGCTGCGCACGCTGCGCGGCCAGGGTGGCAAGGGCGAAGCGGCGCTGGCGGTGTATCGCCAGTTCGATTCGGTCCGCGTCGAACCCGAGTCCGCCCTGGCCCGGGTCGGCGGCGGCACCAATGCGCCGCTGTCGGCCCAGTTCGAGGCGGTGGCCTACCTGAACGGGCCCGATGGCAAGGCCGGCAGCGCCGACGACGTGCGCCTCGGTGTGGTTCCGGCCACCTGGAGCGTCGACAACCATGACGAAAAAGCCAGGCTTGCCGACGACGTCTCGTTCGCCGGGGTGATGGAGCCGCACGGACTGTTCGTGCCGGCCGGGGCGGGTCCTAATCCGCTGCGCAAGGGAATGAACAACGTCGGCGACCTGACGGTCATCGCGAGCGTCGCGGACGGCGCGCGCAGCAACGAGGCCAGGGCCCGCCTGGTGGTGACCGTACAAAGCTGGAACAAGCCGCCGCTGCGCTAGGAGGAGACATCATGGCATCGCTGCAATTACAAAGACAGAATTATCGGGCCGTGGGGCCAGCCGGCCAGCGCTTCCTGCTGCACGTGCCGACCACCTCGATGTTCGAGCTGGACAAGGCGGCCGACTCGGTGCTCGGCCTGCTCGAAGAGACCGGCGCGGTCAGCGAGCAGGAGGTGCGCAGCCGCTTCGACGGCATCTTTTCGCCCGGCGAAGTGTGCGATTCGCTGGCCGATTTCCTTGCCCTGGGCATCGTCGCGCCCGGGCGCAAGGATGTCGAGATCACGCCGCGCGAAGTGAAGCACTCGCCCATCAACACCCTGGTGCTGACCCTGACCACCGGCTGCAATTTGGGCTGCAGCTATTGTTACCGTGAAGATCTCACCACCCCGCGCGCCGCCGCGGTGATGGAGGAGGCCACTGCGAGGCGGGCGATCGACCTGCTGCTGCAGGAATCGACTGGCCACGAGCTGGTCAAGCTGGTCTTCTTTGGCGGTGAACCCTTGACGCGTTTTCCCACCATCCGCGCGCTGGTCGGGCATGCCGAACTGGCCGCCGCCAAGGCCGGCAAGCAGATCGAGTTTTCCCTCACCACCAATGCCAGCCTGGTGACCGACGAGATGATTGCGTTCTTCCAGGCCCACCGTTTCGGCATTTCCGTGAGCATGGATGGCGACGAGGCCATGCATGACCGCTACCGCGTCACCATCGGCGGCAAGGGCACCTACCAGCAAGTGTCGAAGAACGTGCGGCGCCTGCTGGCCGGTTGCAGCGCGCGCCCGATCGGGGCGAGGGTGACCCTGGGCAGCGGCAATACCGATGTGGCGCGCGTCTACCGCCACCTGCATGACGAACTTGGCTTTGCCGAAGTCGGCTTCGCGCCCGCCACCGCCGGCCCCGATTCTCCGCTTGGCCTGGACGACGCCGAAATGCGCACCGTGCTCGACGCGATGAAGGCGCTCGGCCATGAATACACGAGTGCCGCGAAGCGCGGTTTTCGCCATGGGTTCTCGAACATGAACCAGCTGATGCACGATCTGTTCAGCGGCACGCGCAAGAGCTTGCCGTGCGGCGCCGGAATCGGCCTGCTGGCGGTGAGCACCGAAGGCAAGCTGGCCCTTTGCCACCGGTTTACCGGCACCGCCTTCCCCAGCTTCGGCGACGTCAATGCCGGCGTGGCGCAACAGGAGCTGTCGGCCTTTTTGAGCCAGGCACAGCGCCTGCACCCGGCCTGCCAGCAATGTTCGGCGCGCAGCATTTGCGCGGGCGGCTGCTACCACGAAGCCTATGTGCGCAGCGGCACGGCGCTCGCGCCGACCTTTTCCCACTGCGATTTCATCCGCGAGTGGCTCGATTTCGGGATCGAGCGTTTCGGCGAGATCATGCGCGCCAATCCCGATTTTTTCACCCCCCAGAACAAGCTGCAGGAACCACAGGGAAACGCACAATGAAACGTCTCAGACCTCTGAACCAAAAGGCCCGCAACCTTTCTTCCCACGCCGGGACAGGGCGCGCCGCCGAGGTGCGCCCGATGAGCGGCGTGATCGGTTGCACCACGACCTTCGATCCGGGCTGGGAGATCGACGCCTTTGGCGGCCTGGCCAGCCTGTGCCAGCCGATGGAGGCCGACCTGTACGGCTGTACCGATCCGTGCTGGTGGCCGGCCCAGCTGGCCGACAACATGAACACCTCGCGCGATTGGACCGAAGGAAAAAACTCGGCCCTGCGCGACTGGCGCGAATTGCAGACACTCTTTCCCGAGGATTGAACCGATGAACCGCTGCCTCGTTTTCCTCATTGCCTTGCTGGCCGGTTCGCCCGTGTTAGCCGCCGACTACCTGCTCACCGGCAGCCGGCCCAACAGCCTGCACATGATCGACCTGGCCGCGCGCAAGCTGGTGCGCAGCTATTCGATTCCCGGTCCCGGCGTGCCCGGCGCCATCAGTGTCGCCAAGGACGCAAAGGTCGCCTATGTGATGACGAACCACAGCGAGAGCGTGGTCGGCATCGATCTCGACAGCGGACGACAGGTGTTCCGTGCGGACATGTCGACGCCCGAGGAGCGCGTCAAATCGATGTTCGGCATGACCGTCAGCCTCGACGGCACCAAGCTCTACGTGTACCAGATTCCGACGCGCATGAAACGCAACGAATACGTGTCGCTCGAGACCCGTATCGCGGTCTACAACACGGCCGACGGCGTCGGCGCCAAGCCGGTGAAGGTGTTTCCGGCGCCGCGCCGCATCGCCCTGCTGGCGCCGACCGCGAGCCCGGACCGGGTGGTCGGCATGGGCTGGGATTTCTATGTATTCGACGCCAAGGCGGGCAAGATTGACCAGACCCATGCGGTGCGCAACTGGCAGCGCAAGGGCATTGGCGAACCGGACGTGCTGTCGATGTGGCACCAGTACGAACAGGCCCGCGTACTCTCGAGCCCTTACTACGTGGCCAACACCGATGCCGCCCCCGGCTCGCCGGAAGGCTTCAAGGTCGGCATCCTGAATTTCAACCTGGACACCGAAAAGGTCAGTTATGCCGAACTGGCCAACGCCGACACCGCGATCTTCTCGTCGGTCGTCAATCCGGTCAACCGCGATGAAGTGTTTACCGTGATGAACCAGATTTTCCGGGTCGACATGGCGCAAAAGAAATTCGTCCAGCGAGCCGAGCTGGGACACACCTATTACGCGATCAACATCTCGAGCGACGGCAAGGAACTCTACCTTGGCGGCGCGCTCGACAAGGTCGCGGTCTACGACACGGCAACGCTGACCAAACAGGGCGAGATCGGCATGCCTGAAGGCGCCGACCAGTCCATCTCGTCGATGCGGATGATCCAGCGCTGAAGCTGTGCCCATGCACGCACCGGACCAGTTGAAGCGCGCGCTGTGGCATCACCCGATGCTGATATGGGGGCGCCTGCTGGTGGCGGCGCGCCGGCGCCTGGCCTTGCGCGTGGCAACGCTGTCGTGCCTGGCCAGCCTGCTGGCATTGCTTCAACCCTGGCTGTCGAAGGTGCTGGTGGACGACGGCGCGCTGGCCGGCGACCTCGGGGTGCTGGCCAGCACGGCGGCGCTGATGCTGCTGGTGCCGCTGCTCGGCCTGGCGGTGGAGGCGGTGACCCGCTTCGATTATCTGGAGCTGTCCTCGCACGTGCTGTTCGGCCTGCGCGAACGCGTATTCGCGCATCTGCAGTCGCTCTCGCCCGTGTATTACTCGCGCGTCGGCTTCGGCGACCTGGTGGCGCGTTTCGACGGCGACCTGGCAGAGGTGCAGCGTTTCCTGGTCGATGGACCGCTGGCGCTCATCAACGGCATGTTCAGCCTGCTGGCGGTGCTGGTCTTGATGACCTTGCTCGACCTGCGCATGACGCTCGTCGTGCTGCTGGCCATGCTGCCGCTGCCGCTGCTGCACGCGCTGCGCAAGCGGGCCGCGGTGGAAAGCAGTGCGCGCGAAGTGCGGCGCCAGTCCACGCGGCTGTCCAACTTCTTCATCGACACCCTGCGCGCGGTCAAGCTGATCCAGTCGTCGAACGGCGAGGGCGCGCGCCTGGGCACCCTGCGCGAACGCCACGGCGACTATTACCAGGCCCTGAAAACGGCGCAGCAGACCGGCTTTTCGCTGGCGGCCGGGCAGCGCGTGGCTGGCGTGGCCGGAACCGCGCTGGTGTTCGGCTGCGGCGGCTACCTGCTCGCGCGCGGGCAGATCACGATGGGACTGCTGGTGGCCTTCATCGCGTATTCGGCGCGCGTGGCGGGACCCGTGCACACGCTGATGGGCGTGCTGGCCGGCTGGCAAAGGCTGAGGGTGAGCCTGGAACGGCTGTCCGAAGTGCTCGACGCGGAACCGGCGCGCGAGGCCAGCGCACGCCTGCCGCTGCCGCGCAGCGGAGCGCTCGAACTGGACGGGGTGAGCTTCGCCTACGAGGCCGGCAAGCCGGTGCTGTCGCACGCCTGCCTGCGCATTCCCGCCGGCGGCACGGTCCTGCTGAGCGGCGCCTCGGGCGCGGGAAAATCGACCCTGACCGACTTGCTGCTCGGGCACCTGCATCCGGACCAGGGCAACATCCTGCTCGACGGCGTCGCCATCGGGCAGGTGGCGCCAGCCGAACTGCGCCGCAGGATCGCGGTGGTGGACCAGGAGCCGGCTTTTTTTGCCGGGACCGTGCGCGAAAACCTGCATTTCGTCCAGCCGCTGGCGACCGATACCGAACTGACTGCGCTGCTGCAGAGCGTCAGCCTGAAGGCGCCGGAGGTGCATCTGGAGACCCGGCTTGGCGCAGTGGGCGCGGCGCTCTCGCGCGGCCAGCGCTTGCGCCTGGCGCTGGCGCGCGCGATATTGCAGGACCCCGATATCCTGGTGCTGGACGAAACCACCAGCGCGGTCGACGCGGAAATGGAAAGCCAGCTGCTGGCGCTGGTGCGACGCCGCTTCGCCGGGCGCACCTGCCTGTTCATTACCCATCATGTCCGCAGCGCGCAACACTGGAGCATGGTGTGCCGCTTGCACAACGGCGGCTTCGAGGTGCTGGCGGAAGAGGGCGTCGCCGATGCCGGTTAAGCTCGCCATTGTCGACAGCGCGATCGGCGAGTTGCCCGGCTCGGTGGTCGCTGCGCGCCTTGGGTTCAGGCTGGCCGCCGATGGCGGCGTTGTGTGCGCGGCGGGCACGGCGGCCGATCCGCTCGGGCATGGGAGCGCGGTGGCAAAGCTGGTGCTGGAGCGCGCTGCGCACTGCGTGCTGCTGTCGGCGCAGGTGTTTCATGCAAACGAGCCCAGCGCGGCGCAGGTCATCGCGGCGGCCATCGACTGGTGCGTGGCGCAGGGCGCCAGGGTGGTCAACCTGAGCCTTGGGCTGGCGGACGACCGGCGCACGCTGCGGGAAAGCTGCGAGGCCGCGCTGGCGCAAGGCGTGGTGCTGGTGGCCTCCTGGCCGGCCCGTGGCGGCGCGGCCTATCCCGCCGCCTATCCCGGGGTGCTGGCGGTAAACGGCGACATTCGCTGCGGGCAGGGCGAATTTTCCTGCCTCGCGCACGAGCTGCTTGGCGCCTCGCCGCTGCCTCCGCTCGGTGTTGCAGGTGGCGGCGCAAGTTACGCAACGGCCCGCATCGCCGGCGAGGCCGGCGCTTTTTTCGAGGCATTTCCCACCGCGAGCGCGGCCGATTTCAGGAACAAGCTGCTGGCCGGCGCCCGTTTCCACGGACGCGAGCGGCGGCAGGCATGAAAGCACACATGGACATTGCACTGGCCATCACCGATCCGCGCCGGCTGGCGCGCCTGAAGTCGATCCCCGTCCTCGACCGGGCCGCCTTGCTGGCCTTCCTGGACGATCCGCAGCTGAGCGAATTGCTTCCCCGCGATGCGGTTGCCACCCACCTGTATTACGGCAGCGAGTATTGCGAGCACCTGTTTCCGGACCCGGACGAACTGGCCGCGGCATTGAAACAGGCCGAGCGCCTCGGGCTTAGGTTCGTGCTGTCCACGCCGATCGCCAACGATGCGCTGGTGGCGCGCATCGCGGCCGCGGTCGAGCGCCTGCCGGCGGGCGCGCAGGTGCTCGTCAACGACTGGGGCGTGGCGCAGGTAATGAAGACGCGATTTGCGCAATACGGCGTGGTGGCGGGACGCCAGCTGGCCAAGATGGTCAAGGATCCGCGCATCCCCGCGCCGGCGTGGAGCCGCGTCTATCCCAGCAACTACGGGGCCGCGCCCTACGCCCGCCTGCTGTCCCGGTTCGGCATCGGGCAGGTAGAACTCGACGTGCCCCCGTTCGCCGGCGCCGCCATGTTCGCGGTCGACGAGCTCGACGTGTCCGTGTGGGCGCCCTACGCGTATATCGCCAAGGGACGCATCTGCAAGATCGGTTCGCTGGGCGCAAAAACCGAGGACAAATTCGCGCCGGGGCGGGTCTGCAAGCGCGAGTGCCTGGGAATTCTCGAGCGCGAGCCGGACGCCGCCGTATCAAGCCTGCGCACCTTTAGCCGCGGCACGACCATGTTCTACCAGCACGATGCCGCCATGTTCGGCGTGGTGCGCGACGCCATCGCCCAGGGCCATGTTGCGCGCCTGGTGCTCTCGGAGGTTTGAATTGAAAATCACATCGCCCATCAGCCATATCGATGAAATAGCACCGCTGGTTGCGGCCGGCGCCAGGGAGCTGTACTGCGGCGTGGTGCCGTCGGACTGGGTTGCCCAGTTCAACACGGGCGCGGTGAACCGCCGCTATTTCGGCAACCTGCCGGGCCTGGCGGAGCTGGAGAAGGCGGTCGGCATCGCGCACGCACTGGGCGCCGAATTGTTCCTGGTCCTGAACGCACAGCACTACGGGGCCGCCCAGCTCGACGCGCTGGTCGCGCTCGGCGCGAGCTTCCATCGCATGGGCGGCGACGCCGTGATCGTGGCCGACCTGACCCTGATCGCCACGCTGCGCGAGCAGGTTCCCGAGCTTGCCATTCACGTCAGCTCGGTGGCCAGTTGCCGCAACAGCGCAGCGGTCGGCCTGTATCGCGATCTCGGGGTGCGCCGCGTCATCCTGCCGCGCGACGTGACGCTGGACGAAGTCGAAGCGATCGCCAGGGCGGTGCCGCAGCTCGAACTCGAGGTGTTCATCCTCAACGACGGCTGCGTGTTCGAGGAAGGGGTGTGCCATTCGATCCACCTGCCGAAGAAACTGGGCGGGCCGATCTGCGTGGACAGCTATGGCTTCGAATATGTGGGCGCGACCGGCAACAGCCTGCCGCAGCGGGCGCAGCGGCGCCTGCTCGACAACGACGAGGATTACAAGCGCTGGCTGTGGTACCGCTTCGGCTGCGGTTTTTCAACGACGGAAGAGGGCTATCCCTACGGCCCCTGCGGCCTGTGCGCAATTCACCGGCTGCGCCAGGCCGGCATTGCCTCGATCAAGATCGCGGGACGCGAAGGCCCCACCGAACGCAAACTCAAGAGCGTGGACATGGTGCACCAGGTGCTCGAGAAAGCCGGGCAGGGGGCGGACGCGGCCACGGTCGCCGCGACCGCGGTCGGCATCCGCAACACGCTCACGCACTGCCAGAGCGGCTACATGTGCTACTACCCGGAAGTGCGCCAGAAATAGACCGGCGCAAGACTTCACGCACCCGGCTGCGCCTGGAAGCGATCGATCCAGGCGGCCAGCTGCGACAGCGTCAGCGCCTGGCCGGACGGCGCCAGCCTGACCCGCAATCCCGCCTCGGCAGGAACCATCTCCGCCGACCAGCCGCGCCTGGCCAGCCACAGCAGGCTGGCCAGCCAGGCTGCATGCTGCTGCGAGACATGCGCTTCGCACGGGGTTTCCAGGAATTCGGTGAGCTGGCGTCCGTCGAGGAAGATGCAGCCGCCCGCGGCCGGCTCCAGGGTCGGGCCGAGCACGCGCGCCAGCTGCGCCATGGCCAGCTCCGGTGCCGGCTCGGGGCAGTCGCGCTCCATCTGCGCCAGCTGGTCGCGCACCGCGCGCCCGAAGGCGGCGCTGCGGATCGCTTCCGCGCCCAGCAGCTCGCAGTAGTCCATCAACAGCCAGCGCGGTTCGGGCGCGGTGACGCCTGCGCGCGACGCGATTCCCAGGTAGGCTGCGAGCGGCAGCACATGCGCCGGCTCGATCAGGCCCGAGCACAGCGCGTACAGGGTGCCGATGCGGTTGCCGACGGTCTGCTGTTGGCGGATCATCAATTTTTCGCGCAGCAGTTCGGCATGCTCCTTGCGCAGCGCGGCCAGCCCGAGCGCCTGCTGCAGCTCCATCCTGAGTCCTGTGATTTCCCACGGCTTCTGGATATAGCGGTCGATCTGGCCCTGGTTGACCGCTTCGACCGTGTGCTCGATTTCGGAATAGGCGGTGGTAAGGATGCGCACGATATGCGGGTAGTGCTCGCGTGCGTAGAACAGCAATTCGTTGCCATAGGCGCCGGGCATGCGCTGGTCCGATATCAGCACGCTGATGCTGCCCGCGTGCGCGTCGAGCATGCGGATGCCTTCCTCGACCGAGTTGGCAGTGATCACCGGGGCAAGCGAACCGATGGCGCGCTCGAAATACTTGACGGCCGTCGCCTCGTCGTCCACGAACAGGATGGCCGGGGCAGGAAGGGGTAGATCAGTCATCGCTATTCCTTTTTAGATGCGGGAAAGTTGAGTGCGATCGTGGTCGATCGACCCTGTTCGGATTGAACCAGGATGTTTCCGCCGAACGATTGCATGATACGGTTGCAGAAGATCATTCCCCAGCCGTTGCCGCCCGCGTCGGCGTGTCCGGTAACCGGGTCAACCAGCAGGCGCTCAAGCACCTCGGCAGGAATGCCGGGGCCGTTGTCGCGCAGGTGGATCTGGGGATTCCTGGCGACCTTGATGGTAAAGCGCAGCGCGGGAGCGGCATGGCCGGCCAGCGCGCGCAACGCGTTGCTTAAAATCGAGGACAACACCAGCGCCACGCAGTTGGGCAGGGCGGTGATCGGAAAATCGTGTTGTACGTCGAGCTCGATCATGCCGCGCTGCGCCGGGGTCAGCGGGTAGGTGTCGAGCAAGGTCGTGATCAGCTGGTGCGCGCTGCGGCTCGCCCTGGCGTCGCCCCGCAACGGCGCTGCCTTGGCAAGCTTGACCGAGTCGACGAAGCTGCTCAGCACCGACAGGCAGTATTTGGCGTTGTCGTGCATGGCGCCGGCCGCATCGCCCAGTTCGTTCCGTGAAATGCCCGGCGTAGGGCAGCCGACGCGGCGCTCGATGCCGCGCGCGAAGTTGACGATGGTGGCCAGCGGCGTATTGAGTTCGTGCGCCAGGAATGCCAGCGTTTCCTCGATTGCCAGCAGGCTTTCGCGGCGCGCCGCGCACTCGCGCGCGCGCGCGCTGGCCAGGTGCAGCGTGTTGCGCAAGGCTTCCAGTTCAAGCGGCTTTTCCATGACCCGGAAAATCTCGCTGCCGTTGATGGTGTCGAGCAGGACATCCTTGTCCGCGTACGCCGTCACCAACAGGCGCACGATATGCGGATAGTGCTGCTCGACCTGGCGCAGCAGCTCGCCGCCGCTGCATCCCGGCATGCGGTAGTCGGTCACGATCACGTCGACGTGATTGCCCGGGTCGGCCAGGATCTTCAGCGCGCCGCTGACGTCGGCGGCCGTGAGCACGCTGTAGTCGGGCGCGACGGCCAGGGAAAAATACTTGCGCGCCATTGCCTCGTCATCGACATACAGGACGGTTACCGGGTTGCGCTGGGCGTGCATCATGGATGTCCTTTCAATGGCCGCGCGGCAGGTCGAACACGAACCTGGTCCACTGGCCGGCAACACTGTCGACCATCAGGGTGCCGCCATGGCGCTGGATCACGGCGTAGCTGATGCTCAGGCCGAGACCGAGCCCCTGGCCGACTTCGCGCGTGGTGAAGAACGGCTCGAAGACGCGCTCGATGTGTTCCGGTGAAATGCCGGGACCGTTGTCATGCACGCTCACGTGCAGGCGCTCGCCCTGCCACTTGGCCGATATCGCAATGACAAACTGTGAGCGCGCCACCTTGCGCCCGGCCATCGCCGCATTGCCCAGCAAGTTGATCAGCACGCCGATGACAGCCGCTTCGTCGCCACGCACCAGGGTGTCGTCGGGCAGCTCGCGGGTCAGCTTGACGCCCTTGATTTCATGGCCCACCAGGCGCACCCCGGAGTCGAGCGCCTTTTCGAACATGAAATGGGTTCCCTCGAGCTCGTTGCCGGGCTTGCGATAGGCAAAGGTCTTCAAGTCCGAGACGATGTGGTGGACCCGCTTCATCCCCTGTTTTGCGTCGTTCAGGCAATCGATGAGGATCGGGCTGTTCTTGGCGGCTGGCTCCTCCATGGCGACATCGATCGCCATCATGCAGAAGTTGACCGGGTTGTTGACTTCATGTAGCAGGCCGGCGGCCAGCGTGCCGATCGCGGCCATTTTTTCCTGTTGCAGCATCTGGCCCTTGATGTCGGCCAGGTCCCTGTTGGTCTTTTCGAGCTGGGCGTTGGTGCAGGCCACCTCGGCCTTGAGCTTGAACAGCATGAAGCGGGCGCGCTCGTTAAAGTAGGTGCATACGGCGCTGATGGTGGCCGACATGATCAGGAACAGCGAATTGACGATGAACGGCCCCTTCATCGCGAAATTTTCCGGATGGGTGGCGCAGGCGGCCACGTACATGAGGAACGACAGCGCGCCAAAGCTCAGGTTCTGCCATATCGTAAAGGGCAGCGCCAGGCCGGAGGCGAAAATGGCCAGGTGCAGCCCGGCGTAATAGAGCGAGCTGGCGCCTTCGGTGACGCTGATCATCCAGGTGATCATAATCTGAGGCAGCAGCAGCCACAGGAAGGACAGTTCGCGCGCGTGGGCGCGGCCCCACGCGCCGCGCATGAGCATGACGATGGCAAAGATCAGGGCCGAGACGACGACCCTGACTTCAAAGAACAGCAGCTGCCGCTCCGGGTACAGCCCGTAATCGAGGCCGATGCCGAGCAGGATCAGTACGATCGCCGTATAGGCGCAGCCGCGGCTGAAGGCAAGCCGGTGGCTGCTGACTTCTTTCTCGTACCCGATCAGGAGCTGGTGGTTCATCATCTACGCGACAGCCACTTCTGCAAACACGTTCACGCCGGTTGCATCGACGTAGACCTTGTGCGCACTGGCCGGGCCGGGCAGGACCGCCTGCATGCCGGCTTCGTCGCGATAAATCAGATACCACTCGAGCAGGTGGCCCATCACGAACTCGCGTTCCGGATTGCAGGCGTGTACATTGGTGACCAGCACGGTGCCGCCGGGCCGGGTGCGGGTGGCAAAGTGCTCGGTGAGCCGCTTGCAGACCTTGTCGGACAGGTAATCGAACAGGCCGGCGCAATACACCGCGTCGAACTCGCGCAAGGCGGGCGCTTCATCGCCGGTACGGCGCTTGAGCAACTGGTGGACCGAGTCGTGGGTGTAATCGATGTGGACCTTCTTGCCGGCCGCTGCCGCCAGCGCAGTGAGCTTCTCGCCGGTCCAGGCCAGCGTTTCCTTGCTGAAGTCCACCAGCTCGAAGGAGAGCAGGTCCGGGTCGGGATAGGTCTGCAAGAAGCGCTGGATTTCCACGGCCGGGCCGCAGCCGATATTCATGATGCGAAACGGACGGCCGGCCTCGCGCGCCGCATCGGCGGTGCGGGACAGGAAATCGACCAGGATGTCGATGCGGTTGCGGTGCGCCGTTGCCGCGGCGGCCTGCAGGAACGCCGTATTGACGATCTGAAAATACGTGCTCGGTCCCTGGCGCGGGTCTTCCAGCATCTGGTTGACCATCTGGTAGTCGCCCGCATACCCGAGCGGCTTGGTAAAGGTGCGGAACACGAAGGGCGCGCGCAGGATCAGCGGATGCAGCGCCGCTTGCGCGAAGGCGCGGTGGGCCGAGGCCAGTTCTTCCTCGACCTGCGCGGCTTCTCCCTCGAGCGCCATGAAATAGTGCTTGGTCTTTTCCATCAGCGGCGTGGCCAGCTCATAGAAGAAATCGGAACGCAGCCGGCCGTCCTCCTTGGGCAGGGAATCGGACATGTCGACCTGCTCCACCCAGCGCGACACGTCCGACAGGAAGGCACGCGCCTCGTTGACCACGATCTGGTAGTCGCGCCGGATGCGAAAGCGCCCGCTCCAGTCCTGCACGAAGGACATGGCCTCGCGCCCGACCGAGGCCGGAACCAGGGGCGTGCCGCTCAGCTCGCGCCATTCCTCGATCAGCGTGACCGATACCACGGCGGTCAGTCCGGTGTTGACCATGCTGATCACGACGGCCTTGCCCGAGTAGGCAGTCTTCGTTCCCAGGCGTACGGTCAATTCGTTCAGGACTTCGCTGACCTGCACGATGGAATACGGGTTGTAGATTTCCATGACCAGAGATTTCCTCTGGAGATTGACAATCGTACCCCGCACGGCCTCACCTTGCGTGTTGCGAAAACTTACTACCGGATCGATTTGCGTTTGTGAATACACGTTTGAGCGCTTTGAAAAGTCAGCCGGCCGGTGCGAACCCGGGCCGCCTGCGATGAGAAAGTGACCAAAAAGATCGCGTGTGAATCGCACTGCGGCAAACCGGCCCGGCGGGACACGATGGTGTGCAACAAGGGCTGCATAGTCGCCTGCAATCGACGTTGCACCAAGGGTCCGAACAGGGCTGGCAGCCGCGGCGCCAGGACAATAATAATTTCTTACTGAAAACTAAAAGTAATTGTTTGTATTTTTTCTGGCGCGGGGCATCCGGGCGCTCTCGTGGAGTTCGTGATGTTGTGCCAAATCATACAAGGCGGCGTTTTTTTGATTTTCAGATGAGCTCGATAAGCGTGCTTTGATATATATCAACGATCAGGTGAACTACTTTCTTAGAGGAAATCCACATGGGAGGCAGGTTTTCGCGATGTGCGGGAAGATGAGGCAGCTGTTTGCCGGGCGTCGGGTCGCACGGGCGCGCTCCTCATGACGGTTGTGGAATTATCGGTTACTCGTACATGCCATTTCATCTGTTGCAGAATTGAAACGGATCTGATGCTGCTGTCTACACTTGCTGCATTTTCGCCAAGATTGCGGCTTCCTGGGTTTGGGCTAATCCGGCGCGCCCATCAGCAGGCCTTCGATCGCATGCGCCTGCTCGACCGGTTCGAGCCTCGTTACCACGCGGCAGGCAAGGTGGCGCCGCACTTTTTCAGGCAGGCTGGTGTAGTAGCCTGCGGTCACCTGCAGGTCATGCTTGTCGGCGTTGCGGGCGTCGGGAGCGTCCACGCCGAGCACGAACATGGGGCGCGACTTGTTCGAGACATTGGCAGTGCCGCGGTGGATGGTCAGTGCGGAACGGGCCGAGAGGTCGCCCACCACGGGCATCTTGCGCTGGCAGCGCGCCTCGTAGCGGTCATACAGTTCCGGCGCCGGGAACATCAGGTTGCCGCCGCTCAGGTCATCCCATTGGGTACCGGGTGCGATCTCGAGCGGGCCCATGTCTTCGGTGACATCGACGGTGGTGATATTGAAGGCGAGCGAATTGAGACGGCGTCCGATCAGCGTTTCCGGCGGCGAAGGGAAATCGCGATGCCAGGGCTGCTTCATTGCACCGGGCCCCGGCACGTCGAAACCGGCTTCGACAATCTTGTAATCGGGACCGAGCACCGCGCGGCAGACCTGCACCAGCCAGGGATGGGTGATGATATCGGTAAAGCCACGCAGGCGCTCCGGATGGATTTCTACGTAATAACGGTTCGGGCCGCGCTCAAGCGTGCCGCCGGGCTGGCGGCGCGCTTCCTCGAACAGCAGCGCGATGTCCTCGCCAAGCTGGCGCACCCATTCGGGCTTGAAGGCGCCCTTGCAGGCGATGATGCCGTCGCCGTAGATGGCGCCCATGATGCTCGCGACATCGGCTTGTTCGGCTTGCAGGGAAGTGGTGATTTTCATGATCGCGGTCCTGAAAGTGGCGCGTGCAACGATTGCGCGCATGACGAAAGGGCGGGCAGCAGGTGCTGCGGATACGCTGTTTCGTCTGAGACTGCCGGCGGCGGGAAAAGTGCCGTGAATCAGGTGCTTTCCGCGGGCGTCGCCCGAAAGCGCCGATATGGATGGCGCGCCCGTCGGCGTTGCCACTGCGCATTCCTGCCCGTCTTTAGCCTATTTCTGCTTGGCAGCGCTTCGGTCACCGCGGCTGTGCTTGCAAGCAAGACCGCAAATTCAAGGCCACCACGAACTCGCGTTTCTGCATGTCAGGCCTTTTCCAAAGCTGTCTGGTGCGGCGGCGCCTTGATTTGAAAATCGCGGTGCGTCATGAACAGGTCCGCCACCCATTCGACGAACACGCGCACCTTGGCCGACAGGTGGCGGTTCTGAGGATATACCACGTTGACCGGCAGCGGGGCGGAGTGCCAGTCTTCCAGCAGCAATTCTAACGCGCCCGACTGCAGGTAGGCGTCGGCCGCATAGCTTGGCATCTGCATCATCCCCAGCCCAGCCAGGCCGGCGCTGACGTAAGCGGTCGAATCGTTCACCGCCAGGCACGATGGCGCCGCGATCCGGATCTGCTCGTCGCCGCGCGAAAAATCCCAGTCGTGGATCTTGCCGGTCTTCGAAGAGAAGTAGTTCACGCAGCGGTGCCCGGCCAATTCGTTCGGATGCGCCGGCCGCCCGTATCTGGCCAGGTAGCCGGGCGAGGCGCAGGTGACGAAGTGCAGCACGCCGACGCGGCGCGCAATCAGGCTCGAATCGGGCAGGGCGCCGCCGCGGATCGCGCAGTCGACTCCTTCCTCGATCAGGTCGACCGGGCGGTCGCCGCATCCCAGTTCCAGCGTGATGTCCGGATAGCGCTCGAAAAAACCCGGCAGCGCGGGGATGATGATGTCGTTGGCAACCCCGGTGGCGACGTCGACCCGCAGGCGCCCACTCGGGCTGGCGCGGTTGCGCGACAACGACTCCTCCGCCTCGCGCACGTCCGACAGGATGCGCAGGCAGCGCTCGTAATAGGCGGCGCCGTCGGAGGTCACGGTGACCTGGCGTGTGGTGCGGTGCAGCAGCGCGACCGACAGTGACCGTTCGAGCGCCTGGACCAGCGTCGATACCGTGGCTTTGGGCAACTGCATATTCTCCGCCGCGCGCGTGAAGCCGCCGGCATCGACCACCTGTACGAACACTTCCATGGCAAGCAGTTTATTCATATTTCCTCGTATTGTTCAGAAATATGAACAATCAATTCGTTAATGGCATCTTTATCAGATTGTAGAACAGGATTAAAGTACACGTACTGCATCGAACGATGCAAGCAAAATACGAAACGGAAGGAGCAGGTCATGCGATTCAAGAATGACATTTTTACAGTATTTGCGCTGTTGCTTAGCCTCAGCGTGCTGAGCGGCATGGTCTGCTCCGAGCAGTTCCAGCAGGCCGCGATGCTTGAAAGCGGCACTTTTGATGCGCTCGCACATGACCTGTTCGATGGCTTGAACGTGGCCGGCGCACGCGCCGATGCCCAAGGCAGCGCGCAATGAACGCACCTGCCGACCTGGCGCAACCGGCGATCCGCGCGCTTGAAGTAGCCGGCGCGCAAGGGCCGTTGGCTGCGCGCCTGTACACCGGCACCGCGACGCGTGGAAAAAAGGACACGCTGGTGGTGTTCTTCCACAGCGGCGGTTTCGTTGGCGGCGACCTCGATGAAGCCGATCGATTCCTGCGCCATATGAGTAGCGGCGCCTGCAGTGGCGCCAACCAGCTGGTGCTGGCGTCGCGCTACACGCTGGCGACCGAGCGCCCGTTCCCCGCCGCGGTCGAAGACGCCCACGCGGTGCTCAAGTGGGCAAAGAAGAACAAGGCCAAACTTGGCTGGAACGGAACGCACCTGGTGGTGGCCGGCATCGAGGCCGGCGCGAACCTCGCCGCCGTCTGCGCGCTGATGTCGCGCGACCGCGGCGGCCCTGACCTGGCTGCCCAGATCCTCATCATGCCGATGCTCGATCCAGGCCTGACGACCTGCTCGATGCGCGAGGTGAAGCTGGACGACGCGATGGCCGGCGTGGCCGATGCCTGCGCCGCCAGCTACCGCGGCTACCTGCCCAATGGCGCCGACCGCACCCACCCGTACGCGTCGCCGCTGCAGTCGAGCCGCCTGAAAAACCTGCCGCCGGCGCTGATCCTGTCGGCCGAAGACGATCCATTGCGCGACGAGGCTGAACAATACGCAGCCAAGCTGTCCGCCGCCGGCGTCGCCACCACGCTCAAGCGTTTGGCCCCGGACTCGCTGCAAGATGCTACTGCGCGCAATGAATGCGCCTGCGCCGAGTCGGCGCTCAGTGAAATCGCGCGCTTCCTGGCAACGCTCCAAACGCCCCAGTTGACCTGACCCGTAGCCGTTAACCACCTCCACCGCTGAACCAGGCGCCCGGCCGGGCGTCGCGGGACCGCTATTGTCTGTTGCTTTTGCATGTCGCCGGACAAGCAGGCGCCGTTTCGCCTGTAGATTTTTCATAAAAAGGGATAAAACCATGAAAACCACCCCCCACTTCAAGCTACCCGTCCGCCCGCTGGCAGCGGCCATGGCGCTCGCCGGACTGGCCGCGATTGGCCTTGCCGGCTGCGGCCCCGCCAACAGCAAGGC
>JBAQKU010000427.1:0-2903 GCA_049301315.1 Telluria sp.
GCCCGGTCCCGGCCGGTCCGCGCAGCACGACCGTACTGGTGCCGCGCGGGCCGGCGTACAGGCCGAGGTTGTAGCGCTTGCTCAGGTCGCCGGCCAGCAGCTCGCGGTCGATCAGCGCTTCGGCCCCGGCGATCGCGTCCTGTTCGTAATGACCGACCATGATCGGCTTGGCCAGGTAGCGCAGGTCCATCGCCTTCACGCTTACCGCCAGTCGGCGCCGCGAGCGCGCCGGCGTCGGGATGAGCTGGGAGGCGCCCACCAGCTCGCGTTGCAGCGTTTCCGGGTCGGCGGCGGTCGGCGGGCCGGCGTCGTAACTCACCGGCACGGCTTGCTCGACGGTGCGCGACACCGGGGGCTGGCCGCTCAGCAGCGCGGTCGCACCGGTGGTCAGCAGTTCGGTAAGGGCTGGAAAATAGTCGGCCACGCAAGGCAGGTCGCCGTGTTGCGCCGGCAGGTAGTAGTAGCTGCCGATGCCGTCGATGCGCCCTGAGTCCCAGGTCACGCTGCCGTCGCCGCGCGTGGTGCCCACCATCTTCACGCGCACGCGGCCGGTGCCGTCCGTTTCTTCGCGCACGCCGCAGACGGTATTGCGCGCCACGCCGAACACGTACACACTCTTTTTTTCGTAGGCGGCGGGCAGGGCCGGGCGCGCGTCGCCGTCCGCCGTCCACAGCCACGCCGCCGAATCGAGCACCGCCTGCGCCGGGGTGCCGCAGTGGTGGTCGCCGAACCAGAAGTCGCTCATCTTTTCTTTCAGCGCGGTCCAGGTCCGGGCGTCCTGGTAGTCGTACCAGGCGCCGCCGCCGTGCTGCCCCTGGAACGTGTCGGTGAAGCCGGGCTTGGGCAGCAGTTGAAGTGCGCCGCGAAAGCCGGCGACGATGTCGAGCACTTGCTGCAGGTCGTGCGCGAGGTCGATTCGCGCCAGCGTGCGCAGCGTGCCGGCCTTGCCGATCAGGTTCGCGACCATCGTGTGGGTGCCCTGGTTGGGTGTGCCCAGCATCACGAGGCGCGCGCCGTCGCGCGCCATCAGCGCGTCCATCACGGGGCGCCGCTGGCCGATGCAGGAGCGCACCACGAGCCCGCCTGCGCTGTGGGCCAGCAGGCGGATCGGCGCATCGGTTTGGTTCATCAGCTGGTCGAGGAACTCGCCCAGCCGTTCGGCCAGCACGTCGAGCGGCTGGCGCCAGTCGTAGGGGAAGCGCTCGACCCGGTGGCTGGCCGACAAGTGCGCGCAGATCTTGCCGTAGGAGATCTCAAACAGCTCCTCGGCCCCGACCCCGCGCTGGTCCCATGCGATCCTGCCCAGGCCTCCGCTGGCGATGGCGAGCGCATCGAACCACACGCGCTGCCTGCCTTCGAGCGCGAGGTGCGAGCCCATCACGCCGGGCAGGATCACGACCACGGGACGGTTGGGCGCACCTGCCTCGCGGCTGCGCGCGGCGCTGGCCAGCGCCGCGCTGTATTCGGCCGCCTCAGGCAGCGCGCGAAAGCTGGCCAGTTGGGCCGGGGCGTCGGAGGTGAACCAGTCGCGCAGGGCGGCGCTGGTGTCGATGTTGGTGAAATAGCGGAAATGCGAGACATTGGCGCCGCGCTCGAACAGCACGCGCGAACCGGCGCGCGGTGCGATCCCGGCGAGCATCGACGAGGTGTTGACGACCAGGTCGTTGTCCTCCTTGTCGAACAGCAGGAAGTCGGTGAGCAGCACACCTAGCCGGGTAAGCATGTTGCCGCCCTCGATGTCGCCGGCGATCACCGCCATCGCCACACCCGATTGCACCGGCGCATCGCGCAGCAGGCGCGCCATCGGCGAGTCCGGCAGCATGGCCTCGATGCCCGGCACGAGATGGGCATCGGTGCGGTTCTTCGCGATCTCGATCACGACGCGCTTGAACGCCGAGTAGACCGGACTGCCGAAGAAGAACGGCACCGCGCCGATCAGCGTCAGCAGGCCGGACAGGAACACATCGAAGTTGCCGCTCGCGAGCAGGGTGCCGTTGGCCGGGCTGGCTGAGCGGACATAGCGCTCGATCACGAGCTTGCGCTCGCGCATCAGCTGGGCGAGCTCGCGCAGTTGACCGCGCTGCGTCTTGTGGGCCTCGTCGAGTTCGCCGCGCACGCGCGCCGACTCGGCCGCGTCGGGCGCGCCGGTGCCCGGGAAGGCGTAGCTGTAGTCGTCGATCAGGGCGTCGAAGTCGTCCAGGCACAGCAGGTCGACGACCAGGCCGCCGCGCGCGTGCGACGCGAACGACACGTGGGCGCCGCGCGGCAGCGCGCGTACCAGCGCGATCGCGTTCTCGATCGGGCTCTCGGACAGCGTGCGGTGTTCGAAGCCGAAGATACGCTCGCCAAAGCGCGCCTGCAGCCTGCCCCACAGGTCGCGCTCGCCGGCGCGCAAGTCGCCGAAACTGCCGAGCGTGCTGGAGCCGGTTCCATGCACGAACACGAGCATGGGATTGCGCGCCGGATCGCTCTGCGCGGTATCGTTCGCGTCGACCAGTTGCGCCGGCTGCAGGTCGGCGGCGTTGCCGCGCGCGCCGCTCCAGCGGTACAGGCCCGGCTGTTGCTCAAGGCGCTCTTCGATCGCGCGCATCAGCACCCGGGTGCCGAACCAGCTGACGCCCAACTCCGCCTTGTCCTTGAGCTGGCCAAGGGCGGCGTCGAGGATCGCGTCGGGCACCTTGCCGGCCGCCAGCAGGTAGACCTTGCTGATCGCTCCGCCCAGCGCCTCGCCCAAGCCACGGCCGGGCGCAGCGGCGCTCGCGCGCAGTTTCTCGAGCAGGATGGTGTCGCCATCGAGCAGCTCCGGGTGCGCCAGCCGCAGCGCGGCGCGCAAGCGCCCGGCGCTGGTGACGAGCGTGCCGCCGTCGGCCAGTTCGAGCACGATTACTTCGTCAGCGTCGGCC
>JBAQKU010000428.1:0-4579 GCA_049301315.1 Telluria sp.
CGGCAACAGCGCGCCCGGGGTGGACAACAATGCCTGCGCGTCCCTGCCGCCGGGCATACCCGTGCCGGGCGTCTGCGGCGCCTTCTGCGGCGCGCCGATCGCCAGCGCCTGCGCGTTGGCCGACTGCGCCGACAACTGGCGCATCAGCACGTCGGCCAGCCCGACCCCGCGCTTGGCCAGGCTCTGGCTCATCTGCTGGTCCAGCATCGAGGTAAACATCTTGGTCTGCTGATTGTCGAGCATGCCCTCCTGCGGCGTGGCGTCGCGCATGCTCTTCATCATCATGTTGATGAACATCGCCTCGAACTGGGTCGCGGCCGATTTGAGCGCCTCCGGCGAGCCGGCCTTGGCCGCCTGTTTCAGCTCGCCCAGGCCTTTGGTGTCGAAGGCGAGCTTGCTGGTGAGGTCGTTCGCTGGGCTGATCATGCGTGGCCCCTTAGATGATCTCGAGTTCGGCGCGCAGCGAGCCGGCCGCCTTGAGTGCCTGCAGGATCGACAACAAGTCCTGCGGCGAGGCGCCGATCGCGTTCATGGCCTTGACCACCTCGGCCAGCGAGGCCCCGCCCTTGACCAGGATCACCTTGCCGGCCTCCTTCTTCACTTCGATCTGGGCGTTCTGCACCACCACGGTCTGCCCGCCCGACAGCGGAGCCGGCTGGCTGACCTGGTTGTCGGCGCTGATGGTGACCGACAGGTTGCCGTGCGAAATGGCGCAGGTGTCGAGCATGACCTGCTGGTTCATCACCACCGACCCGGTGCGCGCATTCATGATGACCTTGGCCGCCAGCTTGGCCGGATTGACTTCCAGTCCTTCCAGGATGCCCAGGAAGGCGACCCGCTGGTCGCTGCCCGAGGGCGAACGGACCTGGATCACGCGCCCGTCGAGGGCGGTCGCGATGTCGGGGCCGAAATGATTGTTGATCGCTTCCACCACGCGGCTGGCGGTGCCGAAGTCGGTCTGGTTCAGTTCCAGCCGCACCTGGTTGTTCGCGCCCAGCGCGGACGCGACCGCGCGCTCGACGGTGGCGCCGCCCGAGATCTTGCCCACGCTTAAATGGTTGACCTGGACCTGGGACCCGGCGGCGGCCGCGCCCACGCCCCCGACCAGCACATTGCCCTGCGCCATGCCGTAGATCTGGCCGTCCGCGCCCTTGAGCGGAGTCATCAAGAGCGTGCCGCCGCGCAGGCTCTTGGCGTTGCCGATCGAGCTGACCGTGATGTCGAGCGTCTGGCCCGGCTGGGCAAAGGCCGGCAGCGAGGCGGTGACGGTGACCGCGGCCACGTTCTTCAATTGCAAGCTGGTGCCTGGCGGCAGGTTCACGCCCATCTGCTGCAGCATCGACACCACCGACTGCACCGTGAAAGGGGTCTGGGTGGTCTGGTCGCCGGTGCCGTCGAGGCCGACCACCAGGCCGTAGCCCATCAGCTGGTTGTCGCGCACGCCGGCGATGCTGGCCAGGTCCTTGAGACGTTCGGCCTGCGCCAGCGGCGCGCCCAGCAGGGCCGCGCACAGGCCGGCAAGTGTGAGTATGGTACGCATCGTGGCTCCCATCAGAACGGCAGCAGCGACTGGAAGAAACGCGACACCATGGCCGTCATTTCAGCGCGGTCGATCTGGCTGTTGGTGCGGTATTCGACGCGCGCGTCGGCCACCTGGGTCGACGAGACCGTGTTGCCGGTCCCGATGGTGTCGGGGTTGATCATGCCGGAAAAGCGGATGAATTCGACCCCCTTGTTGAGCGCGACCTGCTTTTCTCCGGCCACGATCAGGTTACCGTTGGGCAGCACCTCGGTCACGGTCACGCCGATGGTGCCGGTGAAGGTGTTGCTGGCGCTTTGCTTGTCGCCGTCTTCGAACTTGCTCTCGGTGCTGGTCGACACGCCGGCCCCGAGGCGCCCGCGCAGCGGGCCGGGCACCGTGAAGCCGAGTTCGCCGGACTTGTTGCCCGAACTGGCGCCGGCCTTGACCGCGGCGGTGCGCTCGACGATGTTAATGGTCAGCATGTCGCCGATCAGGCGCGCGCGCCGGTCTTCGAACATGGGACGGTAGCGCGTGGCCTGGAAGATGGCGCCGTTGGCCGGCGCGGCGCTCTCGGCCAGCATGGGACGCGCGCTGGTCGGGCGCTGCACGATCGAGCTCGGCACCGCCGAGCAGCCGGCCAGCGCCAGCAGGGCGAAAACAGACAAGGATTTCATGATGGCTCCGTTTCCGCCGATCACAGCTGCGCCAGCTTCTGCAGCATCTGGTCGGAGGTGGTGATGGCCTTGCTGTTGATCTCGTAGGCGCGCTGGGTCTGGATCATGTTCACCATTTCCTCGACCACGCTCACGTTCGAGGTTTCCACGAAACCTTGCATGAGGACCCCGGCGCCGTTGGTGCCGGGCGTATTCGTGTTCGGGCTGCCCGAGGCGCCGGTCTCGACGTACAGGTTCTCGCCCTTGGCCTCGAGTCCGGCCGGATTCACGAACGTGGTCAGCTGCAAGGTGCCGATCTGGGACGGCGCGGCGGTGCCGGCCAGCGTCACCGACACGGTGCCGTCGCGCCCGACCGTGACCGACTGGGCATTGGCCGGAACGGTGATGGCCGGCTGGATCACGTAGCCGGAGGAAGTGACCATCTGGCCGTTGGCGTCGCTCTGGAAGGAGCCGTCGCGCGTGTAGGCGGCGGTGCCGTCCGGCAGCAGCACCGAGAAAAAGCCGGCGCCGTTGACCATCAGGTCCTTGGCGTTGCCGGTCTGCTGGGGATTGCCCTGGGTGAAGATGCGCTCGGTGGCGACGGTGCGCACACCGGTACCGATCTGCAGGCCCGAAGGCAGGTTGGTCTGCTGCGAGGACTGGGTCCCCGGCTGGCGCACGTTCTGGTACAGCAAGTCCTCGAACACGGCGCGCGAACGCTTGAAACCGTTGGTGCTGACGTTGGCCAGGTTATTGGTGATGACGTCCAGGTTGGTCTGCTGTGCTTCCAGACCGGTCTTTGCGATAAAAAGGGAACGGATCATGCTCTTCTCCAGTAACGGCGGTGTCGCCACGCATATATCAATGAGACCGATTATGCGCGCCGGAGCGTCAACTCAAAGCGAGGATCTGGGTAGCTTTCGCCGCGTTGTTCTCGGCATTCTTTAGCAGGCTCATCTGTGTTTCGAAGGAACGCGCCAGCGCGATCATGGTGACCATCGCATCGACCGGACTGACGTTGCTGCCTTCGAGGGCGCCGCCCACCACCGCCACCTGCGGGTCGCTTGGCGCGGCGCTGCCGTCCCTGAGGCGAAACAGGCCGTCGTCGCCGCGCACCAGGTCCTGCTCGGGCGGATTGACCAGCTTGATGCGTCCGAGCACGGTCGGCGCACCCGGCTTGGTGCTGCTCGCGATGCTCGAGACGGTGCCGTCGCCGCCGATCGCCACCGTCACTTCGGGCGGCACCGTGATCGGCCCGCCGTCGCCCTGCACCGTCAGGCCGGAGGCCGATTGCAGCAAGCCGTTCGCGTTCATCTGCAGGCCGCCGTTGCGCGTGTAGGCCTCGCTGCCGTCCGGCATCTGCAGCGCGATCCAGCCCTTGCCGCGCACCGCCACGTCCAGGTCGCGCCCGGTCATCTGCAGCGAACCGGAGGAAAAGTCGGCGCCGACCGTCGCGTTGAGCACGAAGGCGCGCGTGGGCAAGCCTTCGCCCACCACCGGGGCCGCGCGAAACGCATCGATCTGGGCCCGAAAGCCGGTGGTGCTCACGTTGGCCAGGTTGTGCGCGGTGCTGGCCTGCTTTTCGAGCAGGTGCCTGGCGCCGCTGGCGGCGGTATAAATCAGACGGTCCATGAGATGCCTTGTTGTGTGGCGAAACGGGCGCGCCAGCGCCGGGCGCCGGCGCTGGCGCTTGGCCTTAGCGCAGGTTGACCAGCGTTTGCAGCACCGAGTCCTGGGTCTTGATGGTCTGCGCGTTGGCCTGGTACACCCGCTGCGCGGTGATCATGTTGACCAGTTCCGCGGTCAGGTCGACGTTCGAATTTTCCACCGCCGACGACTGCAGCACGCCCAGGCTGCCCGAATTCGGGGTGCCGACCAGCGGCACGCCGGAGGCCGAGGACTCGGCCCAGGCATTGTTGCCAAGCGGCGACAGGCCGTTCGGATTGCCGAAATTGGTCAGCACGATCTGCCCCAGCGGATGCGACTTGCCGTTGCTGTACTGTCCCAGGATGATGCCGTCGGCGCCCGCGCTAAAGCGCTGCAGGTGGCCGGCGGTGTAGCCGTCCTGGGTCGATTTCTTCTCGCTGGTGGCGGCGCCGTACTGGGTCGAGCCGGTGAAGCCGAGGTCGATCTGCAGCAGGGCCTGGGCGCCGGTGGGCGGGAAGATCGGCAGCTTGACGTCGAGCGGCAGTACCTGCGGAAACATCAATGCCGAGCTCAGGGCGCCGCTGGTATCGAAGCGCAGGAAGCCGGCCGACACCATCGGCACGCTCACCGCGGCGGCGATATCGTCGTCGATCTGGCCCGGGGTATTGCCGACGGTGGCGCCCGAGCTGGTGGCGGCGGTACGGATCGCCGTGATCTGGGCGGCGGTCGCGCCGGCCGCCGTGGCGGCGGCCTCGAC
>JBAQKU010000429.1:0-7951 GCA_049301315.1 Telluria sp.
GGTCAGGTCATTGTGGGAACAGTGCCGCCCGATGGCGCTCTGAAGCTCCTGCCGGTGCGCTTGGGCGCACGTATAATCACGGGATGCACAATCTCCTCCACAACCTCAATCCCGAACAACTCGCCGCCGTCACCCTGCCGACCCAAAGCGCCCTGATCCTGGCCGGCGCCGGCTCGGGCAAGACGCGCGTGCTGACCACCCGCATCGCCTGGCTGATCCAGACCGGGCAGGTCTCGCCGGCCGGGATCATGGCGGTCACGTTTACCAACAAGGCCGCCAAGGAAATGCTCACGCGCCTGTCGGCCATGCTGCCGGTCAGTACGCGCGGGATGTGGATCGGCACCTTCCACGGCCTGTGCAACCGCCTGCTGCGCACCCACTACCGCGACGCTGCCCTGCCGCAGACGTTCCAGATCCTCGACTCGCAGGACCAGTTGTCCGTCATCAAGCGTTTGCTCAAGGCCAACAACGTCGACGACGAAAAGTACCCGGCCAAGACCCTGATGTATTTCATCAACAACGCCAAGGACCAGGGCCTGCGCGCCGGCCAGGTCGAGGCCTGCGATCCGATCGAGCGCAAGCTGGCCGAGTTGTACGAGATGTACGACCAGCAGTGCCAGCGCGAGGGCGTGGTCGACTTCGCCGAACTGCTGCTGCGCTCGTACGAGTTGCTAAATCGTAACCAGCCGCTGCGCGAGCATTACCAGGCGCGCTTCAAGCATATCCTGGTCGACGAGTTCCAGGACACCAACGACCTGCAGTACAAGTGGCTCAAGCAGATCTCAGGCCACGGCGAGCGCCAGGGCGGGGCGCTGTTCGCGGTGGGCGACGACGACCAGAGCATCTACGCCTTCCGCGGCGCCAACGTGGGTAACATGAGCGCCTTCGAGCGCGAGTTCCGGGTCGAGAACCTGATCAAGCTCGAGCAGAATTACCGCTCGCACGGACACATCCTCGACAGCGCCAACCACCTGATCGCCAACAACAGCAAGCGGCTCGGCAAGAACCTGCGCACCGACGCCGGGCACGGCGAGCAGGTGCGCATCTACGAAGCCTCGTCCGACCTGGAAGAAGCACGCTGGATCATCGAGGAAGCCAAGAGCCTCATGGCCGAGGGCGCCGCGCGCAGCGAGATCGCGATCCTGTACCGTTCCAACGCGCAGTCGCGCGTGATCGAGCATGCGCTGTTTGCGGCCGGGCTGCCGTATCACGTGTATGGCGGGCAGCGCTACTTCCAGCGCGCCGAGGTCAAGCACGCGATCGCCTACCTGCAACTGATGGACAACCCGCACAACGATTCAGCCTTCCTGCGGGTGGTCAACTTTCCCACGCGCGGCATCGGCATGCGCTCGATCGAGCAGTTGCAGGCGGCCTCCGGGCAGTACGGCATTTCCCTGTACGCGGCGGTTCCCTACGTGGCCGGCAAGGCCGGTTCCTCGCTCGGCGCCTTCGTCAAGCTGGTCGAAGGCGCGCGCTTTGAAACGCAGCAGCTCGCGCTGCCGGAAATGGTCCGCGTGGTGCTCGAGGCCAGCGGCCTGCTGACCCATTACGGCAACGAGAAGGAGGGCGCCGACCGCATCGAGAACCTCGAGCAGATGGTCAGCGCGGCGACTCATTTTGTGCAGGAAGAAGGGTTCGGCCAGAACGCACCGGCGCATCTGGGGCCGAAGGCCCAGGCCCAGGCGGGCGAGCCGGTCGTCAACGCGGACGGCATTGAAATCCTCGACGCCGATGCACCGATGCCGGCCGTGATGTCGCCGCTGTCGGCCTTCCTGTCGCATGCCTCGCTCGAAGCCGGCGACGCGCAGGCGCAGGCCGGGCAGGACGCGCTGCAGCTGATGACGGTGCACTCGGCCAAGGGGCTCGAGTTCGACGCGGTGTTCATCACCGGGCTGGAAGAGGGCCTGTTCCCGCACGAGAGCAGCACGCGCGAAATGGATGGCGTGGACGAAGAGCGGCGCCTGATGTACGTGGCCATCACGCGCGCCAAGAAGCGCCTGTACATGAGCTTCACCCAGACCCGCATGCTGCACGGGCAGACCCGCTACAACATGAAGTCGCGTTTTTTCGACGAGCTGCCCGAAGAAGCGCTCAAGTGGATTTCGCCGCGCGTGCAGTCGCACTGGTCCGGCAACAAGAAATCGAGCTGGGACGAGGCGCAGTTCACTGGCGGCTCGGACAACAAGATTGCGCAGCAGATCACGCAAAAGACCAGCAGCGGGGCAGGTTGGCGCATTGGCGAGTCGGTGGCGCACGCCAAGTTCGGCGAAGGCGTGATCGTCAACCTCGAAGGGGGCGGCAGCAATGCACGCGCCCAGATCAACTTCGGGCGCGCCGGGATGAAGGTGCTCGACCTGTCGGTGGCCAAGCTCGACCGCGTGGCGCGTTAGCCAGTACCGTCATCCCGCGCAGGAGGCTGTCGCGAGCGTCGTCTTCGCCATTGGCGAAACCGACTTCCCGCGCAAGCGGGAACTCATGCACTGCATGACTTCCCCCTAATTTCGCCGCGTCACAGCAGCTAAATGGGATTCCCGCCTTCGCGCACTGCTGTCCGGACTAAAACCGTTGACAGTGTAGTACGTCCCACCACTTTGCTTGCAAATGGGGTTCCCGCTTTCGCGGGAACGACGAGTTTAAGTCTCGGGTTGAAGGTTAGGCGGGCAGCCCTTTGGCGGTGCGCACGTCGCAAAGTGGTGGGACGTACCTATCCACTGGGCGCATATATTGGGTTCCCGCTTGCGCGGGAACGACGTGCAAATGTCAACGTTTTTATTCCGGACAGCAGTGCGCTTTCGCGGGAAGTCGGGTTCGCCAATGGCGAAGACGACGGCATGGCTGACTATTTTTTCTTGTGGACCGGCTTGACGGCGGCGGACTTGGCGCCGATGCGGCTTTCCTTGCCGGCCAGCAGGTTGGCGATATTCTTGCTGTGGCGGAAGGCGAGCAGCGCGCTCATGACCACCACGGCGAACAGTTTTTCGTCGACGCCGAACAGCAGCCCGTAGTAGAACGGTGCGAACAGGGCCGCGAACAGCGCTGCCAGCGAGGAATAGCGGAAGGCGTAGGCAACCACCAGCCAGGTCACGAGGGTGGCCAGCCCGAGCCAGGGATTGAGGCCGACCAGCACGCCGAGCGCGGTCGCCACGCCCTTGCCGCCGACGAAGCGGAAGAAGACCGGCCACAGGTGGCCGAGGAACACGGCCAGCGCCACCAGTGCGATGCCCAGGTCGCCCACGCCGTACTGGTCGGCCAGGCGCTCGGCCAGCCAGAGCGCGAACCAGCCCTTGGCGCCGTCGCCGACCAGGGTCGCGATCGCGGCCGCCTTGTTGCCGCTGCGTAGGACGTTGGTCGCGCCCGGGTTTTTCGAGCCGTAGGTGCGCGGGTCGGACAGGCCGAACAGCTTGCTCATCACGACGGCAAACGAAATCGAGCCAATCAGGTAGGCGGCGATGGTAAACAGCACTGTGTTCATCTTTTCTCTTTCTTATAAGCCAGGGCATGGATGCGGGCGTGGTGAATATACACCATCGATATCGCCTGCGCCAAGGCCCAAGCGCCTACTCTTCCAGCGCGCATGTGACCGGGCGCGCGCCAAGCAGCTCGACCAGCACCTGCGGGGCGATCCCGACCAGGTAGCCGCGCCGCCCGCCGTTGATGTAGATCTTGCGAAATTCAAGGATGCTTTGCTCGACATACAGCGGCAGCGCCTTGCGCGTGCCGAACGGCGAGGTGCCGCCCACCTGGTAGCCGGAATGGCGCTGCGCGACCTCGCTCTTGCACGGTTCGACCGACTTGCACGGTATCGCGCGCGCCAGGTTCTTGGTCGATACCTTGCGGTCGCCATGCATCAGCACGATCAGCGGGCGCGCCGCTTCGTCCTGCATCACCAGCGTCTTGACCACCGCGTGCTCAGGCACGCCGAGCGCGCGCGCCGATACCGCGGTGCCGCCGTGTTCTTCGTATTCGTAGGGGTGTTCGGTAAAGTCCACCTTATGCTTGCGCAGGAACTGCGTCGCCGGGGTCTCCGAAACATGCTCTTTCTTGGCCATGCGTGGTACGCTGATCGTTCAATGAGGAGTTTCTTATTATGCAGCAAGAAATTCGCTTTGCCACCTTCAATGTGTGCAATCTTGCCCCGCCCGGCATGAAACTGTACGACAACCTGCCGCCTTCGACGCAGGAGGAATACGAAGCCAAGGTGGCCTGGACCGCGCGCCAGGTCGACCTGCTGGACGCCGATGTGATCGGCTTCCAGGAAATCTTCTCGCAAGCCGTGCTCAGGGAGGTGCTGGCGCGCACCCGCAATTACCGCGACGCGCTGCACGTCGGCTTCGATCCCGATCCGTCCGCCGAGCGCTTCACGCCCAGCGTGGCGATCGTGTCGCGCCTGCCGCTGGCCGCGCCGCCGGTGATGCATGAGCGTTTCCCGAGCGGGGTGACGATGCCTGCCGGCAGCCGCGACGCCGACCGCTTCACGCGCCCGGTGATCCATGCGGCGCTGGTGGCCTCGCCCGACTGCACCGTGGACGTGGTGGTGGTGCACCTGAAATCGAAGCGCCCGGACTACCGCAACGGCGACACCGGCGAGGACCCGCAGCTGTATGCCATGGCCTGCCTGCGCTCGCTCATCAGGCGCGGCACCGAGGCGGCCGGCCTGCGCGTGTTATTGAGCCACCTGGCCAAGGCCAAGCAGCGGCCGCGCGTGGTGCTGGGCGACTTCAATGACGTGGCCGACGCCGTCACCACCGCCATCGTGCTGGGCGCGGGCGGCCCGCTCGGGGGGCGCCTGTTCGACGCCTGCCAGCTGCAGCAGCGCCAGGGCCACCTGCACGGGGTGGGCTTCAGCAGCCTGCATGAAGGGCAAGCCAGCACCATCGACCATATCCTGGTGTCGGAGGAGTTCAACGGCGCGCTGCCGAACGCGATCGGCGAGGTGGTCGAGGTGCTGTACCTGAACGACCACCTGGTGCTGGCGCTGCCGGAGGCGTCCGACCACGGCCAGGTGCTGGCGCGCATCCGCCTGTTCGACGAGACGCACGGCCTTAGCGATGCCGGTGTGTAAGGTCGGGATTGCTTGAGGCCATGCTGGCGTAGTAGCCCTGGTATTCGTCGCAGCCGTGCTGCTGCAAAAAGCGCAGCTGCTCGGCGGTCTCGACGCCTTCGGCGATCACGCGCAGCTTGAGGCTGCGCGCGAGCGCGATGATGGCCGGGATGATGGCGGCGTCGGCCGGGTCGCGCGTGATGTCGTGCACGAAGGAGCGGTCGATCTTGAGCTTGGAGAGCGCGAAGCGGCGCAGGTTGCTCAGGCTCGAGTAGCCGGTGCCGAAGTCGTCGATGGTCACCTGCACGCCGCGCGCGCGCAGGGCGTTGACGGTGGCGATGGTCGCCTCGTTGCCGTTCATGATCACCGCTTCGGTGATCTCGAGGTCGAGGAACTGGGGCGCCAGCCCCGAGCGCTGCAGCGCTTCGTCCACGTAATCGACCAGCTTGTCGTGGATGAACTGCACGTTCGACAGGTTGACCGCCACCACCACCGGAAAGCCCTGGTCGCGCCACTTGCGCGCCTGCTCGCAGGCCTGGCGCAGCACCCACTGGCCGATCGGCACGATCAGGCCGCACTCCTCGGCGATGCGGATGAACTGGTCGGGGGCGAGCAGGCCGCGCTCGGGGTGGCGCCAGCGGATCAGCGCTTCGACGGCGATCGTCAGGCCGCTGCCGATATCGACTTCGGGCTGGTATTCGAGCACGAATTCGTCGTTGGCGAGCGCCTGGCGCAGCTTGTTCTCGATCTCCACGCGCTCGATCACGTGCGCGTTCATATGCGGGCTGAAGAAGCGGAAGGCGTTGCGCCCGTTCTGCTTGGCGTGGTACATGGCCACGTCGGCATGCTTGAGCAGGGTGTCGGCATCCTCGCCGTCGCTCGGGTAGATGCTGATGCCGATCGAGGCGGACAGGGAAATCTCGTGCCCGTCCACCCGGTCGACCTGGGTGATGGCCTGCATCACGCTGCCGGCCACGTGGGCGGCCTGGTCGATGCCGCCGATATCGGCCAGGATCACCACGAATTCGTCGCCGCCCTGGCGGCTGACGGTGTCGACCCCGCGCACGCAGCGCGAGACGCGCGCCGCCACTTCCTTGAGCAGCAGGTCGCCGGTCTGGTGGCCGTAGCTGTCGTTGATGCTCTTGAAGCGGTCGAGGTCGAGAAACAGCACCGCCACCATGGTTTTCTGGCGCCGCGCCGCCGCCAGCGCCTGGTGCAGGCGGTCGAGGAACAGCACGCGGTTGGGCAGGTCGGTCAGGAAATCGTGCTCGGCCAGGTGGCGCGTGTGTTCCTCGACCCGTTTGCGGTCGGTGATGTCGGACAGGATCGCCATGTAGTTCGAGATGTGTCCGCGCGCGTCGCGGATCGCGGTCAGCGCGACCCGCACCGGGTACTCCTCGGCGTTCTTGCGCACGCTCCACAGCTCGCCCTCCCAGTGGTCGTGCGCGGCCACGTAGTCCCAGATGTGCTGGTAGAAGGCCGGCTCGTGCCGGCCCGAGCGCAGGGCCGGCACTTCGGCGCCCACGATGTCGTCGGCGGAAAAGCCGGTGATGCTGGTAAAGGCCCCGTTTACCGCCACCACCCGGTATTGCTGGTCGGTGATGAGGATGGCGTCGCGCGCGTTCTCGAACACCTGGGCCGCCATCGACAGCGTGCTTTCGGCCGCCTTGCGCGGCGAAATGTCGCGGATCACGGCGTACGACAGGAATTCGTGGTCGATCGTCACCGAGGTCAGCAGTACTTCGGCCCAGAAGCTCTCGCCCTCGCAGCTTTGGTAGCACCATTCGTAGCGCCTGTTGCCGTCGCGGAAGGTCTGCGCCGTCAGCGCCGCGTCGCGCAGGGCCGAAGGTTCGCCCGAGGGCTGCAGCGCGGGAGAGAAGTCGAGCAGGGTGTGGCCGGCCATCGCGGCCGCGCTGGGGCAGCGAAACAGCCGCACCGCGGCCGGATTGGCCTCGACGATGCGCGAACCGCGGATCAGCACGATGGCGTCGGTCGAGCGTTCGAACAGGTGGCGGAAATTGGCGCCGGACTGCTTGAGCGCCTCTTCCTCGGCCTTGCGCGCCGTGACGTCGATCTCCATGCAGAACACCTGCTGGGGCAGGCCGTTGCGGCAAACAGGGAAGATGGTGGAATAGACCCACAGCAGCTCGCCGCCGGGACCCCGAACATGCCAGTCGCGCGGCTTGGGCGCGCGGCCGCTGTGCCAGACCGATTCGATGACCTGCCTGAACTCGGCCTCGTCCTCGAGGTGGGAAACCAGGCTGACAAGGGGCCGGCCGAGCGCCTCGTGCGGCGCCACCCCGAACAGCTCGGCGCAGGTATGGTTCCAGTAACGCACGATGCCGTCGCGGTCGATGCTGTGCACGGCCACAGTGGGGGTCAGTTCGATGGCGGACACGAAGCGATGCAGTAATTCGAGTGCTGCGTGCACAGGTCCCTCCGGTTCGGCGGCAGGCGGTGAAACGGAGGACTCGGCACTCACGGTACATCCCTTCATGAAGGCGCTTCATTCTCAAGCCATTCTTGACGATGGGCGGGGTAGCGCACTTGCGCGGGCGCAAAAGGCTGCCTGTATCGCTGCCTGGATCGGTCCGGGTGTTCGCACTTTGTCGCCGGTTTTCTGCATCTCATCGTCGCCAATCGGCCTCCTGTCGCATTCCGTTGGCGGTCCGTGTTGTGTTTTTCTATAGTGTCTGCCATGCGCGTGGGGCTCCACCTTGCTGCACAAGGCGGAGCACATACGCCCCCCTTTCACCTCTTTCGTCAAAAGAAAATCAATATGAAACTGGAAACCCTTCCCCTCGCGCAAGCCAAGCCGACCAGCACCAGGAACCGCTGGCGCGCACCCGTGCTGGTCCTGCTGGCCGCGGCCATCGCCGCGGGCGGCTGGGCCACTATGCAGCCCAAGGG
>JBAQKU010000430.1:0-1806 GCA_049301315.1 Telluria sp.
GTCCCCGATTTTGCTGTTGGTTGCGGCGCTTGGCCGCCGTCCGGCGCGTCGGCCCGCCCTGCCAGCGGCGAGGACGCTTGCCATTTTTTTTCACATTGTGGTATAAAGTAGAGAACATATACTGCACTGCACCAACCACATCATGAAAATTGAATCCCCCGAACCGGCCAAAACCTCGATCCAGGTCATCGAACGCATGGTCGCCTTGCTCGACGCGCTGGCCACTTACACCGATCCCGTGAGTCTCAAGGAACTGTCCAAGGTGTCGGGACTGCACCCCTCGACCGCGCACCGCATCCTCAACGACATGGTGCTCACGCGCTTCGTGGACCGGGTCGAGCCCGGCACCTACCGGCTCGGGATGCGCCTGCTTGAACTGGGCAACGTGGTCAAGAGCCGGCTGTCGGTGCGCGAAGCGGCGCTCGACTTCATGCGCTCGCTGCACAAGAAAACCCAGCAAACCATCAACCTGTCGGTGCGCCAGGGCGACGAGATCGTGTATATCGACCGTGCGTTTTCCGAGCGCTCCGGAATGCAGGTGGTGCGCGCGATCGGCGGGCGCGGGCCCTTGCACCTGACCTCGACCGGCAAGCTGTTCTTGTCGGTGGACGAGCCGAAAGCGATCCGCGCCTATGCCACCCGCACCGGCCTGGCCGGGCACAACAAGAATTCGATCACCGATCTGGCCAAGCTGGAACGCGAACTGAGCCTGGTGCGCGCGCGCGGCTATGCGCGCGACAACGAGGAGCTTGAACTGGGCGTGCGCTGCATGGCGGCGGGCATCCACGACGATTCGGGCAAGCTGATCGCCGGACTGTCGATTTCGGCCCCGGCCGACCGCCTCCAGGAAGAATGGCTGGAAGACCTGGTCAGCACCGCCAGCCAGATTTCCGCAACCCTGGGCTACGCCGCCTCGCGCTGAGGCGCATTGCGCGCCTTGTTGCCTTACATGCCTTCCGGCTTGAGCGCTTCAAGCCATTTGCGCATGCGCCCGGCGTCGGCGGTACGCGACTGCTTGCCCTTGGAGTCGAGGAACACCATGACCACGGCGCGCCCCTGGATCACGGCCTGCATCACCAGGCAGCGCCCCGCCTCGTTGATGAAGCCGGTCTTTTGCAGCCCGATGTCCCAGTCGGGACTGGCGACCAGATAATTCGTGTTTGAAAAGTGCAGCATCCGCCCGCCGGCCTCGACCACGGATTTCGGATCGGTCGAATATTCGCGCAGCAAGGGCTCCTGGTGCGCCACCACCACCAGCTTGGCAAGGTCGCGCGCGCTGGCCACGTTGCGGCTGGACAGGCCGCTGGCATCGACATAGCGGGTGTCGTTCATGCCCAGTTCGCGCGCCTTGGCGTTCATGGCGGCCACGAACGCAGGCAGTCCGCCCGGATAGTTGCGCCCCAGGGCCGAGGCGGCGCGGTTTTCAGAACTCATCAATGCAATGTGCAGCATGTTGGCGCGCGTCATGTGGGCGCCAACGCGCAGGCGCGAACCGGTATGCTTTTCGTGGTCGACGTCATCGTCGCTGATGGTCAGGATCTGGTTCATGTCCTGCTGCGCCTGCACCACGATCAGGCCGGTCATGAGTTTGGTGATCGAGGCAATCGGCAAGGCAATGCCCGCGTTCTTTTCAAACAGCACTTGGGAATTGCTTTGATCGAGAACAAAGGCCACGCTCGACTTGAGGTCGAGCGGATCGCGCGTGAGGTTCAGGCCGGCAAGGTCGCCCGCACTCATCACGGCCCGGCGTGCCGCGCCGGCAACGCGTTGGTAGACTTCCTTGGACTTATGGCCGAGCGTGAGGAC
>JBAQKU010000431.1:0-5979 GCA_049301315.1 Telluria sp.
CTGCCCGCTTTGAGGGTCGCTTCGGGCGCCTTGATGTTTTTTACCTGTTCCTGCTGGGCCGATACGTCTTGCGCGTGAACCGCCAGGCTCGTTGCTGAGAGCAGGGTGGAAAAAACCGCTGCCGGCAAGCGCGTGGATAGAGTGAGATGTGGCACGTCCATATGCTCTTTCAGGTGGGGTGGGTCGATCCTGCGAGGAATTTGCGGTGACGGGATAAAAATTGGCAATAAATTAAAATTAATTAATTATAAATAATTAATTTGTGGTTAACTTGATAACTGTTAAAGGACGATGATGTTCGGTCGAGTCCAGCGCAACACTCAGGCCATTGCTGTCGCCCCTATTGTCAAGTCGTACATTTCGATACCGGACGGGGCATCTAAACCGAGAAAGGCTGGCGCGAAACCTCATAAACCCGTGACGCAAAAAAGCATGGTGGCTGGCACTATTTTCTTTTTAAGAATGCTTATCGCGAAATCGCGCTGCAATCTTCCTTCAGTTTTGACTCGCGTCAAACATAAACAAAGACTCACGAAAATAGCCGTTCGCAGAGTAGCAAAGGGGGAATAATGCAGGAGGAAGCCCTGCATCCCTGATCCGTTCCCTGGACTTTTTATCCGGGAAATCACTGCGCTTGTTTTCGCGCATTGTCAGGTATTCGCCGAACCCGTCCAACCGAATGTAAAAACGCTTAACGATTTTAATAATGACCAAAGGAGTCCATATGAACGTCCTCAAATTAATACCCCTTGCAATTGCCACCCTATTGACGGGATCGGCGCTGGCAGCTACCCCTGCCAGCATCGACTGGTCCAAGGTGCCGACAGTGAACGTCCCCTTGTTCTATCCCGGCCAGTCCACCTACGAGTGGCTGCGCGGTAAGGAACACGATGGCTGGGCAAAAACGGCGCGGGGCGGCTCCTGCGTATCCTGCCATGACGAAGACGATGCCGAAAAAGAAATGGGCAACAAGCTGGTGAAAGGCGGCCCGCTCGAACCGATGCCGGTGACCGGCAAGAATGGCTATATCGATCTCAAGGTGCAGGCGGCGTACGACACAAAGAACGCCTATTTGCGCTTCCAGTGGAAAACGGCGAATCCCTTCCCCGGCAGCGAGCACCAATACCTGCGTTTCGACGGCAAGGAATGGAAAGTGTGGGGTTTCCCCAAGCTCGACAAGGTGGTCCAGGATGGCAAGCAGCCCGGCATTTATGAAGACCGGATGTCGGTCATGCTCGACGATGGCAAGGTGCCTGACTTCGGCACGCAGGGTTGCTGGCTGACCTGCCACGAAGGCGAGCGCGACATGCCAAAAGCGGCCACCAAGGAAGAAGCGGCGCTCAACCCGATGCTGGCCGCAATCAAGAAGAACGACGTGCGCAAGTACCTGCCCGCCAGCCGCACCGACCCGCTCGACTGGAAAACCGGCAAGACCGTCGAGGAACTTGCCAAGATCAAGGCTTCGGGTGGATTTGTCGATCTGTTCCAGTGGCGCGGTCACCGCAGCCATGCGGTCGGCATGGCCGACGACGGCTATGTGCTCGAGTGGCGCCTGGCCGATGGCGGCAAGGATCCGTTCAGCAGCAATGCCGACAAGGGAACCCACGCACCGAAGTACATGTGGGACATCCAGAAAACGGGTTACAAGTCGATTACCGCCGACCAGTTGCGCAAGGGCGACCATTTCCTGATCCGCGAGCAGAACGCGGTGCCGTTCGATCCGAACGCTGGCTGGAAAGAAGGCGATCTGATTCCCGACTACCTTGTCAGCCGCGCCGATGCGAAGGGCTCGGCGGCCGACAACAACGCCATTTCAAGCTGGAAGGATGGGGTATGGACCGTGCTGATGATTCGTCCGCTCGGCCTGGCTAACGACGACGACAAGGCCTTGAAGGAAGGCGGCATCTACAATGTCGGTTTCGCCGTACACGACGACAACATCACCACGCGCGGCCACCACGTGTCCTTCGTCCGGACCCTCGGTCTCGGGGCCAAGGCGGATATCCGGGCCACCAAGCTGCGTAACTGACATAACACCATCAGCGGTGGACAGATTGTGCTGTTTGCCGGCGCTGGGACAGTGTGTCAGAAATCGCACTATCACGCACTCGAGTCAACGTCGTTCCCGCGCAGGCGACGCGCAGGCGGGAACCCCATTTTGTGCACATGTCATTGATGCCAGCTAGATTGATATGCTGCGAAATGGGATTCCCGCCTGCGCGGGAATGACGGGGTCAATGTTGGTAATGTGAATGACGGGGTCAATGTTAGTAATGTGAATAACGGGGTCAATGTTGATAAATAGAGATCTGGCGGCCTTTTCCTGACAGCCTCGCAGAACAGCAATGCGCGTACGCCCGCTGCGCTCGCCCTTAAACGACGCGCCGGAAGCTCTTGCGCACCAGGTTGCGGTCGCCGCAATCGAAATGCCACCATTCGCTGTTGATGCCGACGAAGCCGGCCTGCGTCATCGCGTCGCGCAGCAGTTGCCGGTTCCCGACCTGGACCGGCGTGAGCTCGCCGGATGCCAGCATCTGCGCCTCCAGCGCCGGGTGCGAACGCTCGCTCAGGTCGTCGAAGCCGGTCCCCATGTCGAGCTCGCGGCCAGCCTCGTCGAGGATCGTGATGTCGAGCGCCATGCCAAACGAATGGATCGACCCGCGCGCGGGATCGGCCAGGTACATCTGCAGGTCGGTGCCGGCAAGCGCTTCCCACAACTGCTCCTGCACGCGCTGGGGGCGCAGGGCGTCCAGCACCAGCGCGGTGCAGCCGGGGCGGCACGCATGCAGCCACGCCACCACCCGTTCCAGCGCAGCGGCCGCGTCGCGGTGCAGCCAGGCGCAATCGAACGGCCCATACAGGTTGCGCCCGACGAAGTTGTTCGGTGTTGCATAGCGCAGGTCGACCGCGATGTTGGCGATGCTCGACAGGTGCCGGAATTCGGGGCTGCCGGCAATGTCTTCGCTGGCGAGGCTGTGTGTCATCAGGGTGCTTTCTCCAGGCAGGCGCGGGCCGCCGTGCCGATGCTGTTGGCGAGCGCGCGCGCGCCGTGCGAGAGCGGCGCGTGGCTGGCCGTGAGCAGGAATAGTTGAACGGGAATCGCGGGCGCCCACGGGCGGCGCTGCACGCGTCCCGTGATGGCCGAGGCCGCGGTGAACGGGTCGACCACAGCCATCCCGGCGCCCGCTTCGACCAGCGAACGGGCAATCTGGTAGGTTTGGACCACGGTGCGGAAAATCGGATGGATGCCCTGCGCTTCGCACGCGGCATCGACCAGTTCGCCGAGCGGGTCGTTGTCGGCATGGCCGATCAGTTCACCGGTGAGCCCGTCGGCCCCGAGCGGCTGCGCGCATTCGGCCGCGCTCCAGCTGCCGGCCGGCGCGAGCACCGTCATCACGCCTTGCGCGATCGCCTCGGCCACGATGCCGGGATGGCGCGGGTCCTGCAGCGACAGCGCCAGGTCGGCCTCGCCCAGGCGCAGCGTGTTGACGATCTCGCTGGTATGGTGGGTCGCCAGCTCGCAGCGCGTTTGCGGGAACCGGCGGCGCCATTCGGTCATGGCGTCGGGCAGCACGCTGATCGCGATGGTCGGGGTCGAGACCAGCCGGATGGTCTCCACGGTACGGCTTTTGAGGCCGGCCGCGAGGCGGCGGATGCCTTGCAGGTCGCGATTGAGTTTTTCGGTTTCGACGAACAGGCGGTGCGCTTCCGGCGTCGGGTACAGCTTGCCGCGCACGCGTTCGAACAGCGGCATCCCAAGCTGCAGTTCGCAGTGCTGCAATACCTTGGTGACCGCCGGCTGTGAAATGTGCAGGACCTGGGCTGCGCCGCTGATGGTGCCGACCTGCATGATCGCGTGAAAAACTTCTATGTGGCGCAGCCGCATCGCTTCATTCCTTCAATGATGGCGCCGCGCCCGGCGCGGCATTGCTGGCAGCATATAGGAAAACCAGCGATGCCGCGACCGCTCACGGCATCGCTGCGGCAGGCGCTGTCAGCGCGTCCAGCAGGGACGCCGTTTCCGCGTCCGGCGTACCGTCGATGGTGGCCGGACGGTATTTCATCTGGAAGGCGCCGATCACGTTGCGCGTCTGGACGTCGAGTTCGCCCGTTTGCGGCACCGCGTAGCCGAAGCTGGACAGCTTTTTCTGAAACCATGCGACATCGGGAAGCTGCTGGTCGTATTGCGGGCGCAGGCTCGCCACCAGGGCGCCGTCCGGCCATACCACCAAGCCGGCCTGCGCCAGCTGGATCCAGGGGAACATCGGACCCGGGTCCTGCTTGCGCTGGGGCGCGATGTCGCTGTGGCCGAGCACGTTTTCAGGCGGGATCTTGTGCTTGGCGACGATTTTCTTGGCCAGCATGATCAACTGGTCGATCTGGGCCTGCGGAAAAGGATGCCAGATGCGCCCGTTGGGCGTCTCGGTGAAGCCGGGGTTGACGATTTCAATGCCGATCGAGCTGGTGTTGAGCTGGGTGTAGGTCTTCCAGTTCGACACGCCGGCGTGGTTGGCCTGGCGGCTTTCGTCGACCAGGCGGTAGGCGACCGGCTGGTCCTCGTCCGTCAGCAGGTAGTGGCTGCTCACCACCTCTTCGGTGAGGATCTTGATCGAGCGCGGCAAGTCGCTCACCGTGTAATGGATGATGAGGAATTTGACGCGGCTGCTCTGGCTCTTGGCCGTATAGGAGGTGGCGTCGATGCGGGGGCCGGTGGCGCAGCCGGCGAGCAGGGCAATCAGGAGCGTGGCGAACAGGGTTTTCATGGATAAACGTTGAGTGTTGGTGGTTGCTGTCATCGAGATGCGAGTATGCCCGCCCTGGCCGCGCTGCGCGCCGCCGCAAGATGCGCCTGCCCCACAGTCTGGGCCAACTCGATTCCGTTGGGAAGCGCGGCGCGCATCGACGTGAAAATCATCGGATGCAGTCCGGAGGCGCGTCCGCTCAGCATGACCGGGCGCGGGCCGAAACGGGAAATGAGCGCGAGCGCCAGGCGGGCCAGTTCCTGGCCGGCGCCCTGCAGGATGGAAGCGGCGACCGGATCGGCGTCTGCGCTGGCCGCGACCGCCAGCGCGAGCTTGCCGACCGCGCCGCGTTCCTGGCCGTAGATGAACTGGCGCGAACTGGCCCAGTCGCTGCCGCCCACATGCTCGAACACGGCGTGCGCCAGGGGCGACTCGCGCCAGATGCCGGGGCTTTCGTCTTCGTCGCGCCAGATGTGGCGCAAGGCTTCGCGTGCGATCCAGAAGCCGCCGCCGCCGTCGTCGAGCATGACACCGCGCCCGCCGGCCCGGTGGAACTGGCCCGCCGCGTCGATCCAGGCGCCGATCGAGCCGGTACCGGCATAGACCAGGTAGCCCTGGCCCGGTTCGAAGCTGGCCAGGTAGGCGATCTCGATGTCATTGCACAGGCTAATGGCGGGTGCGTCCACGCCCAGCAGTTCGGACAGCCAGCGCGCGAGTTGTTCGTCGTCGCCGCCAAAACCGGTCAGCCCCGCGCGCACCCGAACCGGGCGAGCGTGCGCCAGCACCGCGCCGGCCAGTTGCGAAAAACTGGCATGGACCGCCTGGCGTCCGGCGGCGCTGCCCATCTGTAAAGCGGACAGGCCCGCCACCTCGCCTTCGGCCACGATCGCGCCGTCCGCGTCGGCCAGCGCCCAGCGCGTTTGCGTGCCGCCTGCGTCGATGCCCAGGCCCAGGCCGCTTTCCGGTTCAGCTTTTGAATTCCTCATGTCCTCTGCCAGTGCCCCGGTTCAAGAGGGGTGCGTTACGAGTGTAAGGGCAAGCTCGGGTGTGCGCGAATGAAAGCTTGCGCACATCGCATGACAAAAGGTTATGGGACGCCCACACATGCTCATTCGCCCTTGAGCACGGAAATGCGCGCGCTCTCGTTGCCGAGCCGGTCGAGCGCGCTCACGAACACCGCGCTGGCAGGCCCCAGCCGCGGGTCGTCGGCCACGTTCCAGTCGGCCGCCGCGCCGGG
>JBAQKU010000432.1:0-8738 GCA_049301315.1 Telluria sp.
CTCATATACTCCTGCACGACGACCAGCACCAGGAACACCCGATCCGCTATCGCGATCTGCTCGACTCGGCGCGCTCGGTCGGTGCGGGGCTGGTTGCGCAAGGACTGCAACCGCGGCAAACCGTGGCCTTGATGCTGCCTACCGGATCCGATTACCTGGCCAGCTTTTTCGGCGTGATGCTCGCCGGCGGCATACCGGTGCCAATCTATCCGCCAGCGCGCATGGCCCAGATTGCAGAACACCTGAGGCGCCACGCGCACATCCTGTCGAACGCCCAAGCCGCACTCCTCGTCACCGTCGCGCAAGCCAAGCCGGTCGCGCGCATGCTGCAGGCGGCAGTGCCGAGCCTGGCCGCCATCGTCACCCCGTCCGACCTTGCCGCAAGCGCACTCACGCCACGCTACCGTCCGGGTCCCGCCGACACTGCATTCCTGCAATACACTTCCGGCAGCACGGGCGACCCCAAAGGCGTCGTGCTCACGCATGCCAACCTGCTCGCCAATATCCGTGCGCTGGGACAGGCCGCGCAAGTTACCAAAGGCGACGTGTTCGTGTCCTGGTTGCCGCTCTACCATGACATGGGCCTGATCGGCGCCTGGTTCGGTTCCCTGTATCACGGCATTCCGCTGGTGCTGATGTCGCCGCTGGCTTTTCTGGCGCGCCCGGCGCTCTGGCTGCAGACGCTCACGCGCCATCGCGGCACAATGTCGGCCGCGCCCAATTTCGCTTACGAATTGTGCGTGCGCCATGTCGATGACGCGACGCTCGCGCAACTCGATTTATCCGCATGGCGGCTCGCGTTCAACGGCGCCGAACCGGTCAGCCCCGCTACCCTGGCGTCGTTTGCCGCCCGCTTCGCGCCCTGCGGCCTGCGCAACGAGGCCCTCACTCCGGTGTACGGCCTGGCCGAATCCGCAGTGGGACTGGCGCTCCCGCCGCCCGGGCGCGGGCCGCGCATCGACATCCTCGCGTCCGATCCGTTTGCCCGCGATGGCAAGGCGGTGCCGGTCAAGGACGGGACCGGCCTGGCGATCCCGTCCTGCGGACGTCCGTTGCCCGGACATGAGATCAGGATCGTCGACGATGCCGGTGTCGAACTGCCCGAGCGCAGCATCGGGCGCCTCGAATTCCGGGGGCCGTCGGCGACCTCGGGCTATTACCGCAATCCGGACGCGAACGCGAAGCTGTTTCGCAATGGATGGCTCGACTCGGGCGACAATGCGTACATGGCGGACGGCGAGGTCTTCATTACCGGGCGCATCAAGGACGTCATCAAGCGCGGCGGGCGCAACCTGTACCCCTACGAGCTGGAGCAGGCGGTCGGGAACCTGCCAGGCATCCGCAAGGGATGCGTCGCGGTGTTTGCAAACGAAGATCCGGTCGGCGGAGCGGAACGGCTGGTGGTCGTTGCCGAAACCCGCGAACAGGACGAGGCCGCGCTTGTGGCGCTGCGCCATGCCATCAACGAGCGCGCCATCGACATCGTCGGCACGCCGGCGGACGACGTCGTTCTCGTTGCGCCCCATTCCGTCCCGAAAACATCGAGCGGCAAAATCCGGCGCCTCGCATGCAAGCAAGCCTACCGAAGCGGCAAGATCAAGAAGGGAGCCGGTGCGCCATGGCACGATAACGCCAGGCTGCTCGCCACCGGCATCGTGGCGCGCACCACGCTGTTCGCAAGGCAGGCCGGCGCCTGGGCCTACGCCTGCCATGCATGGACCGTCTTTGCGCTGCTGGCACTGACATGTGGCACACTGATCGCCGCGCTGCGGCGGCCGCCCTTGGGACGGCGCATCGCGCATCGCGCCGCACGCCTGTTGTTCCGACTTACCGGCGCCAGCATTGAAGCGGCCGGCCTCGAGCGCTTGCCGCAGGCGCCGCACGTGCTGATGGCAAATCATGCGAGCTATCTCGACGCGCTCGTGCTCGCCGCCCTGCTGCCCCCGGTTCCCGGCTACGCCTTCACCGCCAAGCGCGAGTTTGCCAGCCAGCGCCTGATGCACGCCCTGCTGCGCGGAATGGGCACCATCTTCATCGAACGCACCGACATCCGGCACAGCACCGAGGACGTGGATCTGATGGCGGCGGCGCTGTTGCGAGGCGAACGGCTGGTGGTTTTCCCTGAGGGTACGTTCACTCGCGCACCGGGCGTGCAAGCCTTTCACGCAGGTGCGTTCGCGGCGGCGGCCAAGGTCAACGTGCCGGTCGTTGCGGCGGGCTTGCGCGGTACCCGCGCAGCAATGCGCAGCGAAACCTGGTTTCCTCGTCGCGTTCCGATCACACTCGAGCTTGGACAAGCGCGCATGCCGCTCGGGGACGACTGGGCCGCCATCGCCAGCCTGCGCAGCGCAATACACCAGGACATGGTACCGCTGACCGGCGAGTTCGACGCATCAAACTGAGGTGACGCGATGTCGATCCGGCGTTCAAGGCGCATGGCCAAACACAAGCGCTTCATGCTGGCCGATTTCAGGAGACAATAATGAAGGCTGTTCATAGCGCGTTTTCTGCCGGATTCATCATCGCAGCCGGCCTGTTCTTCTTGTGCGGCGTATTCCTGGTTTCCCTCGCCGCGCTTGAAATGTGGCACGCCGTGAACCCATGGAACCTGGCCGCGATGGGAACGCGCTTCAACCTGATCCTCGAAAGCATCGGCTTGCTGACGATGTCGGTCGCCTCGCTTGAACTTGGCCAGACGGTGATGGAAGAAGAAGTGCTGCGCTCGGCGCGGATCGACACGTCCACCCGCATGCGTCGATTCCTGTCGCGTTTCCTGATTGTGGTGGTGGTGTCGCTGTCGATCGAATGCCTGGTGGCCGTATTTCAGCTATTACACGAAAAGCCGGAACTGTTGCCGCACGCCGCCTCGATCGGCATTGCCGCCGCACTGTTGCTCGCTGCGTGGGCAGTTTTCGCACGGCTCCACCCCGATCTGCCGGCCTGAACGCCTTCGAGCAGGCCTCAGTTTGAGGCGCCAGGTTTGTGCACCAGCACCGGCACCGGGGAATGAAGCAGGATCTTCAGGGTTTCGCTGCCCATCGCCTGCGCCCCATCGCCGCGCCAGCCATGCGCGGCCAGGAAGATCAGGTCGCATTTATCTTGTTGCGCCTCGGCCATGATGGCGAGATAAGGCGCGCGCCCATTGACCGCCTTGCAGGTGCAGGGAACGCCCTGCGCCTGCGCGCTTTCGGTGATGAAATCGAGATAGGTACGGGCGAATTTTTCGAATAATTCCTGGCGCCGTTGGGCATACTCGGCGTCGTGGTGCATCCAGGCCTCGAGCTGGTCTGGCGGCGGCACGGAAATGACGTGAATTCCCGTAACGGTCGCTCCCGCATCGCGCGCGAACGCGATGCCGGCTTTTACCGCCGCGCGTGACAGTGCCGAACCGTCTGTCGGCAGAAGAAGGTGCTTATACATATGCCGAGAGGCTACGCGCAGCACCTGACGCGATTTTGACTTTGCTCAAATTCGCTCAAGCCTAAGGCGTAATTGCCAGCAGTTCCAGCTTGAGCGCTTTCATGCCCGCCGGTACGTAAATCGCGATCGCCTGCGACTTCAGGATGCTCTCGTAGAGCACGCCCTTGTTCTCGATCGAAAAATAATAGGTATTCGGCCGCACCGGCACGGCCGAGGGCACTTGCGCCATGTGCACCAGTTCCGCACCCGGCAGGGCCGACACGACGATGCGCTCGATATTGTCGGGCGACCCGACCTTGAAAAGACGCGGCACCGCGGCCACCAGTTCGAGCGCCGGCATGTCGGCATTGACGGCAAGGCAAAGTTCGGTTTGCCGGTCGACCTTGGCAGGATCGAGCGCGCCGCGATAATGGGTCGTGCGTTGCTCGTCCATGATCAACGGGACCGTAAAATATTTCGACGAAATGACGATATCGACCAGGTCGCGAATGATGGCGTCGAGGCTGGCAAATGCGGGCCCGGGCTCCGCATGGGAATACGCAGGCAGGTCGACCATTGCATACTTGTTCGAAAACGTCATCAGGCCGCCGGCGAGCGTCATCAGTTTTTCGAACAAGACTTCCGGATGCTGCGTCCTGGACCTGGCGAAATGCAGTAGCGAGGCGCTCGCGGTGCTGATCGTATTTAACATCCAGAATGACGATATATCGCCGCTGTGGACCTCGAACGTGCTCTTGTTCGACTGCCGGTGCAGGCTGTACAGCGATTCGATTTTTGCGTTCAGTTTTCCTATCAGGCTGTCGAGCATCAACTGAAGGCCGTCTACCGCACCGATCGACACGCTGGGCGGCATGAAGCCCGGATCGATCTCGAATCCGCCGCGCGCCATGCGGCGCACCCGTATCACCGGAAAGCTGACATAGGCGTCGTGCGATTCCAGATGGGACAGCAGGCATACCGATTTTTTAAGAAAGGCGACCTCGATGCTGACGCCTTCGGTAAACAGGTCCAGTGTGTCGGCCTCGGTTTGGGCGTAGCGCGCGTCGGCCGCCAGGTTGCCGCCATGCGCCTTGAGCGCGGGCAGCGCGGCATTGAAGGTGAAAGCCTGTTCGCTCAGCGGCAAGCCGCCCAGGTCCACCGGCGCCGGCAAACTGTCGGCCGCCGGAGCCTCGTACAGGTCGCCATCCTGGAAAATCAGGGACATGTTGTCGGCAACCAGGCGATTGTCCGCCAGCGCATCCACGTTCCACTGGACCGAGCGTACGCCCCAGAGGTGCGCGTTGAGCGCCGATGCGACCCGATGCAGGCGCATCTCGTGATACCGGTCTTGCTGCTGGAACTGCTGCGGGCCCAGGGTCAGGCCCTCGGACCATAATATTTTTGATGCCAGGCTCATCGCGCGCTCCCTGTATGAAATGGCTAATGCCCATGTGCCCCCGTAGCATGATCCCATTCCCGCGCAGCCTCTTGATGCTGCACACAAGAAAGCTATTGCCACGATGCATGTTGATCACAGGGCCAGTGAGTTGCGAAAGCGCAATTTGCCGTCATGCAAGCGATTGATAATGTCCATTCCGCGCCCGGGCCAACCTGAGTGCTTCGAGGAGACGACATGCAGCGCTACCTGCCCGGCCTGTTTGACAGGTTGATCGATCAACCGCATGCGGGGTCGGGGTCGCATACGCTCGAGCATCTCAAGGACAGCATCGCACGCGACCTGGAAGCCTTGCTCAACACCCGCACCGCACTGCCCGACGAGCTGCTGGCGGCCTACCCCGAGGTAAGCCGTTCGGTTCTCAACTATGGCCTGATCGATTTTGCCAGCATGTGCATGACGAGCGATGTGGATCAGAAAAAAATCTGCGCCGCAGTCAAGCTGGCGATCGAACGGCACGAGCCGCGGCTGCACATGATCACGGCGGCGTTGCGGGTGCACAAGGGAGTCGTGAACCGGATCGACTTCCTTATTTCAGCGCGTTTCAAGGCCTATCCGACCGCTGATCTGGTGCATTTCGATGCCGTGCTCGAACCGTCGAGCCAACAGTATTCGATCCTCAAAACCCGTTCGCCGCGCGACAGCGCAAGCTGACCATGGAACAACTGTTCTCGCATTTCGAACGCGAACTGGTGAGCCTTCGGCGCCTGTGTCGGGAGTTTTCCGAGCGCTATCCCAAGGTCGCCGGCAACTTGCAGATCGGCGGGGAGTCGTGCGACGACCCCCACGTCGAACGCCTGATCCAGTCCGTCGCCCTGCTCGCGGCGCGCGTCTCGAAGCGCTTGGACGACGACTATCCGCAATTTACCGAAGCGCTGCTCGATGTCCTGTTTCCGCACTACCTGCGCCCGTTTCCGTCATGCGCAATCGCCCGCATCGATCGCAACGACACGGCGACCGAGGCGACCAAGATCCCGCGCGGGTCGACGCTCGATTCGTCCTTCGTCGAAGGCGTGCGCTGCACGTTCCAGACGGCGTACGACCTCACGCTGGCGCCAATTTCCCTGTCGGCGGCCCGCTTCGATGCAGTGCTGAAGGCGCCATCGGGCATCACCTTGCCTGCCGGCGCAAGTTCGTCCATCAGTATCGTCATCGAAGCCGCCCCGTCCCTGCAGCAGCTCGCCGTCGACAGCTTGCGGGTGTACACCGACGGCGAACCCTCGTTTTGCGCGGCGTTGCGCGACGCGCTTTTCATGCGGACCGTACGCGCCTGCGTCCAGGTGGAAGGCGAACCCGGGATTGCGCTCGCGTCGATTCCGCTCACGCCGGCCGGATTTGCCGAAAACGACGCCCTGATTCCCTTCGGCGCGCGCTCGCATCCGGCCTACCGCGTTCTCATCGAGTATTTCGCCTTTCCCGAGAAATTCAATTTCTTCGACATCGACCTTGCCGCGATTCGCGCCATCCTGCCACGCGAATGCGGCCGTTTCACGCTGCACCTGGTGCTGGGCGGGCTGCGCACGGACTCCAGCATGACGCGCTTGCTGGGCAGCCTGTCGTCGCACAACCTGCTGCTCGGGTGTACCCCCGTGGTCAATCTGTTCAGGCAGCCAGGCGTTCCGATCGCCGTCACCCAGCTTGCGGCCGACTATACGGTGCTCGCGCACCCGACCAACGCGCGCGCGTTCGAGGTGTATTCGATCGACTCCGTGCAGATGGTGCGCCAGCGTGAAAACGGCGTTGCCATCACCGAGTTTCGCCCTTTCTATTCCCTGCGCCACGGGGAAGGCGGCGCCAGGAAGGGACACTACTGGGTGCTGCGGCACGACCAGGCGCTGGCCGCCATGAGCCCCGGGCATGAAAAAACCATTACCCTCGTCGATTCCGATTGCGATCTGCTGGCGCTGGAAAAAACCAGCCTGTCGCTCGAACTGAGCTGCACCAACCGCGACCTGCCCTGCCTGCTCAAGTACGGGCAGGCGGAAGGCGATTTAATCCTGCGCGGCACGACCGGTGGCAACAAGATCCACTTCCTGCGCAGGCCCACGCAACCCTACCGGTTCAAGAACGGCTTCGGCGCCCACTGGCGCCTGATTTCCCACCTGACCCTGAACCACCATTCGCTGGCGCAGGAAGGGCTGCAAGGATTACGCGAGATGCTGACCCTGTACGACCTTCCCCAATCGCCCATATCGCAACGCCAGATTGGCGGCATCGTCGGCCTCGAACACGCAGAAACGGTCACCTGGATGCGCCACAAGCGCGGCGCCTCGCTGGTGCATGGCATCGAGGTGCGCATCACGCTCGACGAAGAAGCCTTCGTCGGCAGCGGCCTGCATCTGTTCGTCCAGGTCATCGAACAATTTTTCGGGCTCTACGTCCAGCTCAACAGCTTCATCGAATTGGTCGCGCTGTCGCAACGATCAGGAGAGGAACTCATCCGATGCAAGCCACGAAGCGGAAACATGAATCTAGTGTAATAGAGCGCCTGATCGACGAGCCGCACCGATTCCAGTTCGTCCAGGCGGTGCGCATCCTGGTGCGCTGGCTGCGCCAGCACGGCGTGCCGCACGAGGACGTATTCAGGCAGGTCCTGCGTTTTGAAAACAGCCTGTCCCTGAGCTTTCCCGCCAGCGAAATCGACGCCTTGCGCACCGACGCCGGCACCGGCATGAGCGGCGAGGAACTGCTGCTGGCGCTTCTGCGGCATGAACCGGCGCGCATCCGGATCACCCCCGCGTTCATCGGCGTGCTCGGCGCAAGTGGCGTGTTACCAATTCATCATTCGGAACACTTCGCCTCGATGCAACCGCGCGACACCGAAGCGAGCGCACGCGCATTCCTCGATGTTTTCTCGAATCGCATGGTGGCGCTGTTCTACCAGGCATGGGGCAAGTACCGGGTCGAGCACCAACTCGACACCCGAGGGCAAGACGCCCTGCTGCCCATGCTGATGGCGCTCGCCGGCGCCCCGCCCTCGCCGCCCGGCCCCGAAGAGCCGGACAGCGTGACGGACGACCCGGCCGGCTATTACGCCGCACTGCTGCGCACCCGGCCCATCTCATCGAGTACGGTAGCGCGCGTTCTGAGCGACTACTTCGGCGTGCCGATCGAGCTGGAGGAATTCGTCGGCTGCTGGGACCCGATACCACCGGGTAAGCGCAGCATCCTGGGCAGCGCAAACCCGCGGCTCGGCTTTGGCGCAGTCCTCGGCGTGCGCCTATGGCGGCACGACTTGCGGATCCGGCTGCGCATCGGCCCGCTCGACGAGGAAAGCCTTGTCCGTTTCCTGCCCAACGGCAAGGCCGCCCGGGCCCTGGAAAAAATGCTCGGCATGTTTGCCGTTCCCTGTATGCAATATGAGGCAAGGCTGATGTTGAGCCCGGCATGTCTCGAACCACTGGTGCTGACCACGAACCGTTGCGCCATGAAGCGCCTCGGATGGAACACGTTTTTGACGAGCGCACGCGGAACCGTGTCGCGGCCCGACGTGCGCTACATGCTGCACCCGGTCTCGCCTGCCCTTGATACCCGACAACACGATAAATGATGCCTCGGGTAACGTTGCCGATGCACATTTAAACATGCAAAACGACACGAAGCCGGAGACCGGGCATGATTGAAACTCAAGCGATTGCCCACGGGGCGGCCCGTTCTGCGTTTAGCGGCAACTCTCAAGACAACCGCTTGTTGCGGCTCGCCTTTCCGTGCGAGGACGGGCCGGACGCCATCCTGCTCGTGAACACGCTGCGCGCCCACGAAGAAATCTCGCGCTGCTTCCGCTTCGAGGCCGAGCTCCTGTCCGACGACGCCCGCATTCCGCTCAAGGCCATGATGGCCAGGATGGTCACCATCTCCATGGTGCGCGAAGACGGCACCCTGC
>JBAQKU010000433.1:0-5751 GCA_049301315.1 Telluria sp.
GGGCAGGGTTCGCGTCGCGCCACTGCCGCGGCGGGAACCGCGCCCGGGCGGCGCCGAGATGCGCCAGACGAGGCGCTCAGCCTTGCCCTGGCCGCGTGTGCCCGCCGCAGAAATGCTTCTGCTCCCAGCGCCAGGCATGCTCGATGATGGTGTCGATCCCGGAAAACTGCGGCTGCCAGCCAAGCTCCGATTTCGCGAGGCGCGAATCGGCAACCAGGCTGGGCGGATCGCCGGCGCGGCGCGCCCCGCTTTCCTGGACAATCTTGCGTCCGGTGACGCGTTCGGCCGCCGCAATCACTTCCAGGATCGAATAGCCGGCGCCATTGCCCAAGTTGTAGCGCGTGCTCGGCCCGCCCCGCATCAGCGCTTCGAGCGCGAGCAGGTGCGCATCGCACAGGTCGCGCACATGGATGTAGTCGCGGATGCAGGTGCCGTCCGGGGTCGGGTAATCGTGCCCGTAGACCGTGATCGCCGGGCGCCGCCCGGAGGCGGCCTGCAGCACCAGCGGTATCAAGTGCGTTTCCGGCTGATGGCATTCGCCCATCTCGGCGTCGGGATCGGCGCCGGCCGCGTTGAAATAGCGCAGGCAACTCGAGCGCAGCGCGTAGGCGCTGTCGAAGTCGGCCAGGATCTGCTCGACCATCCACTTGGACCTGCCGTAGGGATTGATCGGCGCCTTCGGATGGCGCTCGTCGATGGGCACATAGTCGGGATCGCCGAAGATGGCGGCGGTGGAGGAAAAGATGAAGCGCCCTACCTTGTGGCGCACCATCGCCTCGAGCAGGCGCACCGTATTGCCGACATTGTTGTCGTAATACTTGGCCGGCTCGGTCACCGATTCGCCAACCTGGATGAAGCTGGCGAAATGCATGACGGCATCGAACGCAAAGGCCTGCATCAGCGCGTCGAGCGCGCCGGCATCGCCCATCTCGCACACCACCAGTTTTTCGGAATGCACCGCCGCGCGCTGCCCTCCCGACAGGTTGTCGAGCACCACCGGCACATAGCCGCCCTGGGCCAGCCGCTTGACCATGTGCGCGCCGATATAACCGGCTCCGCCGACCACGAGAACATGCGGTTTCATCGCTATTCCGAGCCCACGTTCTGGGCCGCCTCGGCACGCTGGCGCAGCACCGCCTCGGCCGCCTTCTTGCCGGCAATGAAGGCGTGGTCGGAATTGTAGTATTCCCATTCGCTGTAACGGCCCGCCAGCACGATGTCGTAGCGCGCCAGCCAGGCCTTGACCTGCGCCACGTTGGCCGCGCGCGCGTGGTCGTACACCACATAGGCATACGGCAGGTCGACCATGTTGGCGGTGATGATGCGGTCATCCGCGCGCAGCATCGTCACCTTCACGCAGTCGGCAATGCAGCGCTCGATCAGGGCCTGGCCGTCGAGCGGCAGCGGCTTCCATGGCGAGTACGAGATCTCGCAGGTCAGGCCGAAGCCGCCTGGCGGATTGCAGTGCGGGCTGGCATTGCCTTGCACGAAGATGCGATGGAAGATGGTGTCCTCCGGATAATAGATCCAGTGCTTGTCGGTGATGTTTTCGCGCGCGACGCCGAGGTTTACGCAACGCACCGACAAGTGCCGCAGGCCGCGCGCCGCGGCGCGCACCGGCTCGGGCGCCTCGCTTCCGATCAGCTTGATCAGTTCGGGCAGCGGCATGGTGCTGACGAGGTGGTCGTAGCGGTAGCGGCTGCCGTCGGCCATGACCAGCACGTGTTCGCGCGGCAGCAGCTGGGCCGCCGCTGCGTTCAGTTCGATCTTGCCCTTGATATGCGGCAGGAAGCCGGACATCAGGGCCTGGAACCCGCCCGCCAGCGGATAGCCGAAGCGTGCATTCGGCCCCATCGGCTTGGCCACCGGTTCGAGCGCGCCTTCGATGATTTCGGTCAGGTCGGGCAGCGGCACCCTCCCCCCCAGCCATGAGGTTTCCATTTCCGTCAGCGGCACGGTCCACAGCTTCTTGTTGTAGGGAATGGCGAAGTGCTTGGCAATGCCGGCGCCCCACACCTTGTAGATGAATTCCTCGAAGTTCTGGGTCTCGCGCTTCTTGGCGGCGATGCTGGCGGTCACGGCAACATCGGCCGTGCCGTCCGCGCAGCAGTCCTCGACCTGCTTGACGGCGCACTGCGGCGCACCGGGCGCGGCGTCGATGCTGCCGAAGCGCGCCTCCACCGCACCGACGATGCATTCGGTGATCACCTTGGGCGGCAGGCCGTACAGGGCGCCCTGGAACGGATAGCGCGTGTACACGTTCTTGCTGTAGACCCAGGCTTCGCGGTTCTGCCAGTGCAGATTGGGGCCGAGCAGCAGGTCGTACAGCTTGAGCACGTAGGGATCGTTCGAAAACATGATGTGCCCGGCGTAATCGAAGGTAAAGCCGTGGTCGCTGATGGAACGGCACCAGCCTCCCACGTTGGCATTTTTTTCGAGCAGCACGCTGCCCTCGCCCAGATGGTAGGCCGCGGACAGGCCGGTGGGGCCGGCGCCGATGATGACGGTGTCGGCCTTCTGCGCGCCGCCCTGCGCGCGCAGCGGATTGACCTTGGTGCGCCCGGACGCGGCCACCGCCTCGGCCGTCACCCCGGGTGGCGCCTTGAAGCGCGCGCCGCTGCGGCGCGCCGGCGTCGATTCGAGCAGGGCGCGCATCTTGTCGGCCGTCACATCCCACGAGGTGCCGGAGACAATCGCGCGCATGGCGGCGCGCATGGCCTGCCTTTGCCCGGGCGTCATTGCCAGCGCGGCCTCGCAGGCGGCCACGAACTGCGCCCCGTCGTGCGCGATGGACACGATCGCGCCGTACGGCGTGGCGACGTCTGCAATGGCCGTGCTCACCACCGGCAGTTCGGCCGCCATGTATTCGAGCACCTTGGTCGGGCTGATGAAACGGGTCGCCTCGTTCAGCGCGAACGGCAGCAGGCACACGTCCCAGCCGGCCAGCAGCTGCGGCAGCGCGTCGTAGCCTTGCTGGCCCAGGTAATGGATGTTGGCGCGCCGGGGCAGGCCGGCCGGGTCGATCTTCAGGACCGGGCCGACCAGCACGATCTGCCAGTCGGGCCGCGCATCGGCCAGCGTGGCGATCAGGGCGGCGTCGAAGCGCTCGTCGATCACGCCGTAGAAACCCAGGCGCGGCGCGCCGATGCCGCTTTGCAGAGGATGCACGCTGGAGCGCTCGAGCGCCTGTTCGAAATGGCGCACATCGACGCTGCTGGCAAAGCAGTGCGCATTGGCATGGCGCTCGCGCTTGGCCTCATACAGGCTGGGCCCGCCCGCGAACACCAGGTCGGCCAGGTTGAGCAGCGCGGTCTCGCGCTGCAGCAGTTGTTTCGGCGAATTCTTGAATGCGGCCAGCTCGTCCATGCAGTCGTAGACCACCAGGCTCGGATGCAGCTCCTGCAGCAGCGGCAGCGCCATCGGGGTGTAGAACCATGCGATCGGGTGCTCGCCTGGCGCCACCAGTTGCGCCAGCAGCGGCTGCAGCAGCGGAATCTGGTCGTCGTGAAAGCCGCCTGCCTGGATCGGCGTGTGCGGCCGGCACACCGTCACGTTGGGAGCCGGACTCGAGAGTTCCATGAAACTCTTGCCGGCATCATGGACCGGCTCTTCCACGAACAGGACGTGATAATGCCGCGCCAGCCGGGTCAATAACTGCTGCGGCCGCTGAAAAACGAAATCCCAGCGCAGATGGCAAAAAACGACGATCGTAGGCATGTTGGCTCCTTTTCGCCCCTCGTTGGGGGTCTGGTTGTACGAAAATTGTCAGTAATACCGCGGGTCCTGCGGCGCGACTGGCCGCGGCGCTCGTCAAGTCGCCCCGGGCCCCTGTTCCTCCTCATCTTGTCCAAACTTCAGGTTGCGCGTGGCCGCGCAGATCAGTTCGAGCGAGACCTTCGGACTGCGGTCCGCGCACAGCAGCCCGTTCGCTTCCTGGAAGGTGTCGGCGAACTGGGTATAGCAAAAGCCGCTGAACATGGTGGTCGTGTTGACCACCGCCAGCAGCCTGCGGTACAGGTCGATGAAGCTTTCGGCGTTATGCGCGCGCGAATAGCCCCAGGTAGTGTGCGCGCTCACGCCCTTGTCGAAGGCGATGCCGCCGAACTCGGTGAGCACGATCGGCTGGCCGCGGTGCGGAAAGCCGTCCAGCGTCAGGATGCGCCCGCCCGGGCGGCGCTGGTCGAACAGGGTGCGGGTCGGCTCGGTGGTGGTGTAGCGCTGTTCGAGCCGCTCGGGATCGCAGTCGTAGTCGTGGATGCCGAGAATGTCGGTGGCCGAGGCCTCCCAGCCGTCGTTGCCGATCACGGGACGGGTCGCGTCGAGCGTGCGCGTCAGGTGGTAGAGCGCTTCGACCGCGTTGCGGTGGGCCTGGGTCAGGGTCAGGTTCGGCACCCCCCACGATTCGTTGAAGGCGACCCAGACGATGATGCAGGGATGGCTGTAGTCGCGCTCGATCGCTTCGGTCCACTCGCGCACCATGCGCGTGATCGCGCGCGGACTGAAGCGGTAGGCCGACGGCATTTCTTCCCACACCAGCAGGCCGAGCTTGTCGGCCCAGTACAGGTAGCGCGGGTCCTCGATCTTCTGGTGCTTGCGCACCCCGTTAAAGCCCATCGCCTTGGCCAGCTCGACGTCGCGCCGCAGCGCCTGGTCGGACGGCGCGGTGAGCAAGGTGTCGGGCCAGTAGCCCTGGTCGAGCACCAGCCGCAGCGGATAGGCGCGCCCGTTGAGCATGAAGCGGTCGCGGTTGATCGCCACCGAGCGCAGCGCGGTGTAGGAGGAAATCTTGTCGAGCACCTGGCCGTGGTAGCGCAGCGTGACCTCGGCGTCGAGCAGGGTCGGGCGCTCCGGGCTCCACAGCAGCTCGTTGCGCGAATCGTCGATGCCGGGGTCCGACAGCGCGATCTTGCGGTTCGCCTCGTGCCCCAGCAGCTTGTAATGGTCGTCCGCCAGCAGGCTGTCGCCATGCCAGATCTTGACCTCGACAAACAGGTCTTCGTCGATATCGCCGGTGGCGAAGATCTCGCAGCCGATTTCGTAGGTCTCGAAGATCGGGGTCCAGCGCAGGCTCAGGATGTAGGTCGAGGCGACCTGCTCGAGCCACACCGTCTGCCAGATGCCGGTGGTGCGCGGATACCAGATCGAATGCGCCTCGAGCAGCCAGTCCTGCTTGCCGCGCGGCTTGGCCAGGTCGTGCGGGTCGTCCTCGGCGTACACCGTGATGCGCTGCGCCCCGTCGGCGCTCATGGCGCTGGTGATGTCGGCCACGAACGGGGTATGCCCGCCTTCGTGCTCGGCCACCAGGTGATGGTTGACCCAGACCCGCGCGCGGTAGTCGACGGCGCCGAAATGGAGCAGGGTGCGCCCCTCGGTGGGCATCAGGCTGAAGTCGCGCTCGTACCAGCAGACCGTGTGAAAGCCGGTGTCGCCGATCCCGCTGGCGCGCGTTTCCGGCGAAAACGGGACATTGATCTCATGGGTCCATTCGGTGGCGCCGTCCGGCATCTTGCAGCGCCGTTCATCGTCGTACATGAACTTCCACGGGCCATTCAGGCTCATCCATTGTGCGCGCACCAGTTGCGGCCGGGGGTACTCGAATTCGCTCATCATCTTCCTTTTCACTTGCCGGCCGCGGGGCCGGATGACTGCGCATGCGGGACCGGGATCAGGACGCGTCCCTGGCGCTGGCCGGCGCTGTAGCTGGCGCAGGCGGCCTCGGCGGCCTGCCGCGCCATGCCGGCGCGGCACAGC
>JBAQKU010000434.1:0-12817 GCA_049301315.1 Telluria sp.
TGCGCGCGGCGGGCCGGCCGGTGCTGGTGCAGGCGGGCGACTTGCCGGAATGGCTGCGCTGCGAGCCGGAAGGGCTGCGCCTGGCGCTCAAGGTGCTGGTCGAGAACGCGATTCAATATGGCGCGCCGGACGAGCTGATCGAGTTGCATGGACGGCGCGCCGATGGCGGCATCGAACTGGTGGTGCGCGACCACGGCGCCGGCGTGGCGGGCGGCGACACCGAGCTGATTTTCGGCAAGGGCTACCGCGGGCGCAACAGCGCAGGCCGGCCCGGTTCCGGGCTTGGCCTGTATATGGCGCGTTCGGTGGTGGAAGTCCATGGCGGCAGCCTGACCGTGCGCAACATGGAGCAGGGCGGGGCCAGCTTCCGGCTCTGGCTGCCTGCGCACAACGGCCTCGGCCGGCCACTTGCGCCGCAAGGGAGCGCCGTCGATCATTCGGGTAGCCAGAAACAACGGTTGGGCGATGAGCAACAGTCGCATCAGCTCAAGGAACACAAAACAAATAAAGTGGTCAACCCATGACGCAAATACTGATTGTTGAAGACAATGGCGACTTCGCCGCCGACATGGCGGAGTTCCTCGTCGAGCACGGGCATGAAGTGAGCATCACCGCCACCGCCGCCGACATGTGGGCCGCGCTCACCAGGAACCCGACCGCGGTGGTAGTACTCGACCTTGGCCTGCCCGACGAGGACGGCTTCGACGTGATACCGCGCCTGCGCCAGCTGTATCCCGAGGTCGGCCTGCTGGTGCTGACCGGGCGCGTCGCGTTCGACAGCCGCATCCTGGGCCTGCGCCTGGGCGCGGACCACTACCTGACCAAGCCGATCAAGTTCCCCGAACTGGCCGCCCACATCGAAGCGCTCGAGCGGCGCGTTCGTCCCGCCGAGGCGGCCCCCGCCCCCAGCAAGTGGATCTTGAAAGTGAGCGCCCGCAAACTGGAAATGATGGGAGCGGTGATCGACCTGACCGAAAAAGAATGCAACTTCCTGCACCTGCTCACGATCAACACCCGACCGGTGCCGCGCCAGGTGATCGTGGCCGGCATGGGCGGGGAAGATCCCGACGCCGGGCGCCGGGTCGACATGCTGGTGTACCGCCTGCGCAAGAAAGCGCGCAGCGGCCTGGGCCAGGACCTGCCCCTGCGCAGCGCCTACGGCGAAGGCTACAGCCTGTCGGCCGGCTTCGCCCTCTCCTGAAAAAACAAATAGGGTCAGAGTCGAATTAATTCGGTAGAATTGCCTCTCACCGCAAAGCCCCTGAGCCATGGCCCGCCTGCCCCGACTTGTCATCCCGAACCAGCCGCACCACGTGATTCAGCGTGGCAACGACAGGCAGATCATTTTCCGCGCCGCGGAGGACTACCAGCGCTTCCTCGCCTGGCTCAAGGAGAGCGCCAGGGAGTTCAGGGTCGCCATCCACGCCTATGTGCTGATGCCGAACCATGTGCACCTGCTCGCTTCCCCCGCTACCGAGAGGGGACTGGCGCAGATGATGCAGCGGGTCGGGCGCTTCTACGTGCCCTGGTTTAACCAGAAGTACGAGCGCTCGGGCAGCCTGTTCCAGGGCCGCTTCAAGACCTCGCTGATCGATTCGGAGCGCTATTTCCTGCTGTGCAGCCGGTATATCGAGCTCAACCCGGTGCGCGCCCAGCTGGCGGGGGCTCCGCACGAGTATGCCTGGTCGAGCTACGCCCACCACGCCGGGCTGCAGTCCGATGCCCTCATCACCGACCATCCGCTCTATTGGGCGCTCGGGAACACGCCGTTCCAGCGCGAGGCCGCGTATATCGAGCTGGCCGAGGCCGCCCTGACGGCCGACGAGCTGGGCAAGATCAACCAGGCCGTGCTGAAAGGCTGGCCGCTCGGGTCCGACGCCTTCAAGGCAGATTTGCAACACAAGGCCAAGCGCCAGGTGCTCCCTTCCAAGCGCGGCCGGCCCTTCAAAACCAAGCCAGCCGAAGCCTGAAAAACCGTCTGCAAGCAAGCGCCGAATCGTTTTTTTCCCCCGATTGACTCTGTCCCTAATTAATTGTCAAACACAGAAATCTAAATTTAATTTGACTCTGACCCTAATTGTTTGGGTTGAAGTTTCTGCTGCATTGCACTATCCTCGACCTTCGACTTCAAAAAAGCTGTGGAGAATGCCCATGATTGCCCAAGGTTTGTACGATCCGTCCAATGAACACGATGCCTGCGGCGTCGGCTTCATCGCCCACATCAAGGGCAACAAGAGCCATTCGATCATCGAGCAGGGTCTGTTGATCCTGAAAAATCTCGACCACAGGGGCGCGGTCGGGGCCGACAAGCTGATGGGCGACGGCGCCGGCATCCTGATCCAGATCCCGGACCAGTATTACCGCGACGAAATGGCCAAGCAGGGCGTGGAACTGCCGCCGCCGGGCGAGTATGGCGTGGGCATGGTGTTCCTGCCGAAGGAAAACGCCTCGCGCATCGCGTGCGAACAGGAAATCGAGCGCGCCGTGCGCATCGAGGGCCAGGTGGTGCTGGGCTGGCGCAATGTGCCGATCGACGAGACCATGCCGATGTCGCCCACCGTGCGCGCCAAGGAGCCGGTGATCCGCCAGATCTTCATCGGGCGCGGTCCGGACATCATGGTCACCGATGCGCTCGAGCGCAAGCTGTACGTGATCCGCAAGTCGTCCGGCCACGCGATCCAGGCGCTCAAATTGCTGCACGGCAAAGAATTCTTCGTCCCTTCCATGTCGGCCCGTACCATCGTGTACAAGGGCCTGCTGCTGGCCGACCAGGTCGGCCTGTATTACAAGGACCTGCAGGACCCGCGCTGCATCTCGGCGCTGGCGCTGGTGCACCAGCGCTTCTCGACCAACACGTTCCCGGAGTGGCCGCTGGCCCACCCGTACCGCCTGATCGCGCACAACGGCGAGATCAACACCGTCAAGGGCAACTTCAACTGGATGCGCGCGCGCGAAGGCGTGATGAAGTCGGCCGTGCTGGGCGAGGACCTGAACAAGCTGTTCCCGCTGATCTATGAAGGCCAGTCCGACACCGCCTGCTTCGACAACGCGCTCGAGCTGCTGCTCATGTCGGGCTACCCGATCGCCCAGGCCATGATGATGATGATCCCGGAAGCCTGGGAAAACCACGCCATGATGGACGACAACCGGCGCGCCTTCTATGAATACCACGCCGCCATGATGGAGCCGTGGGACGGCCCGGCCGCGATGGCCTTCACCGACGGGCGCCACATCGGCGGCACCCTGGACCGCAACGGCCTGCGTCCGGCGCGCTACATCGTCACCGACGACGACCTGGTGGTGATGGCTTCCGAGTCCGGCGTGCTGCCGATCCCGGAATCGAAGATCATCCAGAAGTGGCGCCTGCAGCCAGGCAAGATGTTCCTGATCGACCTGGAAGCGGGCCGCATCATCGACGACAAGGAACTCAAGGACACCTACGCCAACGCCAAGCCGTACAAGGCGTGGATCAATTCGGTGCGCATCAAGCTCGGCGAAATCAAGCTCAGCGAGAGCCAGCTGGCGCGCCAGCGCAGCAGGAACCTGCCGGCCGAGGGCGAGAAGATCGCCGCCTCGGTGCTCGACCGCCAGCAGGCGTTCGGCTACACCCAGGAAGACCTGAAATTCCTGATGGCGCCGATGGCCCTGCTCGGGGAGGAGGCCACCGGTTCGATGGGCAACGACTCGCCGCTGGCGGTCATGTCCAACAAGCTCAAGCCGCTCTACAACTATTTCAAGCAGCTGTTCGCGCAGGTGACCAACCCGCCGATCGACCCGATCCGCGAGGCGATGGTGATGTCGCTGGTGTCCTTCATCGGCCCCAAGCCGAACCTGCTCGACACCAACAACGTGAACCCGCCGATGCGCCTCGAAGTGGCGCAGCCAATCCTCGGCTTCGACGACATGGCGCGCCTGCGCGACATCAGCGCCCACACCGGCGGCAAGTTCAAGTCGTACGAGCTGAACATCTGCTACCCGGTCGCCTGGGGCAAGGAAGGCATCGAAGCCTCGCTCGCCTCGCTGTGCGCCGAGGCGGTCGATGCCGTCAAGTCGGGCCACAACATCCTCATCGTGTCCGACCGCAAGGTGTCAATCGCCCAGGTCGCGATTCCCGCGCTGCTGGCCACCTCGACCGTGCACCAGCACCTGGTCGGGCGCGGCCTGCGCGCCTCCACCGGCCTGGTCGTCGAGACCGGTTCGGCGCGCGAGACCCACCATTTCGCCCTGCTCGCCGGTTACGGCGCGGAAGCGGTCCATCCTTACCTTGCCATGGAAACCCTGATCGAGCTGGCCCAGGGCCTGCAGGGCGACCTGTCGGGCGAAACCGCGATCTACAACTACACCAAGGCGATCGGCAAGGGCTTGCTGAAGGTGATGTCCAAGATGGGCATCTCGACCTACATGTCGTACTGCGGCGCGCAGATCTTCGAAGTGATCGGCCTGAACAAGTCGCTGGTCGACAAGTATTTCCGCGGCACCTCGTCGAGCGTGGAAGGCATCGGCGTGTTCGAAGTGGCGGAAGAGGCGCTGCGCCAGCACGACCTGGCCTTCGGCCGCGATCCGCTGCTGGCCGGCGCGCTCGACGCGGGCGGCGAATACGCGTTCCGGGTGCGCGGCGAGGAACACATGTGGACCCCGGACGCGATCGCGAAACTGCAGCATTCGACCCGCAGCAACAACTTTTCGAGCTACAAGGAATACGCCCAGATCATCAACGACCAGAGCCGTCGCCACCTGACCCTGCGCGGCCTGTTCGAGTTCAGGCTCGACCCGGCCAAGGCTATTGCGCTCGAGGAAGTGGAACCGGCCAAGGAGATCGTCAAGCGCTTCGCGACCGGCGCCATGTCGCTCGGCTCGATCAGCACCGAGGCCCACGCCACGCTGGCGATCGCGATGAACCGCATCGGCGGCAAGTCCAACACCGGCGAGGGCGGCGAAGATCCGATGCGCTACCAGCAGGAGCTCAAGGGCATTCCGATCAGGCAGGGCGCGACCATGGCCTCGGTGATCGGCGCCTCGCGGGTGGCGGTCGACATTCCGCTGCTGGAAGGCGATTCGCTGCGTTCGCGCATCAAGCAGGTCGCGTCGGGCCGCTTCGGCGTCACCGCCGAGTACCTGAACTCGGCCGACCAGATCCAGATCAAGATGGCGCAGGGCGCAAAACCGGGCGAGGGCGGCCAGCTGCCCGGCCACAAGGTGTCCGAATACATCGCCAGCCTGCGCTTTTCGGTGCCGGGCGTGGGCCTGATTTCGCCGCCGCCGCACCACGACATCTATTCGATCGAAGACCTGGCCCAGCTGATCCATGACCTGAAGAACGCCAATCCGCGCGCCTCGATCTCGGTCAAGCTGGTCTCGGAAGTCGGCATCGGCACGGTGGCGGCCGGCGTCACCAAGGCCAAGGCCGACCACGTGGTCGTCGCCGGCCACGACGGCGGCACCGGCGCTTCGCCGCTGTCCTCGATCAAGCACGCCGGCACCCCGTGGGAGCTGGGCCTGGCCGAAACCCAGCAGACGCTGGTGCTCAATGGCTTGCGCAGCCGGATCCGGGTGCAGGCCGACGGCCAGATGAAAACCGGGCGCGACGTCGTCATCGCCGCCATGCTGGGCGCCGACGAAATCGGTTTCGCGACCGCGCCGCTGGTGGTGGAAGGCTGCATCATGATGCGCAAGTGCCATCTGAACACCTGCCCGGTCGGGGTGGCGACGCAGGACCCGGTGCTGCGCGCCAAATTCTCGGGCAAGCCTGAGTACGTGGTCAACTATTTCTTCTTCGTGGCCGAGGAAGCGCGCCAGCTGATGGCGCAGCTGGGCATCCGCACCTACGACGAGCTGATCGGCCGCGCCGACCTGCTCGACAAGTCGAAGGCGATCGCGCACTGGAAGGCGAGCGGGCTCGATTTCTCGCGCATCTTCTACCAGCCGCCGGTGGCCGACGGCATGAAGGTCTACCAGTTCGAGGAGCAGGAACACGGCCTTGAAAAGGCGCTCGACCACAAGCTGATCGCGCAGGCCAAGGCGGCGCTGGAAAAAGGCGAGCGGGTCTCCTTCATCTCGCCGGTGCGCAACGTCAACCGCACCGTCGGCACCATGCTGTCGGGCGAAGTGGCCAAGCGCTACGGCCATGCCGGTTTGCCGGACGACACCATCCACATCCAGCTGCAGGGCACCGCGGGCCAGTCGGCCGGCGCCTTCCTGGCGGCCGGCATCACGCTCGACCTGGTCGGCGAAGGCAACGACTACGTCGGCAAGGGCCTGTCGGGCGGGCGCATCATCGTGCGTCCGAACACCGAGTTCCGCGGCTGGGCGGTCGACAACATCATCATCGGCAACACCGTGCTGTACGGCGCGATTTGCGGCGAAGCCTTCTTCAACGGCGTGGCCGGCGAGCGTTTCGCGGTGCGTAATTCAGGCGCCACCGCCGTCGTCGAAGGCTGCGGCGACCATGGCTGCGAATACATGACCGGCGGCACCGTGGTGGTGCTGGGCGCGACCGGACGCAACTTCGCGGCCGGCATGTCGGGCGGCGTGGCGTATGTCTACGATCCGCTGGGCGACTTCGAGAAGAAATGCAACACCGCGATGGTGAACCTGGAGCGCGTGCAAAGCAGCAAGGAGCAGCTCGATAAGGCGGGCTGGCACAGCCAGGCGCGCGGCGCCGAGCGCGAGAGCGACGAAGCGATCCTGAAGCGCCTGATCGAACGCCACTTCAAGCACACCGGCAGCACCCGCGCCCGCTTCCTGCTCGACGACTGGGCCACCGGCCGCAGCAAGTTCGTCAAGGTGTTCCCGACCGAGTACAAGCGCGCGCTGGAAGAGATGCACAACAGCAGCATGGAAGAAGCGGCCGAGCAGATCGCAGCTTAAGCACAATATTTAAAGGATTATCGTGGGTAAAATCACCGGCTTCATGGAATTCAAGCGTCAGGAGGAGGGCTATCTGGAGCCCGCCGTGCGCCTCAAGAACTACAAGGAATTCGTGCTGCACCTGAGCGACGCGCAAGCCAAGCTCCAGGGTGCGCGCTGCATGGACTGCGGCATCCCGTTCTGCAACACAGGCTGCCCCGTCAACAACGTCATTCCCGACTGGAACGACCTGGTCTATCACGGCCATTACCGGGCGGCGCTCGACAACCTGCACTCGACCAACAACTTCCCCGAGTTCACCGGCCGCATCTGCCCGGCGCCGTGCGAGTCGGCCTGCACCCTCGGCATCAACGAGGACCCGGTCGGCATCAAGTCGATCGAGCACAAGATCATCGACACCGGCTGGGAGCATGGCTGGGTGGTGCCGCAGCCGCCGAGCGAGCTGACCGGCAAGAAGGTCGCCATCGTCGGTTCCGGCCCCGCCGGCATGGCCGCCGCGCAGCAGCTGGCGCGCGCCGGCCACGCCGTCACGGTATTCGAGAAGAGCGACCGGGTGGGCGGCCTGCTGCGCTACGGCATTCCCGACTTCAAGATGGAGAAGTCGCACATCGACCTGCGCGTGGCGCAGATGGAAGCCGAAGGCGTCACCTTCCGCACCAGCGTGTTGGTCGGCAAGGACTTCCCGGCCAACGTCAACAACTGGGCCAAGGAAACCATCTTCCCTGAAGACCTGGAAAAGGACTTCGACGCGGTCATCCTCGCCGGCGGCGCCGAGCAGCCGCGCGACCTGCCGGTGCCGGGGCGCGAGCTCAAGGGTGTGCATTTCGCGATGGACTTCCTGCCGCTGCAAAACAAGGTCAATGCGGGCGACAAGGTCAAGGACCAGATCAAGGCGAGCGGCAAGCATGTGGTCGTGATCGGCGGCGGCGATACCGGTTCGGACTGCGTGGGCACCTCGAACCGTCACGGCGCCGCCTCGGTGGCCCAGTTCGAACTGATGCCCCAGCCGCCCGAGCATGAAAACAAGGCGCTGGTGTGGCCTTACTGGCCGACCAAGCTGCGCACCTCGTCCTCGCACGAGGAAGGCTGCGAGCGCGACTGGGCGGTGGCCACCAAGCGCTTCGAAGGCAAGGGCGGCAAGGTCGACAGGCTGATCGCCTGCCGCGTCGAATGGAAGGACGGCAAGATGAGCGAAGTGCCCGGCTCCGAGTTCGAGATGAAGGCCGACCTGGTGCTGCTGGCGATGGGTTTCGTGTCGCCGGTGCAGCAGGTGCTGGACGCCTTCGGGGTCGCCAAGGATGCGCGCGGCAATGCGCGCGCCAGCACCGATGGCGAAGGCTGCTATGCCACCTCGGTGCCGAAGGTGTTCGCCGCCGGCGACATGCGGCGCGGCCAGTCGCTGGTGGTGTGGGCCATCCGCGAAGGGCGCCAGTGCGCGCGCGCGGTCGACGAGTTCCTGATGGGCTCGTCGGTCCTGCCACGCTAGGCCAGCCTTCCCGCGCGGCCCCCGGGGGCTGCGCGGCGCGCCATTTTCCATAAAAAATGCTGCAATGCACGAATTAGCTCAGAGAAATGTTGCGCTGGTTTGCGCAGCGGGCACGCGGGCGGGGCCGCCCGCTCAATTCCAGCAAAAACAAATACTTACGCACGGAAATATCTGACCCGCCGTTCATTAGTGTTGTATTCTCACGTCGCGTGCCGCGGCCGATTGGGCGTGGCGAAAGCAGGGATTGCACTTTCTGCACTACAATACGGCATTCCCAAAAATGAACAGCGCCGTGTCCAATCTTGTTGAAATCCGCGATCTGCACTTTGCCTATGGAGAGCGTTCGATCCTGTCGAACCTCCGCATGGACTTCCCGCGCCGCAAAGTCGTTGCCGTGATGGGCGGCTCGGGCTGCGGCAAGACCACGGTGCTGCGCCTGATCGGCGGCCAGCTGCGCCCGCAGAAGGGGGCGGTCACGGTGGCCGGCGAAGTGGTGCACGAGCTCGACACCGCCGGGCTGTACCGCCTGCGCCGCAAGATGGGCATGCTGTTCCAGTTCGGCGCCTTGTTTACCGACCTGACCGTGTTCGAGAACGTGGCCTTCCCGCTGCGCGAGCACACCGACCTGCCGGAAGAGCTGATCCGCGACCTGGTGCTCATGAAGCTGCACGCGGTCGGCCTGCGCAACGCCGCCGGCCTGAAGCCGGCCGAGATCTCGGGCGGCATGGCGCGCCGGGTGGCGGTGGCGCGCGCGGTCGCGCTCGACCCGGAACTGATCATGTACGACGAACCGTTCGCCGGCCTCGACCCGATCTCGATGGGCGTGACCGCCAACCTGATCCGCACGCTCAACGACGCGCTCGGTTCGACCTCCATCCTGGTGTCGCACGATGTGCACGAATGCTTTGCGATCGCCGATTACGTCTATTTTATGTCCGCTGGAAAAATTGTCGCCGAAGGCACGCCGGCCGAATTGCGCGTCTCGCAAGACCCTTACGTGAAACAGTTCGTCAACGCCGTCCCTGACGGTCCGGTCCCCTTCCACTATCCGGGCCGCTCGCTGGCCGAGGACCTCGGGCTGGAGGCGCGCGCATGATCGCCGCCAGGACCGCCGACTTGCTGGCCGCGATCGGGCGCCCGCTGCGCGAAGCGGTGGAAGGCATCGGCTACGCCACGCGCTCGTTTTTCAACCTGATCCGGGTCTCGCCGGGCGCGATGCGCCGGCCCGGCCTCATCTCCGAGCAGATCCACTTCATCGGCAACTATTCGGTGGTGATCATCGCCGTTTCCGGCCTGTTCGTCGGCATGGTGCTCGGCCTGCAGGGCTATTACACCCTGAACCAGTACGGCGCCGAGCAAAGGCTGGGCCAGGTGGTCGCGCTGTCGCTGGTGCGCGAACTCGGTCCGGTGGTGACCGCGCTGCTGTTCGCCGGACGCGCCGGCACCTCGCTGACCGCCCAGATCGGCCTGATGAAGGCGGGCGAGCAATTGTCGGCCATGGAAATGATGGCGATTAACCCGGTGCAGCGCGTGCTGGCGCCGCGCTTCTGGGCCGGTGTGATCGCGGTGCCGATCCTGGCGGCCATTTTCAGCGCGGTCGGCGTGCTGGGCGGCTATCTGGTCGGGGTGCAGCTGATCGGGGTCGACGGCGGCGCCTTCTGGTCGCAGATGCAGGCCGGCGTGGATGTGCGCGACGACGTGTTCAACGGCGTGATCAAGAGCTTCGTGTTCGGCGTGGCGGTCACCTTCACCGCCCTGTTCCAGGGCTACGAGGCGCAGCCGACGCCGGAAGACGTGTCGCGCGCAACCACCCGCACGGTCGTGATCGCCTCCCTGATGGTATGGGGGCTCGACTTCATGCTGACCGCTTTGATGTTCAATAAATAAAGAAAATGAATCCGGCAGCGCAGTCCTGCCGCATAACAAGTGTTAGGAAATAATTATGCATCGTAAAACCGTAGACGTCTGGGTCGGCCTGTTCGTCCTGCTCGGACTGGCCTCCCTGCTGTTCCTGGCCCTGAAGGTCGGCAACATGAGCACGATTTCGTTCAGCAAGACCTATGCGGTGACGGGCAAGTTCGACAACATCGGCGGACTCAAGCCCCAGGCGCCGGTCAAGAGCGCCGGCGTGGTGGTGGGCCGGGTGGGCCAGATCGCGTTCGACAGCAAGAGCTACCAGGCGCTGGTGACGCTGGACCTCGAGGCCGGCTATAAATTTCCCAAGGATAGCTCGCTGAAGATCCTGACCGCCGGCCTGCTGGGCGAGCAGTACATCGGCATCGAGCCGGGCGGGGACCTGAACAACCTGGTCGATGGCGACCGTATTACTCGTACACAATCTGCTGCCGTGCTGGAAGACCTGATCAATCAGTTCATCTACAGCAAGGCGGCCGAAGGAAAGGAAGGCACCAAATGACTATGACAAACCGGTTCAAGGCACGCTTTGCGCGCGGCGCCGTGCTGGCCCTGGCGCTGGCGGCGCTGGGCGGCTGCGCCGCCACCAACAACCCCAAGGATCCGTTCGAGAAGTTCAACCGCTCGATGTTCGCCTTCAACGACGCGGTCGACCAGGCTGCGCTCAAGCCGGCCGCGACCGTCTACAAGAAGGCGCTGCCGAGCTTCGTGCAGACCGGCGTGGCCAATTTCTTCGGCAACCTGTCGGACCTGTGGAGCGGCGTGAATAACTTGCTGCAAGGCAAGGGCGAGGACGGAATGTCGGACATCACGCGCTTCACCTTCAACTCGACCTTCGGCATGGCCGGCCTGCTCGACATCGCCTCCGAAGCCGGGCTGCAAAAGCACAACGAAGATTTCGGCCAGACCCTGGGCAGCTGGGGGGTTCCTTCCGGCCCCTACCTGATGTTGCCGTTGCTGGGGCCATCGACCGTGCGCGACGCGGCCGTGATCCGGCTCGACATCGCGGCCGATCCCTGGGCCTACGTGATGCCCGTGCATACCCGTAACATGGGGATCGCCCTGAGGGCGATCGACCAGCGCGCCGTGGTGCTGGACGCGTCGAACCTGATGGAAGAAGCCGCCCTCGACCGTTACGAATTCATCCGCGATGGCTTCCTGCAGCGGCGCCAGAGCCGGGTGTTCGATGGCGAGGCGTCGCGCCAGAAAATGCGTGGGGACGAGGCCCCGGCCGATGCCAAGAGCATCCGGGCCGCCTACGCAGACGATCCGGCCCCGGCCCCGGCCGCCAAGCCGGTGTCATCCGAAACGCCCGCCAAGTAGTTAATACCAGTAGCGCCCGGCGTCGCAGCCGCGCGCCCCGGCATCGTCGAACAACTTCATCCAGAGAGCTTATGAAACTGATCAAACACCTCATCGCCTGCGCCTCGCTGGCGTTTGCCGCACACGGCGCCAGCGCCGCTCCCTCGAGCCACGAGGCGCCCGACGCGCTCGTCAAGCGCATCAGCACCGAGGTCCTCGAGACCGCCAAGGCGGACAAGGAGATCCAGGCCGGCAACCAGAAGCGCGTGATGGACCTGGTCGAGACCAAGGTGTTGCCTTACGTCGATTTCCATCGCATGACGGCGCTGGCGGCGGGACGCTTCTGGCGCGATGCGACCCCGGAGCAGCAACAGAAGCTGGCCGCCGAATTCCGTACCTTGCTCATCTTCACCTACTCGGGCGCGCTGTCCCAGGTCCAGAATGAAACGGTCGAGTTCAAGCCGCTGCGTGCCGATCCGGCCGACCAGGAAGTCGAAGTGCGTTCGCAGGTGCTCAAGCCGCGCGGCGAGCCGATCATGCTGAACTACCGCCTGATGAAGACCCCGTCCGGCTGGAAGATCTTCGACATCAACGTGCTCGGCGCTTGGCTGGTGGAAACCTACAAAGGCAACTTCGCGGCCGAAATCAGGAAGGGCGGCATCGACGGCCTGATCCGGGCGCTGGCCGAGCGCAACAAGCAGCTGGCCAACAAGCCGATCAAGCCTGCCAAATAAGCGAAGCGTCATGCCTGTCATTAACGCATTGCCGCCCATCGGCAACCTGACCGTCCAGAGCGCCCGCGCGGTGTTCGAGCGCGGCATGGCCGCCCTCAAGGCCGGCCAGACCGTGTTCGACCTGGGCAGCATCGCGCAGGCCGATTCCTCCGCCGTCGCGGTGCTGCTCGCGTGGCAGCGCGCGGCGCGCAAGGCCGGCGTGGCGCTGGCCTATGTCAACCTGCCTGCGGGTATCAAGAGTCTGGCCACGCTGTACGGCGTGGATGCCTTCCTGGTCGACACCCCGGCCAATCTGCAGCACCATTGACCCTGCCTGCCGGGGCACGCATCGCGGCCTTCGAGTCAGGCGCGCAGCGCGCGCTGTTTGCCCCCGGTGTCAGGCAGGAGACTCTGCCGCAGCCGGATTTCCCCTATAATTGAATGTTTCCCCGCACGGGAGGCTGTCGCGAAACGCCAAACGGACTCTGACGAAGACTGAAAAGCCGTCGTTCCCGCGAAGGCGGGAACCTAATTT
>JBAQKU010000435.1:0-8432 GCA_049301315.1 Telluria sp.
GACGGGCAGCATCAGCGGGCACCACTACCGTCAAGCCAAAAACGAAGGAAAAGAAGGATTAACAACACTTCGCTTCACCGGCCAAGATAATTGACGCCGACCGGCCAAGATAGTTGACGCCAACCACTCATCTCCGTCGTCTGCGGATGCCGGTGTCCTAAGCCCCTTCGCGAGCGCCTTCACCTGTTGCTTATTGAGATAGCAGGGCCGCGAGAGGAGCCGTAGCTTCAGTGCATGCGAAGTGCATTGGTCGCTTGAGGCAAAGGAAACGAACTCCCCGAGTACCGTCGTGCCGGTTGCCAGGTCAAATAGGTCTAGCATCTGCAGAAGTTCGTCGCTCGCGGATAGCGCGAAACGTCTATTCCAGCGAGCGAGGTTGCTATCTGCATTGCTAAACTCACCTTCGGTGACGCGCTGGAATAACACCGCCGCGAAGTCCTCAACCTCTGGACCGGCGTGGTCGCGCAGTTCGTCACGCGGTTGTTCAATATGCCAATTGATCCACCGGACTGTGCTCTCGCATTGGATTTGCGCTTCTTCGGTATCATTTGCAAAGAGGTGCGCGACCGTCAGTCGTGCACTTCTAGCACCACGCCATCCCGAGCGATCCGAGAAAAGGCGGCGATAGGAGTCAGCGTCACCGAGCAGAATCGCAAGAGCAGGCGAGCTACGAATGAACTCATCGCCTCGTATGTTAGCCGTTGCGACTTGGGCTAGCCGCATGATGAGGCCAAGCACCCTATCGAAGTCATCTTCTGCTACCGCTAATCGAAAGGCCGCACGAAGTCGTGCCAGCGTTAGCCGACGGCGGCCGAACTCCGATTGCACTGTTGTTGGGAAGTTCGTTGAATCGGCGAGTGCGAATGCTCGGTCGCTGTCTTTGATGACGACTAGAAAATGTGGCAGCGCTTCTGCTGCATATGCCGATGTCGCTTGCGAGGAGATAAGGCGATCCGCAATAGTTCTTTGAGCCTCCGGTCGCGCGGAAAATGTCTCCCGAACATATGTTTCGGTGGGTTCGTCTCTGAAGATCGCACCGTGCGAGGTGATCTCGAGCATTGGCGCCAAGTCCGATGCGGCGGTATTCACCTGAGCCGCAGACCACCCAAGCGCATTCGCCAATTCCTCAAGCGGAATTGGTGGAGGAAGGAGTGACAGCGCGACGAAGAACTCGTTTACCTCTGAATCTGCCCATCCAGCAACATGCAGATCGGAGACGATCTTGGTGCAACGTTGGGCAATGATTTCTGTGACCGTAATTGGGGTGGCCAAAGTTTTTCCGAGGACATTCGTATCCCATGTCTGAACGAGGTAATCGAGGACACGAGCGTTCCGGCCGGAACGCACCAAAGCTGTAGCTATCTCGACGCCTGTAGCACGTGGCTTGCGATCTTGCAGAAATTTGCGGGCCTCCGAATCGGTGAATGGTCCTAGCTCGACTTCTTTCACCGTGGTGCGCCCAATCACCTTATCTTTGCGGTGTGTGCGCACCGTAAGCAGCAACTTAACACCATCGATCGAGTCTTCGCCAATGGACGACAGAAGGAGCTTAGGAAAAGCCTCTTCGTGGCGGTACTCTGCTTCGAGCTGGGCGTTATCCGCAGCATCGACGATGATAAGCAAACCGAGCTTTTTCGATTGAGTTCTAATTGCCGTCGCCGCTTGAGCAAGTCGTCTGCGCGCTGCCTTAATGATTCTGCGGCTGTTATCGCCGTGTGGAAGCATCGGATCACAAAGTGTCCGTGAAGCCAATTCGTTGACGATCTGCACCAGCCCGATACTCGGGAGGTGCCGGGAATGGTTGTCCGAGCGGTAGGAACCACCGCCGAAGCAGTCAAAAACGACAACTTCAAACTCGCTCATCATCTTCGAAGCGATGCTTTGAACAAACACGGTTTTGCCCACTCCGCCTTCCGCGTGAATAAAGACCGGCAGCCCTGACGTCTTCACCAGATCCTTAACCGTCGAAAGTTCAGCTCGCTCGACGACGGCGCCCACGTCAACGAAGCGGGTGTCGGCAGGGAAAAGGTCCTCTGGCTCGCAATCGAACGCATCCAAGACATCTTCCCGGCGAATCAGGTTCTTGCCCTGACCGCTTGGGCCGGCCTTCTTAAGGACGAGATCCTGAAGCCCGTGAAGCCGGAGCCTGGCCTCTGAATCGGCGCCGGCGGACCAATCGGTAAGTGTTCGTCTAAGCGCGTTGTCCTGCCCAGCGAGGTCCTTCTCTCCGGCCCGAAACACTATCCTTGAGAAGAGACGGCTTGCGTCAGATAGGCCACGTCCAGCGCACCACGTCTTGAGATTGTGAGCCTGAGCAGCTGCACCTGGAGCCGAAGCCGTCGTTCCCTCGATGAGGGACGCTATCGCGTCCCAAAGGCTGTCCTTGAATTCTGCGTTCGTTACGAAGATGAACGATAGCTTTTTGTCGACATCGGCTGACGAGAACTCTTTCTCGTAGCCTAGGATTGTGTCAGCAAACTTCTCGATCGTCTTTTTGAGGTACGCCGCGGTGACAGCTTCTTCCCGAAGCTTATATTTGAACTGTACGGTCTCTAGCCGCTCGCAGGTCCTAAAATTGTCTCCACGGCCATAATAAAGGACAAGGTCAGCTACTTCTTCGGCCCGGGCTCCAGGACTCGTCGTTTCGGTTGATGAGATCCCTTCCACGGCTATCGCAGACAGATCGTCATACGGAAAGACGAGCTGCAATGCACGCCTGGCCGCCCATCTCTCATGGAAGGTGTGGCCGGCGCGAGATGCGCGTACGGTATCGATGTCCTCGTCAATATTAGGCATTATTGCTATTTTGTTATTACCTCGACAACGCGTTCTCTTTACATTCTACAACTTGATGCAGCCGAGAGTGACTGTACTGACAGCGCTGCAGTTGGGCCTCAACGCTCTAAAGATGGCTCGCGCCTCTAGGGCAAATTGTTGTCGTCGACCGAACCTATTGACTTGATGTCCGCTCTTATTTGAACGCACAACTGTTCCTGTTCTTCAGGGGTCGAAGGTAGATACGCTAACGCAACTAGTGCAACTAGGTGAATACCTATTACTGACGCAAGTTGCTCGATCTTCACTATTGTCGGTGCTTTCAGGCCGCGTTCTAAGCTACTTAGGTAGGTCCGGCTAGACACATCAGAGAAGTCCTCCTGAGTCAGTCCGCGCTTCCTCCTTGCTCGCTGTAACCCATTCCCAAACCTCTCGGAAGATTTGTCCATTTTAGCAAAACTTGCTGAACAAGGTTATCATTTAATTACTTACATGTACTGCTGCAGGTGCCGGCCAACCGCATCGGGCACACCCAGTACAGCCTGGCGCAGCTCAAGATCATGCAGGAAGCGATCACGCTCACCGTGTTCATTCCGTTCGCCATGCTCTACATGGACCAGCCGTTCAAACTCGATTACCTGTGGGCCGGGCTGTGCCTGGTCGGCGCGGTTTACTTCATCTTCCGCAGTTGACTAGGCAAGTTCGGTGCGTTGGCATTACACTAATGCGTCTATATTGAATTGCAAGGGATGACCATGAGCAGTTATTTGCAGGGTAAAGAGATGGCTGGCGCCGATGCCCCCGCGCCGATGAAGTCGGTGGCCGCCAAGGCTGTCACGATCCCGTCGCTCAACGCGATGAAAGCGAGCGGCGAAAAAATCGCCATGCTGACCTGCTATGACGCCAGCTTCGCGGCCCTGATGGACCGCTGCGGCGTGGAAGTGCTGCTGATCGGCGACTCGCTCGGGATGGTGTGCAACGGCCACCATTCGACCCTGCCGGTGACGGTGGCGGAAGTGGCGTACCACAGCGCCGCGGTAGCACGCGGCAACAAGAGCGCCATGGTGCTGGCCGATATGCCGTTCGGCAGCTACGCCACCCCGGAAGCGGCTTTCAACAACGCGGTGCTGCTGATCCAGGCCGGCGCGCACGCGGTCAAGCTCGAAGGCGGCGCCTGGCTGGCCGACACCGTGCGTTTCCTGACCGAGCGCGCGGTGCCGGTGTGCGCCCACCTTGGCCTGACCCCGCAATCGGTGCATCAGATGGGCGGCTACAAGGTACAGGGCAAGACCATCGAAAGCGCCGGGCAGCTCAAGGCGGACGCCAAGCTGCTGCAAGCGGCGGGCGCGGCCATGCTGGTGCTCGAAGCCATTCCGGCCGGCCTGGGCAAGGAAGTCACCGAGCTGCTGGCCATTCCCACCATCGGCATTGGCGCCGGTCCCGATTGTTCCGGACAGGTGCTGGTCATGCACGACCTGCTCGGCGTGTTCCCGGGCCGCAAGGCGCGCTTCGTGAAGAACTTCATGGACGGCCAGACCAATATCGACGCGGCAGTGAGCGCTTACGTCAGTGCCGTCAAGGATGGCAGCTTTCCCGCGCAGGAACACTGCTTCTGAGCGCACCGGCCCGCGCACAGGAACCTTTCCATGAGCGATGCACCGGCCACCTCCCGCCTGTTCCTTGCGCTGTGGCCGAGCGACGCGGTGCGCAGGAGCCTGGTCGAATGGCGCGATGCCTGGCGCTGGCCCAGCAATGCCACCCCGGTGCGCGCCGAGCGCCTGCACATGACGCTGCATTTCCTCGGCAACCTGCCCACTGCCCTCGTGCCTGAACTGGTGACCGGGCTTCAGGTGCCGTTCAGCCCCTTCGAACTGCGCTTCGGCCAGGCCGAACTGTGGCCGCATGGGGTTGCGGTGCTGGCGCCGAAGAGCGCGCCCGAACCGCTGCTCGATTTGCAGGGGGTGCTGGGCGCGGCGTTGCAGGGGCTTGGACTGCCGGTGGAGACGCGCGCTTTTCGGCCGCACGTGACCCTTGCCAGGCGTGCCGGCGCGGCCGCGCCGCCAGCGCACGGGCCGGCGATCCGCTGGCGCGTGACCGGCTATGCGCTGATGGAATCGACGCTGGGCGCGGGCGGCGGATACAGCATCGTCGCCCGCTTCTCCTAGCATCGTCGTTCCCGCCAAGGAGGCTGTCGCAAAACGCCAAACGAGCTTCGACGAAGACCAAAAAGCCGTCGTTCCCGCGCAGGCGGGAACCCCATTTAGCCGCTGTGACGCGGCGAAATTAGGGGGAAGTCATGCAGTGCATGAGTTCCCGCCTTCGCGGGAACGACGTGCGAATGTCAACGGTTTCATTCGGGACGGCCCCCTGTCACTTGCAATACAGCCTGTCGATGCTGTGCGCCGACGACAGGTAATGCCTGGTCTGCCACGACAGCGCCACCCGATACGCGCAGGGGGCATCGCCCGCTACGTTCACCGCAAAACCGCCGTTGTTGCCCGGCAGGTGAGGCCCGCCGGCGTCGCCCCGGAACAGGTAGTTGCTCGGCGGCGGGGGCGCCAAGAAGCTGTCTCCCGGCATGGCTGGAGGCGGATGCACCGTGCCGGTGTTGTTCGAAATGGCCACCCCGAAGAAGCGCAGGTGCGGATGGTCGACCGTGTACAGGATGTGCACCGTTCCCGCCGAAACCGGATTGCAGGCGTTGGTACGCAGCTCCTCGAGGTCGAGCGCGAGCGCCACCGGGGAATTGTCGAGGACGATGGAATCGAGCGTGTCGGTGGCGACAATCGCTGAGGTGGTGCCGTCGCGAACCTCGAACATCAGGCGGTAACGGCGGATCGGCTCCCTTTCGGCCGTGGTCAGGTCGCGCCCCGCATCGGCGATCGGCAGCCCGGCCGGCAGCTTGGCCGGATGCAGGCTGGTGATGGCCGCCGAATTGAGGACAAACAGGTCGAAGGTACGCAGGAAGTTGGCGTTGTTGACGTTGACGACCGCAGTGGTGCCGTTGCGCATGTCGACCGTGACCGCCTTGTTGTCGATCCTGATCCAGCCGCCCGGCAGGAGGTCGGCCGCACCAACTTGCACCTTGGCGGAATCGGCGAACCCGAAGGCGTTGGTGTAGAACACATAGCCGACATGGGTGGTGCTGATTTGCGTGACCGGCGCCAGCGCGCCCGGCGCCACCGTCGGGATCGCCGACGGATCGTCGGCGCCGCCCGGCCAGGTCCATTCGCCGATCTGGAAGCGGTACTCGAGCGGGTTGGCCGGCGCGGAGAAATTGCGCAGCGGGCAGTTGCCCTTGAGCGCGACCCCGCCACCGAACACGTAGGAGTTGGTGGGGCCGCCCGCATAGCCCTCGGGCGAGAAGCCGGCGGCCGAGGGGAAGGGATGGATGTCGAACACTTCGACCTGCTGCCAGTGCGGCACGCCATCGACCGGCGGTGGCTGGACCTGGTCCGAGCACAGGTCGACGCACAGGCAGGGCCCGACATTCTCGCGCCCCGGCACCCGGCCGTCGGCCTGCGTTTCATTGATGATGGTGACAGATCCGAGCTGCACCGTGAAATACACATCGGGGCCGCTGGCCCACTCGACGTTGATGGCGGGCGAGAACGGAGTGAGCCTGAAATCGGCCGTCGTATAGTCGATGCGGAAGCGTCCCGCGGAGTCGGTCATGGCGCTGCCGAGCGAATCGTCCTGCCACCAGTCGGCATCGAAGGCGTTGACGGTGGCGCCCACGATGGGGGTCTGCGGGAACTTGCAGGTCAGCAGGCGTCCGCAGATGGTCCATGCGCCGAACAGGCCGCGGATGAAGCACCAGATGCGATGCGGCAGGCAAAAATCCCAGACCGCCACGAAGCCTTTTCCGGTCTCGCGCCAGCGCGGCTGCAAGGTGGTGATTGAAAACTGCAGGGGTTCGCGTTGCGGTGTTTTCACCTTGCTGCGCGGCACAGTGGTGAGCAGGACATCGATCTCGAACGCTTCGCCCTGGTATTGTTCGCGCTCCCCGAGCGAGAAGGTGAAGTTGCCCTCGTCGTCGGTCTTGGCCTCGGCCAGCAGCGAGCCCTGTTTTGCCGCTGCCTGCCCGGCATCCAGGATAGCGAAGGTTTCCTTGGGACTTGCGACCGCCAGCGCCGCCACCCCCGTGATGTCGCGCGTGCGGTACAAGCGCACCACCACATTCGACAGCGCTTCCGGACATTCGTCGCAAATCAGCCCGCACAGCCTTCCACGAAAGACATAAGCCATGATTGTTCTCCTTTTTGAACAATCATTGTGCCTTTCGACACTATCCCTCAATGTTGATCCTGCTCAAACCTTCATCACAATCGGGGAACCATTTGGTGCCCGTACAATCGCCCTAGCCGATACGGATCCAGGTCGTTTTCAGTTCGGTATATTTATCGAAGGCATGCAAGGACTTGTCGCGGCCGTTGCCCGACTGCTTGTAGCCTCCGAACGGGACCGTGATGTCGTCGCTGTCGTACTGGTTCACGTGCACGGTGCCGGCGCGAAGCGCGCGCGCGGTCTGGATCGCGCGGCTCAGGTCGGACGTCCACACCGCCGCCTGCAGGCCGTACGGGCTGGCGTTGGCCTGGCGCACCGCGTCCCCGATGTCGGTGAAGCTGAGCACCGACAGCACCGGGCCGAAGATCTCCTCGCGCGCGATGCTCATCGAACTGTCGACCTCGGAGAACAGGGTAGGCTCGACATAGCAGCCGCCCGAGTCCTGGCGCACCGCCGCGCCGCCGGCCAGCAGTTTCGCCCCGGCCTGCTTGCCGGCCTCGATATACCCCATCACGGTGTTCATCTGCGCCTGGTCCACAATGGCGCCCATGACGGTGGCCTCGTCGAGCGGATCGCCCGGCTGGAAGCGCGACATCATGGCGAGCGCCTGTTCCAGGAAGCGGTCCTTGATCGAGGCTTCGACGAACAGGCGCGAGGGCGCATTGCAGCTTTCGCCCTGGTTGTAGAAGATCGAGCCGACCGCCGCGTTCACGGCCGCGTCCAGATCGGGGCAGTCGGCGCACACGATGTTGGCCGATTTCCCGCCCAGTTCGGTCCAGGCGCGCTTCAGGTTCGACTGCGCGGCCATTTGCATGATCTGCTTGCCGACGCGGGTCGAGCCGGTAAAGGCGACGCAGTCCACGTCCATGTGCAGCGCCAGCGCCGCGCCGGCCTCGTGGCCGAAGCCGGTGACGACGTTGAACACGCCTTCCGGCAGCCCCGCCTCGATTGCGATCTCGGCCAGGCGCAAGGCGCTCAGGGGCGACTTCTCGGACGGTTTCAGGACCACGCTGTTGCCCGCTGCAAGCGCGGGCGCGATCTTCCAGGCCGCCATGATCATCGGGTAATTCCAGGGCACGATGGCGGCCACCACGCCGACCGGCTCGCGCGTGATGAGCGCCAGGCTGTTGGCGGGCGTGGGCGCGATTTCGTCGTAGATCTTGTCGATCGCCTCGCCATACCAGCGGATGCAGTTGGCGGCCGAAGGCACGTCCACCCGCAGGCTGTCCCTGATCGGTTTGCCCATGTCGAGCGTTTCGAGCAGCGCCAGCTCGTCGGCGTGCTTGACGATGAGCGCGGCGAACGCGATCAGCACGCGCTTGCGCGCCGCGGGCGAGCGGCCGGCCCAGCTGCCCTGTTCGAAGGCGCGC
>JBAQKU010000436.1:0-2858 GCA_049301315.1 Telluria sp.
GAGCCGGCGCAGTCGGGCCACTCGAAGAAGCAGGAACCCACCGAAGCGACTACGCAGCGTATCGCGTAGCGCCGTAGGAATCCCCTTCCTTCAGGGAGGAGAGGATATCAAAGCGCCTTGGCGTACAATAATCATAATCAGTGAAAGAACAGGACCGCCCCGTTGAGCAGGTCGGTGGTGCACAGCAGGTAAGCTGCCGCGCCCGCCAGGCACAGGTGCAACGCGGTCCACGTCATTGGGAATATGCGCATCATGTGGTCCTCCCGGGCTGAAGTATCCCTACCATGCTTTCATCATATGCAGTTTTCTGTTCGGCAACAATCAGCTAAGCGTCCGTCACGTTGTAGGACGATTGCCCGCGTGCTGGCGCAGGGCCCGGCAGGCCGCATCAAGGGACGCTCCTACGCTCATTGTAGGCCGCGTCCTATGGTGTGCAAGAGGGCCTGCGCATACAGTTTGGCATGACCAGAAACGACCCGATTCTCATGCATGACGCAAGACGCGCGGCGCGCCGCCATACCATCGCGACACTGCTGCGCGGCGTGTTCGGCATCGAACGCCTGCGCGACGGCCAGCAGCAGGTCATCGACAGCGTGCTTGACGGCAAGGACACGCTCGCCATCATGCCCACCGGCAGCGGCAAATCCCTGTGCTACCAGATACCGGCGAAGATGCTGCGGGGCACGACCATCGTGGTCTCGCCGCTCATTTCCCTGATGAAGGACCAGCTCGAAAAGCTCGACGCGCTCGGCATCCACGCCACCCAGGTCAACAGCAGCCTGACGCGCGAGCAGGAGCAGGCCGCGCTGGCCGGTATCCGCAGCACCGACAGCGAAATCGTGTTCTGCACCCCGGAGCGGCTGGCCGTGCCCGAATTCGTCGCCGTGCTCAGACAGGTCAGGATCGACATGGTGGTGATCGACGAGGCCCACTGCATCTCGCAATGGGGCCACGACTTCCGCCCGGCCTACCTCGAGCTGGCGGCCTCGATCGAGGCGCTGGGACGCCCGCCGGTACTGGCGTTGACGGCCACCGCGACCGATGTCGTGATCGAGGATATCGCGCGCCAGTTGGGGCGAGCGCAGATCAACGTGATCAACACCGGCATCTACCGTCCCAACCTGCATTACAGCGTGATCCAGGTGACCAACGCCGAGGAGCGCCATGCGCAGGCGCTGCAGCTGGTGCAACGCACCGAAGGGGTCGGCATCGTCTACGCGGCGACCGTGAAGGCGGCCGAGGAAATGCACCGGATCCTGCTCGAGGCGGGCCAGAGCGCGGTGCTCTATCACGGCCAGCTCGGCGCCGCCGAGCGCAGGCAGAACCAGAACCTGTTCATGGACGGCGAGCGGCGCGTGATGGTGGCCACCAACGCCTTCGGCATGGGCATCGACAAGCGCGACACGCGCTTCGTGATCCATTTGCAGGTGCCGGCCAACCTCGAGGCCTACTACCAGGAGTCGGGGCGCGCCGGGCGCGACGGGGCCGACGCCGACTGCACGCTGCTGTATTTTCAGGACGACAAGCGGGTGCAGCAGTTCTTCCTGGCGAAGCACTATCCGAACGAGGGCGAGCTCAAGGCGGTCTATGAAGCGGTGCGCGCGCTGGGCAAGGAATCGAGCGTCACGTTCAAGCGCCTGCACGAGGCGCTGGAGGCTTTCGCGCCGGGCAAGCTGAAGGTCTGCCTCAAGCTGCTCAAGGATGCGCGCCTGCTGCGCCAGAACCGCAGGCTCGATTACGCGGCCACGGCGCTGCAGCCGAGCGCCGCGCTGTACATGGACATGGCCGCCGTGTATGCGCAAAAACAGGAGCGCGACCGCGAGGCGCTCGAACAGATGGTGTCCTACGCCGTGAGCGGATTTTGCCGCTGGAAGCTGCTGCTCGATTATTTCGGCGACACGATCGACGGTTTCGAGCGCTGCGGCGCCTGCGACAACTGCCTGCACCCTTTGATCGAGCCGCTGCCGGCCGACGACGAGTTCGAGCGCGAACCCGAAGCGGCGCCGCTCGTCGCGCCGTTCGAAGTCGGCGCCCGCGTCAAGGTGCCCAAGTTCGACGTGGGCACCGTGCTCACGGTGGCGGGCGAGCAGGTCACCATCGCGTTCCCCGACCACAGCACCAGGACCTTCCTGGCGCGCTACGTGACACCGGCCTGAGCTGACGGAGGCGCTGCCGGCGCCGGCGCGGTGCGCGCCGCCGAAGCCGAGCGTGTGATCGTCGCGCAAGGCGATCCGCAAGAGCACGATAGAGAACATCGCGTGGATCCTGCCGTCCTTCGGCGCCTTCAGCGGCGGCTTTCCGGTCACCCCACAGAGCGGCGAAGCCGTTTTCGTCAGCTCCGGCGAGGCCATCGAACTCAGTGCGCTGACGCACAGACCTACCCCAGAGCCCGGCGTAACTTAGTGTGAACCGCTGGAAATCTTTCGGCGCCGCTGTACAACCTCCCAAGGAGAACATCATCAAAACAACAAAACTATTATTCGCCGGGCTGATGGCAGCGCTCCCGCTCTTTAGCATGAGCCTGGCAAGTGCTCCCGCGCAGGCCCAGCCGCATACCGCAAGCGACTATGCACCCGTCATCCGCGGCTTCAACGTCGACGAAGTGCGCCGCTTGCGCCCGGGTACCGAGCTCAACTTCAGCCTGTTCGGCACCCCGGGCGGCCGTGCCACGCTGTACATCGCCGGCGCCAACCGCAACCTGACCATGAGCGAGACCGATCCGGGCCAGTACGAAGGCAGCTACACCCTGGGCACGCGCGATCGTATCACCGGCGACAGCGCCGTGACCGCCAACCTGCGCGTGGGCAACCGTGTCACCAGCGGCGTGCTGAGCGAATCGCTGCTGCGCGGCGTCGGCT
>JBAQKU010000437.1:0-3678 GCA_049301315.1 Telluria sp.
CGTTCCGGAAGAGCGGCTCGGGCGCGGCGCGGTGCCCGAGATGTCGCTGTCCGACAATGTGCTGCTGACCTTGCAGACCAGGCAGACCATTCGCCACGGCTTCGTGCGCGCCCGCGTGCTGGTCGAGCGCGCCGCCCAGATCATCGAGCGCTTCAAGGTCAAGGCATCCGGTCCGGCCGCGCTGGCGCGCAGCCTGTCGGGCGGCAACTTGCAGAAATACATAGTGGGGCGCGAAGTCATGCGCGGCCCCACCGTCCTGGTGGTCGCGCAGCCGACCTGGGGCGTCGACGTCGGCGCCGCCGCCCAGATCCGCGCCGAGCTGGTCGCCTTGCGCGACGCCGGCTGTGCGCTGCTGGTCATTTCCGAGGAGCTGGAAGAATTGTTTGAGATTTCCGACCGTATGCACGTGATCGCCAAGGGCCGGGTGTCGCCCTCGATCAAGGCCGGCGACGCCAGCGTGGCCCTGATCGGACAGTGGATGAGCGGCCTGTGGACGCAGCCTGCGTCGGAGGGCCAGCATGTTCAAGCTTGAAGCGCGGCCCACGCCGTCGTCCCTGATGGGGGCGCTGTCGCCGCTGCTGGCGCTGCTGCTCACGGTGCTGTGCGGCGCCATCCTGTTCATCGCGATGGGCAAGGACCCGCTGGCGGGCCTGGCGGTGTTTTTCGTCGAGCCGATCAAGGACCTGCAAGGCTGGTCCGAGCTCGGCGTCAAGATTGCGCCGCTGCTGCTGATCTCTGTCGGGCTGGCGATCTGCTACCGCGCCAATGTCTATAACATCGGCGCCGAAGGGCAGCTGGTGGTCGGCGCAATCAGCGGCGGCGCGGCCGGCCTGTACCTGGACGACGGCAGCGGCGGCGCCGGCATCATCGCGCTGGTGCTGCTGGCAGGCATGGCCGGCGGCATGGCCTGGGCCGCCATCACGGCCTTCCTGCGCGACCGCTTCAACGCCAGCGAAATCCTGGTCTCGCTGATGCTGGTCTACATCGCCCAGTTGCTGCTCAGCTACCTGGTGTACGGGGTGCTGAAGGATCCGGAAGGCTTCAATTTCCCGCAATCGAAAATGCTGTCGGAGAAACTGCTGCTGCCGATCCTGATTCCGGAAACCCGGCTGCACTTCGGCATCGTGCTGGCCGGCGCCGCCGCGATGGCGGGCTGGTTATACCTGTCGCGCAGCATCTCCGGCTTCCGCCTGCAGGTGGGCGGCATGGCGCCGCACGCCGCGCGCTACGCCGGCTTTTCCTCGCGCAAGTCGCTGTGGACCTCGATGCTGATCTGCGGCGCGCTTGCCGGCCTTGCCGGCATCGGCGAAGTGATCGGGCCGCTGGGCCAGCTCACACCCTCGATCTCGCCCGGCTACGGCTTCGCCGCCATCATCGTCGCCTTCGTCGGGCGCCTGCACCCGATCGGCGTGGTGTTCGCCAGCTTCATCATGGCCCTGTTCTACATCGGCGGCGAACTGGCGCAATCGCGCCTGGGAATGCCGTCCGCCATCACCGGCGTATTCCAGGGCATGCTGCTGTTCGCCCTGCTCGCCTGTGACGTCCTGATTCACTACAAGTTGCGCCTTGATCTGGGCGGGAGGAAATAATGGATTCGCTCGCACCCCTGATCGCCGCCGCCATCAATGCCGGCACCCCCCTCATGCTGGCCGCGCTCGGCCTGCTGATCAACGAAAAATCGGGCGTCGTCAACCTGGGCGCCGAAGGCATGATGCTGGTGGCCGCGATCGCCGGCTTCGCCGTCACGATCAACACCGGCAGCGTCACGCTCGGCTTCTTGGCCGGCGCGGCGGCCAGCATGCTGCTGTCCGGGTTTTTCGCATGGATGACGATCTGGCTCGGCACCAACCAGTACGCGACCGGCCTGGCGCTGGCGCTGTTCGGCGGCGGCGTCTCCACCTACATCGGGATCGACTATGTGGGCAACAGCCTGCAGAACGGAAAATTCGGCATCCCCTACCTGCAGGACATCCCGTTTTTCGGGGTCGCGCTGTTCCGCCAGCATCCGATGGCCTACCTGGCCCTGCTGCTGTGCGGGGCGATCGCATGGTTCCTGTACCGCACCCGCGCCGGGCTGGTGCTGCGCGCGGTCGGCGAGTCGCCATCGTCGGCGCACGCGCTCGGCTACAACGTGCGCCGCATCCGCCTGTTCGCGGTCCTGTTCGGCGGCGCCTGCTGCGGCCTGGCCGGCGCCTTCCTGGCGCTGGTCTACACCCCGCTCTGGGTCGAAGGCATGGTGGCCGGACGCGGCTGGATCGCGCTGGCGCTGACCACCTTCGCGACCTGGCGCCCGGCGCGCGTGCTGGGCGGCGCCTACCTGTTCGGCGGCGTCACCATCCTCACCTTCCACGCGCAGGCGCTGGGGGTGCCGGTGGCGTCGCAGCTGTTGTCGATGTTACCTTACCTTGCTGCAATATTCGTGCTGGTGCTAATATCGCGCAACGCCAACTACATCAAGCTGAACATGCCTGCCTCGCTCGGCAAGCATTTCAATCCGGGCGGCTGACCCGTTCTTGCATGCCATCTTCCGTGCCGTATTTCCCCGGCGGCCGGGTCCGAATTGGTCGTTGACGGGGGTAATCACAAGGAAAACCATGTCGAAACAAACGCTGCGCCGCGCGCTCTGTGCCGCTCTCTTGCTGCCTGCTGCCGCTTTTTCTTACGCTGCCCCGGCGGCAGCACCACTCAACATTGGCTTCGTCTACGTGAGCCCGATCGGCGACGCCGGCTGGACCACCCAGCATGACATCGCGCGCAAGGAACTTGAAAAGAACCTGGCAGGCAAGGTGACCACCAAGTACGTCGAAAACGTGCCGGAAGGCGCGGACGCCGAGCGCGTCATCCGCGACCTGGTGCAGCAGGGCAGCAAGATGGTCATCACCACCTCGTTCGGCTACATGAACCCGACCCTGAAGGTCGCCAAGCAATTCCCAGGCGTCAAGTTCATCCACCTGACCGGCTACAAGAGCGCACCGAACGTCGCCACCGCGAATGCGCGTTTCTACGAGGCGCGTTACCTGGCTGGCGTGCTGGCAGGCAAAATGAGCAAATCGCACACGGCCGGCTATGTGGGCGCGTTCCCGATTCCGGAAGTCCTGCAAGGGATCAACGCCTTCACGCTCGGCATGCGCAGCGTCGACCCGAAGGCCGTCGTGAAGGTCATCTGGGTTAACAGCTGGTTCGATCCGGGCAAGGAGCGCGACGCCGCCATCACCCTGATGGGGCAGGGCGCCGACGTGGTCACCCACCACACCGATTCGACCGCGATCGTGCAGGCCGCGCAGGAAAAAGGCAAGTACGCGATTTCGTACCACTCGGACATGAAGAAATTCGGTCCCAAGGCGCAACTGGCCGCCGTGACCCACCACTGGGGCCAGCACTACACCGCCCAGGCCAAGGCCGCGCTCGACGGCAGCTGGAAGTCGACCAGCACCTGGGGCGGCATCAAGGACGGCATGGTCAAGCTGGAAGCGATCAACCCAGCGGTTCCGGCCGACGTGCAAAAGCTGATCCAGGCCCGCGAACAGGAAATCGTGGCCGGCACCCTGTCGCCGTTCACCGGACCGCTCAAGGATAACGAGGGCAAGGTTCGCCTCGAAAAAGGGCACATGACCGACGAAGGCCTCAACAAGATGGATTATTTCGTTGAAGGCGTGGCAGGCAAGGTAGGCAAATAAG
>JBAQKU010000438.1:0-8191 GCA_049301315.1 Telluria sp.
CAGCTGCACAGGCGCAAGCCGCCGCCAGCGCCGCAGCTGGTCCGGCGGGCCGCCCCGAGGGCTCCGGTACCCAGGTGCTGGTGCCGAAAAACCTGTTCAGCAGCGATCTCGTCAATCGCGCGCGCGAAGCGAGCCGCGGGCTCGATATCCTGAGCGGGACGCCACCGCGGCCGCGCGTCCAGGACCAATCCAGGCGCCGCATCGTCGTAGGGGCGCTCGAGCGCGACGTGCCGCTGCGCATGTATGTCGACAGCTGGCGCCAGAAAATCGAGCGCAACGGGGGGCTGAATTACTCGCAGTTGTCGACACAGCGCGTGCGCATCGATCCCCTGGTCAGCGTGGCGATCCGCAGCGATGGCAGCGTCGAGGAGGTGATCCTGATCCGTTCGACCGGGCGCGCCGAGATGGACGAGGCGGTGCGCCGCATCGTGCGCGTGAATGCCCGTTACTCGGCCTTTCCTCCAAACATCGCTGCCCAGTATGACGTGATAGAAATCCGGCGCATCTGGAATTTCGACGACACCCTCAAGCTGCTCGAAGAAATGCGCTAGTGCCGGGAACCGGCTGAGACTGCCGTTTGATGTGCAGCAAGGCTCGCTCCGATGGGCTCACTTACTCTAGACAATCAAGTACGCAAGACGCGCCTGGCGTCTTGCGGATCTGTCGAGTGAGCAAACCCATGATGGAATTTTCTTCCTTTATTCGACTGCCAACACGCTTTACGCTGGTCCTGGCCTTCGCCCTGTCGGCATGCACGACGGCAGGCCAGATCGGCACGCAGGACGGGTCCGCCGAAGGCGCTGGCGCAATCGCGCCGCCGCAACTGATCACCGAACAACTGATCGACGCTGAAAAGCGCCTGCGCGAGCAGCGCGCCAACCAGGAAATCGCAAGCCTGGTGGTTGCCCACCCGCCACCTTACACGATCGAGCGCGGCGACATCTTGTCCATCGTGGTCTGGGACCATCCCGAACTGACCGCCGCAGTCATGCCCGGCACCGCCGGTGCCGGGGCGGCCGTGCCCGACAGCGGCGTTTCCGGCCTGCCCTCGGCCGGCTTCGTGGTCGACTACGAGGGCAGGGTGCAGTTTCCCTTTGCCGGCGAACTCAAGCTGGCCGGCCTGACCGAGGACGCGGCCCGCCGCCTGCTCGCGACAAGGCTGGCGCGCTACCTTGCCACGCCCAAGGTGACATTGCGGGTGCAGGCCTACCGCAGCAAGCGCATCTACATCGATGGCGAAGTCAAGTCGCCGGGCCTGCAGGCCATCAACGACATCCCGATGACACTGGTGGAGGCGCTCAACCGCGCCGGCGGCCTGTTGCCGAGCGCTGACCAGAGCCGCATCGTGCTCGAGCGCGGCGACCAGCGCTACAACATCGACCTGCGCAAATTGGTGCAAAAAAGCATCAACCCGGGCACTGTCCTGCTGCTGCACGGCGACCTGGTGCGGGTCCATTCGCGCGACGAGAGCCGGGTGTTCGTCTCGGGCGAGGTGGTCACCCCGCGCTCGCTGACCATGCACAACGGACGACTCACGCTCAATGAAGCGCTGGGCGAAGCGGGCGGTATCAGCCCCATCACCGGCGATGCGCGCCAGGTGTACATCGTGCGCAAGAGCACGGAGGGCACGCGCGTGTACCAGCTCGACGCGCGCGCCAGGGGCGCCTTCGCAATGGCCGAGCAGTTCGAGCTCAGTCCCAAAGACCTGGTCTATGTCGCCGCTTCGCCGCTGGCGAACTGGCACCGCAGCCTGAGCCTGTTGTTCCCGGGCGCCCTGACCTCGGCAGTCGGGCTGGCCACGCCCTAACCGAAGCGCACCTCCACCATGAGCCCTCCAGCCGAACAACACCCTGTCCCGAACCTGACCCAGGCGCCAGTGCCCAGCCTGCTGGTCGAGCCGCGCGCGCCCGCGCCAGCCCCCTATGGCCATGAGCTCGACCTGAAAGCCTGGCTTCACACCCTGTTCGACAGCCGCTGGCTGATCGCCGCGGTCACGCTGCTGGTGACCTTTGTCGCACTGGTGTACGCGCTGGTGGCCGAACCGGTGTACGAGGCCGACATGGTGATTCATGTCGAGGAAGAAAGCCCGAATGCGGCGAAAAACATCCTGAGCGAAGCGTCCTCGCTGTTCGAGACAAAAAAAGCCCCGATCGCCGAGATCGAGCTGTTGCGTTCGCGCATGGTCGTGTCGCATGCGGTGGACAACCTGCGTCTGTATATCGAGGTGCGGCCCAAGTACTTTCCCATCGTCGGCTTCTGGTTCGCCGGACGCGGCGTGCAGCGTCTTTCCGAGCCCGGCATCTTCGGGCGCGGCGGCTATGTATGGGGTTCCGAGAAGGCCGAGGTGTCGCACTTCGAGGTGCCCAAGGCATGGGAAAACCGCATCTTCCAGATCACCGCCTTGGGCGACGGCCGCTTTTCTCTGCGCGGCGAAGGCGGCCTTGAGGCGAAGGGCACGGTCGGCACCATCCTGAAGGCCGGCAGCGGCGGCGGCGAGCTCGAACTGCGGGTCGACAGCCTGGCCGCCAAGCCAGGCGCGCAATTCATGATCAAGCGCGTGGCGCGGGTGGCGGCGATCGAATCGGTCCAGCGCGCCATGCAGATTTCGGAACAGGGCAAGCAGTCCGGCGTCATCGAGGTCAAGCTCCAGGGCGCGAGCGCGCAGCGCGTCAACAACGTGCTCAGCGAGCTGGGGCGCGAATACCTGCGCCAGGACCTGGCGCGCAAGACGGAAGAGGCGGAGAAATCGCTCGCCTTCCTGAACCAGCAGCTGCCGCTCCTGAAGCACAAGCTGGAACAATCGGAAGAGCGCTACAACCAGTTCCGCAACGCCCACAGCAGCGTGGACCTGCAGGAGGAAGCGAAGATCAGCCTGCAACAGGCGGCCGCTGCGCGCACCCGCCGTATCGAGTTGATGCAGAAAAAAACGGAATTGCTCTCGCGCTTTACGGTCGACCATCCGGTACTGCTTGGCGTGGAGCGTCAACGCCAGGAAGTCGAAGCCGAACTCGGTGAGGTGGCGCTGCGCATCAAGGCGCTTCCTGCGCTGGAACAGGACGAGGCCAGGCTCACCCGCGAAATCAAGGTCAACACCGACCTGTATACCGCCTTGTCGAACACGGCCCAGCAATTGCGCCTGATCTCGGTAAGCAAGGTCAGTAACGTGCGCATGATCGACGCGCCGGTGGTGCCGGTCAAGCCGATCAAGCCGAACCGTGCCTTGATCGTGGCGCTGGCCGTCATCACCGGTGTGTTCCTGGGCACGCTGATCGCGTTCGCACGCAAGGCGATCTCGGGCGGCATCGACGATGCGCAGGAAATCGAGCGCATGCTGGGTGCGCCGGTCGTGTACGCGACCATTCCGCACAGCAGCAACCAGGACCGGCTGATGCGCCGCGCCAAGCGCATGGCGCCACGCCTGCCGCTGCTGGCGCAGGCGGTGCCGGAAGATATCGCGATCGAAAGTTTGCGCAGTTTTCGTGCGGCATTGCAGTTCAGCATGCCCCATTTTCGAAACAACATCGTGATGCTGGCAGGGCCGGCAGGCGGCCTTGGCAAGTCCTTCGTGTCGGCCAATCTGGCCGCCGTGATGGCCGCGAGCGGCATGCGGGTACTGCTCATCGACGCGGACTTGCGCAATGGCCATCTGCACCGCTATTTCGGAGTCAGCCACGAGCAGGGCCTGTCGCGCGCCATCGCCGGCACCATGCCGGTCGAACACATCATCCATCGCTCGGTGCTGGAAAACCTGGACTTCATTCCAACCGGTGCCTTGCCGCCCAAGCGCGCCGAATTCCTGCTGCACCTGAACCTGGGCACCCTGCTCGAAACGGTCAGCGCCAATTACGACCTGGTCCTGATCGACGCGCCGCCGCTGCTGGCCGTGGCCGATGCGCTCATCATCGGCGCGCATGCGGGCGCCGTCTTCATCCTGGTGCGCGCGAGGGTGACCAGCGAGGGGCAAATCAACGAGGCGATCAAGCGCTTGAACCAGGCCGGCATTTCTCCGCAGGGCCTGCTGTTCAACGATTCCACCCAGCGCCTCGGCGCCCGCGACGACCCCTACCAACAAGCGAGCAGCGCCAAGCTCGGCTACTCGGCCTGAGCCTTGGCTGGCCGCTGTTCTTGATCTATTCGCATCGAACCAAGCCATGCGGCGATTGGGTCGCCGCAAAATACGTTTTGGAAATTGTTGATTTGGTGCTAGACTTTACTGCCGTGTCTGGCTGAATATTTCCAAGTTGCATTGAATCCTGGCATTTGATTCATTCACGAAATTTATTTTCGAAAATGTTGAACCTAATCATTTGAGACAGATCAAACCTTGCTCATTAACTTGAAAGAGCAAGGAACTTTAAATGATTAAGTTTGTCAGTTTCGCGTTGGAAAAACGCACAGGTGCCATGCTGTGCGGCAGTGTCGCAGTCCTGCTTGCTTCATGTGGCGGGGGCACCGGTGAGGCCCCCTCGAGCCAGTCCGGCGAAGCGCCGCAGTTCGCTGCGGTGCTCTACAACGGCACGACCGCGCCGGCCGATATTTATGTGTCAAGCACTGGTTCGGACAGCAATGCCGGCACCCAGACCTCGCCGTTCAAGACGATTCTCAGGGCCTCGCAGGCGGCCAAGCCGGGCGTGACGATCCGCGTGTTGCCAGGCGTGTATGCCGGTGGCTTCAAGACAGTGGCGAACGGTACGGCGGAAGCGAAGATTCGCTATCTGTCCACCACCAAACGCGGTGCGAAGATCGTGCCTCCGGCGAACTCGACGAACAGCACGGCCTGGGATAACCGCGGCAGCTACGTGAGCATCGAAGGCTTTGAAGTGGACGGCAGGAACATCCAGAGCGGAACAAAATGGCTCGACGGGATTTACACGGCCGGTTCCTACAACACCATCCAGGGCAACTACGTCCACCATATCGCCAAGACGGTGGCATGTGCGGACAGCGGCGGCGGCATCGGATCGGATAGCTATTACAAGGGTGCGTACAACGACGTGCTTGCCAACACCGTGCATGATATCGGCCCGACCGGCTGCACCTACTTCCTCGGCATCTACCTCAACACCGCCGGAGGCAAGGTCAACAACAACCTGGTGTACAACATCAGCGATGCCGGCATTCGCCTGGCGCGCGACGCCAACCGAACCCAAGTGAGCAACAACACGGTGTTCAACACCAACACGGCAGTGCGCGTGAGCGGCGGCAACGGGTACAACGGCGGCGTGGTCAACGACTACACCCGCGTCACCAATAACATTCTGTTTGACAACGCGCGTTATGGCGTCGAGGAAACCGGTTCGACCGGCACCCACAACGTCTACGCGTACAACTTGATCAACAAGAACGGCAGCTACGGCTGGAGGCTGCAAAACGGCCTCGGCACGGTCGCGACGGTCAACGCCGATCCGCAGTTCGTCAACTACATCCGCACCGGCGGCGGCGACTACCACATCAAGAGCACCTCGCCGGCGATCGACCGCGCGATGCCGGCGGACGCGCCGTCCACCGATCTCGACGGCAATCCGCGCAACTCGAGCACCGGCTTCGACATCGGCGCCTACCAGTACACTGGCACCACCACGACCGAACCGGCACCTGCGCCTGCGCCCGCGCCCGCTCCTGCGCCCGCGCCTGCGCCTGAACCGGCACCGGCACCGGTGGCCGCCTATCCGCAGCCGCCTGCCACCACCTACCACTACTACGTCTCGCCAACCGGTTCGGACTCCAATCCGGGAACCGCGAGCGCGCCGTTCAGGACCATCCAGCGCGCATCGAGCTTCGTTAAGCCGAGCACGACCGTGCACGTGGCGTCCGGCACCTATTCCGGCGGCATCAAGACCACGGCCAGCGGAACCTCGGCGGGCCGCATCTACTACGTCTCGACCAGCAAGTGGGGCGCCAAGATCGTACCGCCGGCAAGTTCGTCCACCGACTACGCCTGGGACAACCGCGGCAGCTATGTCGACATCATCGGCTTCGAGGTGGACGGCAGCGCGACGCAAAGCGGCACCAAGTGGTCGTACGGGATCTATAACGGCGGTTCGTACGACATGATCCGCCACAATCACGTCCATCACATCGCCAAGACGGTCACCTGCACCAGTGCCGGCGGTTCCGCGATCGGCGTCGACAGCTACTTCGGTGGCGTGAAGGCGGACGTCGTGAGCAATCTTGTTCACGATATCGGCCCGGCCGGATGCTCCTTTATCCAGGGCATTTACATCAGCACCTCCGGCACCGTGACGAACAACGTGGTCTACCGGGTCGCGGAAGCGGCAATTCACCTGTGGCACGATGCGAAGAATGTCAACATCACCAACAACACGGTAACGAGCTCGAACACCGGCATCATCGTTGGCGGCGGCGACTTCTACCTGAGCTCCACCGGCGCCGATTACGTCGCTGTCCACAACAACATCGTGTATGACAACCGCTACGGGATTTCCGAGCAGGGCGTGACCGGTACCCACAACACCTACCGCAACAACCTGGTGTACCAGAACTCGACCTACAACTGGAGCCTGAAGAACGGCCTGACCCACGGCGGCTCCGTGTCGAGCGCGCCGCAGTTCGTCTCCTACACCAGGACCGGTACGCCTGACCTGCACCTGAACAGCACCTCGCCGGCAATCGCCAAGGGGACCTCGACCAACGCGCCTGGCGTCGATTTCGACGGCAAGTCGCGTACGGCAACGTCCGGATACGATATCGGCGCGTTCGAGTACTAAGCAATCGAAGCAGCAAGGCCAGGCATGCAAGGTGCCTGGCCCGCAGCCTTCCTGCCGGCCGGCGTTCAGTCGGCCGGTACGGAAGGCGCGTTGATGCCGGCGCGGGGCCGGTCGAAGACGATGTTCTTCACCAGGCGGCGCACCTGATGGGTGTGCGACTCGAAGGCAAGATAGAACAGGTAGGACAATCCGACAATGCAGAACAGAATTCCAAGGTAGGCGGCGCCATCTTGCGGGTTGGCCGGCGACAGCCGGTTGCGGCCGAACCATTGCAGGCCCAGCTGGCCGAGCACGCCGATCAGCGGCACGTGCAGCACATACAGGCTGAACGAGAAACCGGACAGGAAGGCCGCGCCTTTGCGCAGCGGCCCCAGCAGGCGCGCCGCCGGGTCGGGCCGGAAGCGCATGCTGCACAGGAAGAGCAGGAACACGATGCTGAAATTGACGTCCTGTACAAACGACGCAGGCAGCATGTCGTCATTGATTCCGGTGAACCTGTAATACACCGACACCACCGCAAACAGCACCAGCAGCCAGGCGCGCAGCCAGGCGCCGCACTCGATGCGCACGCGCGAGAACGCCGCGCCCAGCAGCCAGATCGCGAAATACAGCAGGATCGGAAACGTCACGAACGACGCAGCCAGCGCCAGCGCGGCCGCGGCCAGAGCGCGCCTGGCGTTGCTGCGCGCTGCAAAACACAGCAACAGCAGCGGGAACATCAGGTAATACCAGGTTTCGTTGGCAAGGCTCCACAGCACGAAATTGCCGCCGAAGCTAGGCACGCTCATGGTCTGCAGTCCCAGCAGGTTGCCCAGGAACGACAGGACCGAATACTCGTTGGCGCGGGCGAAGCTCGGCGTGTGCGCATCGAGCACGCCGCCCAGCACGCCGAACAGGATGATCAGCAGGAAGGTGGGAATGAGGACGGTCCACAGCCGCGTGATGCGGTCGATCGCATAGATCTTGAGCGCGGCGGGCCGGCCGATCTTGCCCAGCAGGCTGCCGCCCACCAGCCAGCCGCTGATCAGGAAGAACAGCACCACCGCCTGGTGCGCGAATCCGGTCAGCAGGGCCAGCGCCTGGAACCACAGGGCGGGATCGGACACGGTCTTGAACCCGGGGAACAGGTCGGCGCGCAGATGGGCCGCCGCGACCTGCAGCGCGGCCAGGCCGCGCAACAGCGAAATGAGCAGCGCCTGGTACGAGTCTTCCTCCGGCTGGCTGGCGGTGCTCAGCAGCACCCTGGGCATCTTGCTGGCGTTCATTGCGCGGCTCCTTTTTTTCGGCTGGGCCGGGTAAGTCGGGTTGACGATCCGGGTTGCTCAGCGCGCGGCCCAGTCGGTCGGCTGCTCATTTCCCGACAAAAAAATGGCAAGCCACACCAGCCACTGCCCGAGCATCGCCTGTTGCATGATCCAGGCCCCGGCGCCGAAGATCGCCCCGAACGAGAGCAGGCCGTGCAG
>JBAQKU010000439.1:0-4920 GCA_049301315.1 Telluria sp.
AAATTAGGTTCCCGCCTGCGCGGGAACGACGGGTCTTTGGTCTTTGTCGAAGCTCGTTTGGCGTTTTGCGACAGCCTCGCAGGCGGGGATCCATAGCACCTATGAGCAGCGGTGCTATGGATTCCCGCCTCCGCGGGAAAGGCGGCTTAAGTCAACGCCATCAGGATCCGCAACAGGATTGCGTCCGGCGCTTGCCGCGCGATCATGTCCCAGCTAAGCCATCCTGCAGCCATGCGTCGACAAGTGTCAAAACATTATCAAAAAATAAAAATTCGTGTGGCGCGCAACAAAATTATGTGATGAGGATCACATTTTTTGTTGATTCTGGGCGATAATGTCTCGTCTTCAATTGCTTGTCTTGGATCAATACGGTCATTTTGTCCCTTGAATTCCGCAACGCCCCAAGTCGAGTTCGTCATGGGCCTTGCACCCTACTGAATCGTTTACGCCACACTCAATGAAAAACCAATTCTTTAAACCGAAAAACGAAATCGAACTGGCGCTGGCGGCTTTCAAAAGCACGTTCTTTACTGTCGGTGTATTCAGCGCCATCACCAACATCCTGATGCTGGTGCCATCGATCTACATGCTGCAGATTTACGACCGCGTGCTGGCAAGCGCGAACGAGATCACGCTGGCCATGTTGACGCTCATGATGCTCGGCGCCTACCTGCTGATGAGCGCGCTCGAATTGATACGCAGCTTTGTGCTGGTGCGCGTTGGCGCCCGTTTTGACATGGAGCTCAACAAGCGGGTCTACACCGCGGCGTTCGAGCAAAACCTGAAGAAGGCGGGCGGCAACGCCGGCCAGGCCTTGACAGACCTGACCACGATCCGCCAGTTCTTGACCGGTAATGGCGTGTTCGCGTTCTTCGACGCGCCATGGTTTCCGATCTATCTGATCGTGATTTTCTTTTTCAACCCGGGACTTGGCGTGCTGGCCTTGGTCGGCACCATCGTGCTCGTTGTACTCGCCTATATAAATGATCGCGTCTCGCGCAAGCCTTTGTCGGAAGCGAACACGATGTCGATCGCGGCCGGCTCCCTGGCCACCAACAACCTGCGCAACGCCGAAGTGATCGAGGCGATGGGCATGTTGCCAAACCTGCTGGCCCGCTGGTTCAAGCTGCACGGCAAGTTCTTGCACCTGCAAGCTGAGGCAAGCGAAAAAGCGGGCATGGTCGGCGCGGTCACGAAGTTCGTGCAGGTGTCGCTGCAGTCGCTGGTGCTCGGTTACGGTGCGCTGCTCGTCATTGAAGGCAAGATGACCGCCGGCATGATGATCGCGGCATCGATCCTGGTCGGCCGCGCGCTGGCGCCGGTTCAACAGTTAATCGGCGTCTGGAAGTCGTTCAGCACCACACGCAGCGCCTACGACCGTCTGGTTGCCTTGCTGGCCGCAAACCCCGCGCGCAGCGCAGGCATGGAGTTGCCGACGCCTCGGGGTGCACTGTCGGTTGAAGCCGTATCGGCAGCGCCGCCCGGTGTGCAGACGCCGGTCATCAAGGGCTTGAACTTTGCTATTGCTCCCGGCGACGTGTTGGGTGTGATCGGGCCTAGCGGCTCGGGCAAGTCCACCCTGGCGCGCTTGCTGGTCGGCGTATGGCCGGCGGGCATGGGAAAAGTGCGCCTCGACGGCGCTGATATTTTCCAGTGGAACAAGACCGAATTGGGGCCGAATATCGGCTATCTGCCGCAGGATATCGAGCTGTTCGGCGGTACTGTCGGTGAAAATATCGCCCGCTTCGGCGAAGTCGATTCCGAGAAGGTGGTGCTGGCCGCCCAGCGTGCCGGCGTACATGACATGATTTTGCATTTGCCGAAAGGGTACGACACAATGCTCGGCGATGGCGGCGCGGGCCTGTCTGGTGGTCAGAAGCAACGCCTTGGCCTGGCACGGGCGATGTACGGCGATCCTTCGATCCTGGTGCTCGACGAGCCCAATTCCAACCTGGACGACGTAGGCGAGCATGCTTTGGTGCAGGCGGTAAACGACCTGCGTAGCCGCGGCAAGACCATCGTTCTGATTACACACCGCACCACCGTGATCGGTATCACCAACAAGCTGTTGCTGCTGCGCGACGGGGTGGGCGAGATGTTCGGCCCAACCGACCAGGTACTGGCGGCCTTGCAGCAAAATGCGCAGAAGCAGTTGCAGGCGCAGCAGGCGGCACAACAGGCTCAGGCTCAGGCGGCCCAGGCGGCCCAGGCCCAGGCACAAGCGGCCCAGGCACAAGCGGCACAGGCGCAGCAGCAGTCGGCGCAAAAGGCAGAAGCTGGCGTTGCCGCTAGTGGCGGTACGGCAACGGTAACGACGGAACAGGATCAATAACATGAAATTACTCGACACTAAGGCATTGGCGACCGATGTCATCACGCACGATGTTTCGCCCTTGACGGTCAATACGGACGCCCGCGCATACAGCAAGCTGGGCTGGTGGATCGTCCTTGTTGGTGTGTGCGGTTTTTTTCTGTGGGCTTTCCTGGCGCCGCTCGACAAGGGCGTGCCCTTGCAGGGCGCCGTGGCCAAGGAAACCAACCGCAAGGCGGTGCAGCACTTAGCCGGCGGCATGATCGACGAAATCCTGGTCAAGGAAGGCGACAGCGTCAAGGCGGGCCAGGTACTGGTGCGCATGAACGCGGTCCAGGCCAAAGCGCAATCCGAAATCACCCAAGTGCAATTTTTTAATGCGCGCGCCACCGAGGCGCGCCTGATTGCCGAGCGCGACAGCAAGTCCACGGTGACGTTTCCGAAGGCACTTGAATCGGCCAAGGCAGATCCGCGCGTCGCCTCGAATATCAGCCTGCAAAATCAATTGTTCGCATCGCGCCGCGACGCCTTGCGCAGTGAAATGGGCGCGGTCGATGCGAGTGTCGCCGGCCTGAAACTCCAGATCATTGGGATGGAAGCGGCGCGCGACAGCAAGAAAGAGCAGTTGGGCATCCTGAAAGAGCAGCTCGTCAACATGCGTGACCTGGCAAAGGATGGTTATGTTGCCCGCAGCCGCCTGTTGGACCTGGAACGCACCTATTCGCAAATTAACGGCTCCTTCGCTGAAGATATCGGCAATATCGGCCGCGCGCGCAGCCAGGTAGTCGAACTGGGCTTGAAGCGGGCCCAGCGTTTGCAGGACTTCCAGCGGGAGGTGCGTGCGCAGCTGGCGGAGGTGCAGAAGGAAGCCGATGCGCTCGGCAGCCGCATGGGCGCGGAAGACTTCGTGCTCGCCAACGTGGACGTAAAGGCGCCGGTCGACGGTATCGTGGTCGGCATGAACGTCTTCACGCCGGGCGGGATCATCCAGCCTGGCTTTCGCATGATGGATGTGGTGCCGATGGCCGATGCGCTGGTCGTCGAAGGCCAGCTTCCTGTCAACCTGGTCGACAAGGTGCATCCCGGTTTGCCGGTCGACTTCATTTTTTCGGCATTCAATACGAACAGCACGCCCCACATCCCGGGCGTGATCACGGGCGTGTCGGCTGACCGCCTGGTCGACGAGCGCTCCGGCGCGCCGTATTACAAGGTGCATGGCAGGGTGACCCCCGAAGGCCTGAAGCTGATCGAGCAGAAGAAACTGGGCGTGCGTCCCGGCATGCCGGTCGATATGTTCGTCAAGACCGGTGAGCGCACCATGATGAACTACCTGCTCAAGCCCCTGTTCGACCGCGCCACAACATCGCTGTCGGAGGATTAAGGATGGGCATGGCATTCGAACCCAAACCGAAGTTCCTGATCAGGGCAGTGACATATGCCGCCGGGACCGCGTTGTTGCTGCATGCCGGCGGCGCCGCGGCAATCAGCCTGGAGCAGGCCTATCAGGCGGCCTTGAAGAACGATCCGACCTACCGCGCCGCGTTCTATGCAAACGAGGGTGGCAAGGAAAACCGTATCCTCGGACGCGCCAACCTGCTGCCTTCCATTACCGGCGGCTACAGCGCCAACCGCAACCGCGCCGATATCACCGAGCGCCTTTCGACGCGCCACCCGGAGTACAACAGCCGGTCCGCCAGCATTACTCTACGCCAGGGCATCATTAACCTCGATGCCGTCGCGCGCTACAAACAGGGCGCGGCGCAAACCAACGCCATTGCGGCCCAGTTCGATGCCAAAGGGCAGGAGCTGATCGTGCGGCTGGTCGGTGCCTACATTGAAGCGCTGTTCGCCAACGACCAGCGCGCGCTGGTCGAGGCGCAGCGCGACATGTTGCTCGAGCAGTCGAAAGTGAACGAACGCCTGTTCCAGAAAGGCGAGGGCACCAAGACCGACATGCTGGAAACGCAGGCAAGGCTGGACCTGGCCGAAGCCAAGGTGCTCGAGGCCAAGGACACCCAGCTTGCCACGCTCAACACCCTGGCCGGGATCATCGGCAGTGAAGTCGGTTCGCTCGACAGCCTGAGGCCGGACTTTCGCGTCAGGCCGGGTGACGCAACCAGTTTCGAGCAATGGAAAGCGCTCGCGCTCGAACGCAACCCGAACCTGAAGGCCGATACCTACGGCATCGAGGTTGCGCATCAGGAAGTGAACAAGGCGCGCGCAGGTCACCTGCCACGCCTCGATTTCGTGGCCAGCTACTCGAAGAACGATTCGGAAACGATCAACACCCTGAACCAGGAATCGACCAATCGCAGCATCGGCCTGCAACTGAACATCCCGATTTATTCGGGCGGCAGCGTCAGTGCGGCGACGCGCCAGGCGCGGGCGGGCGAGGAGCGGGCCAAGGCGGAACTGCAGGCCAAGACCGACAAGATCCTGGTCGACATGCGCAAGGAATACGATTCGGTGGCCAGCAGCGTGGCGCGCATCGATGCGCTGGTGAAGGCGGTCGACTCGGCCAAGCTGCTGATGAAGGCCACCGAGCAAAGCATCAAGGGCGGGGTGCGAATCAATCTCGACCTGCTCAATGCTCAGGAGCAGCTCTACAC
>JBAQKU010000440.1:0-8131 GCA_049301315.1 Telluria sp.
CGATCGGCTCCAGGCAGGTCAGCTGCGCGCGCACCGCGCCGCCGGACAGGATGGCGACGATGCTCTGCACGAAGGTGGTGTCGCCCGCGAAATCGACCGAGCGCTGCAAGGCGCCTTGCGCATCCAGGTACTTCAGGGCATACGGCTGCACCGCGACCCTGGCGTCGATGGCGGCCTCGAACAGATTGGCGTGGAACGGCAGCAGGCTGCCGAGGGGCGCCGTGGTCCCCTCCGGGAAGAAGGCGATGCGCTCGCCCAGTTGCAGGCTGTCCACCAGGCCCTTGAAGATATGGCGCAGGTCGCGCCGGCTGCCGCGCGCGATGAACACGGTGCCGGCCTGCTGCGCCAGCCAGCCGAGCACCGGCCATGCGCGGATCTCGGCCTTGGCCACGAAGCGCGACGGATGCAAGGCGTTGATGACGAAGATATCGAGCCACGACACGTGGTTCGCGACGATCATCGCGTGCGACAGCGGCGCCGCTCCCGGCCCGTGCTCGACGCTGACGCCGCAAATGCGCAGCAGCTTGCGCGACCAGCGCTGGATGTAACGGTTGCGGCGCCCGCGCCCGGCCCACGGAAACACCAGCGCGCAGGTCGCCAGTCCGGCCAGCAGGTGAATCAGCACGCGGGTCAGGCGCAGTATCAGCCGCAGATTCAATTTACACCGATCTGCATCGGTCCGGGCTTAACGTTCGAACGCGACGCGGCCGGCCACGATCGTGGCCCTGACCTGCCCCGCCAGCTCGTAGCCGACGAACGGCGTGTGCTTGCCCTGGCTGGCCAGCCCCGCCGCCGCCACGGTCCAGCGCGCGGCCGGATCGAACACGACCACGTCGGCGCTCGCGCCTGGCGCCAGCTGCCCGGCCTGCAAACCGGCAACGCGCGCCGCGTCGCATGTCACCTTGGCGATCGCACGCGCCAGCGGCCCGGCCCCCTTGGCGCTTGCCGGCTGTTCGGCGGCGTATTCGTCGGCCCATTTGAGCACCAGCGAGAGCAGCAGTTCAAGCCCGGTCGCACCCGGCGAGGCTTCCCCGAACGGCAGCAGCTTTTCGTCGTCGTCGACCGGCGTGTGGTCCGAACAGATGGCGTCGACAGTGCCGTCGTACACGGCGGCGCGGATCGCGTCGCGGTCGCGCTGGCTGCGAAACGGCGGCGTCACGCGCGCGTTCGAGTCGAAAAAGCCGATGTCGGAGTCGGTCATGTGGACGTGATGCACGCCCACGTCGCAGCTCACCGGCAAGCCCTCCTTCTTGGCCGCGCGCACCAGCTCCAGCCCGGCCGCCGACGACATGCGGCACAAGTGCACGCGTGCGCCGGTGGCGCGCACCAGCTCGAAAATGGTGTGCAGCGCGATCGTCTCGGCCATCACCGGCACCCCCGCCAGTCCGAGGCGCGAAGCGAGCGCGCCGCTGTGGGCGATGCCGCCGCGCCCGATATGCGCATCCTGCGGGCGCAGCCAGACCGTGTAGTTGAAGGTCTTCGCGTACTGCAGCGCGCGCAGCAGCACCGTGGTGTCTTCGATCGGTTCCTCGGCCTGCGCGAAGCCGATGCAGCCCGCTTCGGTCAGCTCGGCCATCTCGGTGAGCGCCTTGCCCTTCAGTCCCATGGTCAGCGCGCCCAGCGGGTGCACCTTGGCCTGGTTCAGGTTCATGGCCCGGTGCCGCAGCATTTCGACCAGTCCCGGCTCGTCGAGCACGGGATCGGTGTCCGGCGGGCAGATCAGGCTTGTCACGCCGCCCTGCATTGCGGCCTGCATTTCCGATTCGAGCGTGGCCTTGTATTCGTAGCCGGGTTCGCGCAGGCGCGCCGACAGGTCGACCAGGCCGGGCGCGACCACCAGGCCGCTCGCATCGATCACGCGCGCGGCGCTGAAGCCTGCGGGCGCCGTGCCGAGCGCGGCCACCTTGCCGTCGACGATGAACAGGTCCGTTACCGCGTCGATGCCATTGGCCGGGTCAACCAGCCGTCCGTTCCTGATATGTAGTGTCATTGCTGCCTGCTTCATCCTTGGGTCCCCGCCAAAATGCTCATCACCGCCATCCGTACCGCAATCCCGAACGTCACCTGCGGCAGGATCACCGCCTGCGCGCCGTCGGCCACCGCGGAATCGATTTCCACGCCGCGGTTCATCGGACCCGGATGCATCACGATCGCGTCCGGCTTGGCCAGCGCGAGGCGCTCGGGCGTCAGGCCGTAGCTCTTGAAGTACTCCTGTGCCGAGGGCAGCAGCGCCCCGGTCATGCGTTCGCTTTGCAGGCGCAGCATGATGATCACGTCGACGTCCTTGAGTCCCTTGTCGATATCGGTGAACACGCGCACGCCCATCTGCTCAAGGCCGCCCGGCAGCAGCGTGTGCGGGGCGATCGCGCGCACTTCGGGCACGCCCAGCGTGGTCAAGGCATGGATGTCGGAACGCGCCACCCGGCTGTGCAGGATGTCGCCCACGATGGCCACCGTCAGGTTGGTGAAGTCCTTCTTGTAGTGGCGGATGGTGTACATGTCGAGCAGGCCCTGGGTCGGGTGCGCATGGCGTCCGTCGCCCGCGTTCACCACGTGCACGTGCGACTGGCGCGTGTCGGTCAGGTGCTTGGCGATCAGGTAGGGCGCGCCGGACTGGGAATGGCGCACCACGAACATGTCGGCGTGCATCGCCGCCAGGTTGTCGATGGTGTCGAGCAGGGACTCGCCCTTGCTGGCCGACGAAGCCTGGATGTTCAGATTGATGACGTCGGCCGACAGGCGCTTCGATGCAATCTCGAATGTGGTGCGGGTGCGCGTGGAGTTTTCGAAGAACAGGTTGAAAACGCTCTTGCCGCGCATGAGCGGCACCTTCTTCACTTCGCGGTCCGAGATGCCGACGAAGCTCGACGCGGTGTCGAGGATGTGGTTGACCACGGATTTGGGCAGCCCTTCGATGGTCAGCAAATGCTGAAGTTCGCCATTTTTGTTCAATTGCGGGTTAAGCATGGTCGTCTTCTATCGTTATTCCGCGGTTATTTTAAGGCTTTTCAAGTGTTTCCCTGCCGTCATTCTATCGTCAGAGAGAGCTGGCCGCTTGGGCCCCGGTGCAGCGCCAGCGCATGATCGCGCTCGAGCGTGACGTGGGCCGCGACAAAATCGGCCACCACCGGCAGTTCGCGCCCGCCCCGGTCGAGCAGCGCCGCGAGCTGGATGCGCGCCGGGCGGCCGTAGTCGAACAGCACGTTGATGGCGGCGCGCGTGGTGCGCCCGGTGTAGAGCACGTCGTCGACCAGCAGGATCGTGGCCGCGTCGACGTTAAAGCCGATCTGGGTCGGCTTGACGTCCGGATGCAGGCCCTTCTTCGCGTAGTCGTCGCGGTAGAACGAGACGTCGATGAAACCGAGGCGCTCTTTCAGGCCAAGGTCGGCTGCGAGCCGTTCGGCCAGCCATGCGCCGCCGGAATGGATTCCCACGATGGCCAGCTCGGGCACCCCGGCCAGGCCGCTTCGCACTTGCTGCAACAGCGCCTGGTACAGCGCCTCGGCGTCCAGTTCTTCAATTGATGTTGGCATGATCGTCAAAATATTGTTGCAAAATGATTGCTGCGGCTTTCGCGTCGATGATCTCGCCGCGTTTGCCGTTGATAACGGCCGACGAATAGCGCTCGTCGACCAGTTCGACAGGGAGCTTGAAGCGGCCGTGCAGCTGGTTGGCGAAGCGGCGGCAGCGCAGCGTCATCTCGTGCTCGGCGCCGTCCGGGTGGCGCGGCTCGCCAACCACCAGGCGCGCCGGGCGCCACTGTTCGACCAGCTCGCCGATCTGCTTGAAGCGTGCGGCGTTGTCGATGGCCTTGACGACGGCGAGCGGCTGCGCCTGTCCGGTCAGGGTGTTCCCCATTGCGATGCCGATGCGCTTGATGCCGAAGTCGAAACCGAAAACGAGTTCAACCATTATGCATGGCCGGCCTCGGAGGCGAGCATCATCGGGTCGATGCCCAGCAGTTTGATGGCGGCGGTGTAGCGTTCCTCGATTGGCAGGTCGAACAGCACGTGCGCGTCGGCACCCACGGTAAGCCAGCCGTTGCGGCCGATTTCGTCCTCCAGCTGGCCCGGGCTCCAGCCCGAGTAGCCGATCGACACCAGCAGGCGCTGCGGGCCGTCGCCGTTGGCGACCGCTTCCAGCACGTCGATCGAGGTGGTGAACGCGACATCCTCGGTTACCGTCAGCGAGGACGAGTAGCGTGCGCCGGGGGTGTGCAGCACGAAACCGCGGTCGTCCTGTACCGGCCCGCCGAACATGATCGGCTCGTTGACGACGGTGGTGCGCAGCCCGTCGGCCAGCTTCAGGTCGATGCGCTCGAACAGGATCTCCATGGTCATGTCGGTCGGCTTGTTGATCACGACCCCGAGCACGCCCTTGTCGTTGTGCTCGCAGATGTACACCACGGTGCCGCCGAAAATCGGATCCTGCATCGATGGCATTGCTATCAGGAAATGGTTGGCCAGGTTGAGGCTCGACGGCCCCGCGAAGCCGTCTTCGAGAGGACCTGAGGCATCGTGGGGCAGCCCGGGCACAGGGAGAGATTTGCCGATTTTGCTTTTCTTCATACTCATTCTCTCGTGGCTCGCTCTCTGTGTTTCCTGCTAGTATCTTTGCCGCAACAATGCGCTTTTCGATAGTTTACACCGATTTGGAGTCGCGACCAGCGTTGCGAGGCATCCCGCGCACAGTCTGAAACAATGGTAGACAGGAAAATTGCCTCGTGCATTGAGCGCGCGCACAATAATGACACTGAGCAAATTCAGGAAATGGTGGCGGCGCGCGGGTCTTGAACCCTGTCATCCCCGGGCAAAGCGGGGCCCCATGGAACGTATCGCGTCCAACACAAATTGGATTCCCGCCTGCGCGGGAACGACGAGATGTTGGCGGAACGAGCGAATAGCCACTCGCGCATACCCGCCGGCTCGCGCATACCCCGTCGCCCCCGCGGAAGCGGGGGCCCATGGAACGCATCGCGCGGCTACGGAGGCGGCAAATCCGCGTCGAGCAGCCCGGCGATCGCCGCCAGCAGCACGTCCTCCTGGAACGGTTTACCGAAGTAAGCGTTCACTCCCAGGTCGAGCGCGTAGTTGCGGTGCTTGTCGGCGGTGCGCGAGGTGATCATCACGATCGGGATCTTGCGGGTGCTGTCGTTGCCGCGGATATTGCGCGTCAGGTCGAACCCGTCCATGCGCGGCATCTCGATATCGACCAGCATCAGGTCCGGGGTGATCTCCTGCAGGTGCTCGAGCGCGTCGACGCCGTCCTTGGCCAGCACCACCTGGTAGCCTTCGCGTTCCAGCAGGCGCTGGGTCACGCGGCGCACCGTCAGCGAATCGTCCACCACCATTACCACGCGCGCGCGCAGTTCCGCGCTGGCCGGGGCGCTCTCGGCGCCGCTGCCCTGATACTGGCCCGGGTGATGCGCGAGGTGGCGCGAGAGCGCCACCGGATTGAGGATCAGCACGATCTCGCCCGAACCGAGCACCGTGGCCCCGGCGATCCCGACCATGCGCGAGAGCTGCGGGCCGATATTCTTGATGACCACCTCGCGGTTGCCCAGCACGCTGTCGACATGCACTGCCAGCCGGTCGGCGCCGTTCTTGAGGATCAGCACCGGGCAGGAGCGCTGCGACATCGGAATGGCATCGCGCTCGCCCAGCAGCGCGGGCAGATAGTGCAGCGCCACCTTGTGGCCCTGGTACATGAGCGCGCCGGCGGCATGCGCCTCGTTGAGCGCGGACTCCTTCATCTGCAGCAGTTGCTCGACCAGGATGGACGGCAGCGCATAGGTCTTGCCTGCGCTGGCGGTCAGCACCACCTGCGTGACGGCCAGCGTGAGCGGAAGGTGGATCGCGAAGCGCGCGCCCTTGCCCGCTTCGGACAAGATCTCGACGCGTCCGCCAAGCGCCTGCGCTTCCGAGCGCACCACGTCCATGCCGACGCCGCGCCCGGCCAGCTCGGTCAGGCTTTCGGCAGTCGAAAACCCGGATTCGAAAATCAGGTTGGCCGCTTGCGTGTCGGACACGTCCTGGTCCGGCCCAAGCAAGCCGCTGGCGTGCGCCTTGGCGCGGATGCGGCCCAGGTCGAGACCTGCGCCGTCGTCGCTGAACTCGATCACCACTTCGTTACCCTGCTGGCTCGCGTGCACCAGCAATTCGCCGGTTTCGGCCTTGCCGCTGGCGCCGCGCCGCTCGCGCGACTCGATGCCGTGCACGATCGCATTGCGCAGCAGATGTTCGAACGGCGCGGCCATCTGTTCGAGCACGCTGCGGTCGATCTCGACCGCGCCGCCGCGAATATCGAGGTTGACCCGCTTGTCGACTTCCTTGGCGGTTTGGCGCGCCACGCGAAACAGGCGCTCCCCGAGGCTGGCGAACGGCACCATGCGCACCCGCATCAGGTCGCGCTGCAGTTCGCGCGTCAGCTGCGACTGCACGTTCAGGTCGTCGGTGGCGCCGTCGACGGTGCGCGTCAGGCTTTCGTGGAAGGCCGCGACGTCGTTGACGCTCTCGGCCATCATGCGCGTCAGTTCCTGCAAGCGCGTGAAACGGTCGAATTCGAGCGGATCGAACTCGCGTTCGCTCGAAATCGACATGCGCGAGGCGATTTGCGATTCGGCCTGCATCTCGACTTCGCGCAACTGGCGCCGCAAGCGCGCCAGGTTGTCGGAAAATTCCGCCAGCGACGTCTTGAGCGAGCCGACCTGGTTCTCCAGTTTCGAGCGCGTGATCGACACTTCGCCGGCCTGGTTGACCAGGCGGTCGAGGATGTCGGCCCGCACCCGCACCAGTGCAACCCTGCCCTGGGCCGCCGGCACCTCCGGCGTCGGCGTGCCGGATTCGGCTGCGGGGACTGGCGCGCGCTGGCCCGCGCCAGGCTGCTGCAACTGTTCGAACAGCACCAGCGCGTGATCGTAGTTGGCCATCAGTTCGTCGAACGCGGTCGGCGCCGATGTCCCGGCGTGCACAATGTTCTCGATCTGGGTTTCGATTTCATGAGTGTGCTGGCCCAGCCGCATCGCGCCGGCCATGCGCGCGCTGCCCTTGATCGTGTGCAGCGTGCGCAGCAGCATTTGGGCGGGCCCCGTGTCGGCCGGGTCCTGCTGCCACCGGCGCAAGCCGGTGCCGATCTGCGGCAGCAGGTCGGTGGCCTCTTCAAGGAAGACCGGCAGCAGGTCGGGATCGAGTTCGTCGCTGAAAACCGGCTCGAAGGCGGGCGCCTCAAGCAGCGCCGCGGCTTCCCCGGACTGCGGCATGGCCGCTTGCGGCTCGTCGACAGCGTGCGCCACCGGCTCCGCTGGTTCGCCGATCAGTTCGCGCACCAGTTCGGCTTCGGCTTGCGCTTCGGCTTCGTCCTGCCCGGCCGGCACTGCCGGGTCTTGCACTTGCGGCGCAGCCTGGGTCAGGGCCGGCGCGTCGAAGGCGTCCTCGAAACCGGCGTCGAACATATTGTCGACCGCATCGATCAGCGGTTCGCCGGCCTTCGGCTCGGCCTCGTGCGGCTCCTGTCGCGCGAACCCGGAGGGCGCGTCCTGCAGGCCTTCGACGGCGTGCCCGAGCGCCGCCTGGGCGGCGAGGCGCTCGCGCAGCGCCTGCAACTGCCCGACCAGCAGCGGCTGCTCGGGAGCGAGCTCGCCGAGCGCAAAACGGCGCAGCATCAGGCGTGCGCATTCGAGCGTCGCATCGAGCAGCTCGCGCTGGGAGTCGTCGAGCTGGGGCGCCGGCTCGGCCAGCATCATGAGCGCCATCTCGAGCGCATACGCGATCTCGCGCAGCGATTTGAATCCGACCGTGGCCGAGGTGCCTGCCAGCGTGTGCGCCGCCTTCAGCGCTTCCGGCGTGACGGCGCGCAGCGGTTCATGGCGCCACTCGCCGAAGTCGCGCGTGAGCACGCGCATCAGTTCATCGGTTTCGGCCAGGTAGATGTTGTAAAGCGGCAGGGGAATTTCGATCGTGCCGATCCGCTTGGTGTGCTCCTCGGGCGGCGCGGGGCGCGGCGCGACGGCGGGAAACTCGATCACATTGCCGCTCGCGGCGGCGGGCGCGAGCTCGCCGGTTTCGTCCGGCATTGTCATCTCGATGACTTCTTCCAGGTCGGGCGGCGCCATTTCGGCCGCGCCATCCTGCGC
>JBAQKU010000441.1:0-8982 GCA_049301315.1 Telluria sp.
GACGCGTTCCTGGCGCTTGCGACCGAGGCGGCAAGGGACTAGGCTACCCGGCAGGCGCTCAGGAGTAATCGACCTCGAGCTCGGAGCCGGCGTAGTTTTCCAGTTCCGCGAACAGGGTCTTCATCGCGCTGCGCCCGCGGATCTTCTGGATCACGGTGCAGTGCGTGCGGTACGATTCGATGCGCTCGGCGATCACGCCCTGGTGCTGCGGCGGGATCTTTTCGAGCAGCTCGGCCCAGCCGGCCTCGAAGTCGGGCTTGTTCTTGCGCACCGCCGCGACCAGGCGTTCGAAGTCCTTCTGCCCGGTGCGCGCGACGATGCGCCCGCCGCCTTCGATCGCGAAAATGATCGCCACCGCAATCACCCCTTCGGCGTTCAGGTCGGCATCGGTGATCGGCCCCTGGTAATGGTGGCGGCGCAGCCAGTTGGCCGCGCGTACGATGGCCTGCACCTGCTTGCGCTCTTTGAACTGGGCCTCGTAGTGTTGCGGTCCGCTCCAGTTCTGCCCCGGATCGGCGTGGCAGATGTCGACGAACAGTTCCTTGAGGCGCCGTTGCGCGTAGACCGGGTCCTGGTCGTATTCGCCGACCAGCGCGTCCTCGGGCAGTTGCGACAGCTCGCGAATGAGCCGGAAACCGGCCTGGAACGCGTGCTCGGCGCCGTGCTCGATCAGGAAGTCGAGCGCGGCCTCGTCGCCCTCGTGCGTGAGCAGGTGCTCGAGCCCGAGCGAGACCCCGCCCACGGTCAGGAAGCAGGCGCGCTGGATTCCTTCGGCGGTGCGCTCGTTGGTGAATTTTTCGGCAACCATGGCGGTAATCCCGGCCAGCTCGTCGGCCAGGATGACCGTTTCATCGCTCACCTCGCGCTGCCCCAGGCAGCGGATCGCACGCACCAGCCGCGGCAGATTTTCTCCTATGATCGCCGGCAGGTTTGCCGCTGCCTGCCCCATCACGAGAAGATCCCCGTGCCGATGCTCTTGCGCGCGCCGCGCTTCGGTGCGCTGCTGCGCGAGGACGGCACCTGCTTGCGCAGGCGGTACAGCAATTCCTTGGTCGAACGCTGCAGGAATTTCGGCTCGTCGTCCGGGTCGTCGCTGAACTCGGCGTCGGCCAGGTCGCCGCTGTGGCGAAAGTCGGGGAACAGTTCGAACAGCGAACGGTCCCAGCCGTCTTCGCTGGCCTTGGCCAGTTCGATCGCGAGCGGCACGATGTCGCTGTCGGACGAGGTCTGCCCGGTGATGTATGGGCCCTTGGCCAGGATCTCGCCGGCCACCTCGAGGATTTCCTTGGGCGCCATCGAAAACAGGGTCGCGAACACGGTCGCGCCGTGGTCGGTGGCCGAGGCTTCGGCCAGCAGCTCGTGGCGGCGCTCCGGGTCGTCGCTCGAGAACACGATGCCGTGCACATGCGCGAACAGCGATTCGGCCACGCGCTCGGGATCGTCCTCGATCATTTCGTCGGACCAGGTGGCGGCGAAAAACGCGAGACTGTCGGCCCATGCCTTGGGCGGCACCAGCAGCGTGGCCAGCGAGGTCTTGCCGCCGTCGAAACCGGACAGGTGCAGCGCGGTCACTTGCGGCGCCAGGTTGGCCAGCACTTCGACCACGGCCAGGTCGCCGTGCTGCTCGACCGCTTCGGAGAATGCCTGCTCTGCATGGTGCAGCGAGCCGGCCAGAACCAGTTCGCTGACCTGCTTGGACAGCGCTGGCAGCGTGGTTTTTTCCGTCATGCTTATTCTCCCTCTTGATCGAACATCTGCGCGAAGTCGTCGGACACGCCGTCGTCCTCGTGCTCGTCGTCGCCGTCATCGTTCCTGGCGAGCTGGTCGAGCGACTGGTCGTCTTCCTCCCACAGGCGCGGGTTCTTGAACAAAAACGCGGTGATGATGGCCTGGCGCGCCAGTTCCGGATGGTTGCCGGTGATGGCCGCATACATCGGCGCGGCCTCGCCGTCGCAGGCGGCCATCGAAGCCACCTTGGACGGGTCGCCGCCCTCGTAATCGGCGCTCTCGGCCAGCAAGCCTTTCGGATCGGTGAAGCGGATACGGTCGACCAGCGCGAAGCTCATCATGTTGACGTCTTCGATGCCGGCGCCGCCGGCGTATTCGCCGACCAGCGCATCGACCATCATCTGGTAGTTCTTGCGGTTCGGCGGGTCGCCCAAAATACCGTCGATCTGGCCGCCGAGCTCGCGCGACTGGTAGGCGAATTCGGGATGTACTTTTTTCATGTCTGCTAGTGTCCTGTTGTGCTGCATGGATCGGTAGGCGCGCCGCGCCGGGCGCCTTGCGCGCCGCTCAGGCCGGCAGCGTGACGCCGTTCAGGGCAAACAGCGCGCGCCACAGCTCGAACGCCTCGGCCTCGGTGTCGAGGATGATGCGGTGGTTGACGCTCTGGTTGTATTCGTCGCGCCTGACGCGGTCGGACAGGATTTCGTAGGCCTTGGTGATGCTCTTGAAACGCACTTCGGCGCCGGGCGCATCGTTGCGGTCGGGATGGTAGCGCATCGCCAGCGAACGATAGACCTTCTTGATGTCCTCGTCGCTTGCATTCGGCGCAACACCGAGAATACTGTACAAATTTTCCATAGGAGAGGCTCGCGGCGACAGCCTGAAACAATAAAGGTGGATTATCCTATAGAAAGCGGGTGTCCGCGCAGCTTGTCGCACAAGCGGCCAGACCGGGCGGCCAGACAGAAGGCCGCCACAGCGCCGCCTACGGTAAAATGCCGGTAACATCATCATTCCTAAGCATTATTTCATGAGCAACGAAAAAAGCAATACAGCAGCGGCAAGTCCGAATGCGCCCTCCTCCAATTTCCTGCGCGCCATGGTGGAAGCGGACCTGGCGGCCGGCACCCACGCGCGAGCGGGCCTGCCAAGCGTGATCACGCGCTTCCCGCCCGAGCCGAACGGCTACCTGCACGTGGGCCACGCCAAGTCGATCAGCGTGAACTTCGGGCTGGCGCGCGACTACGGCGGACGCTGCCACCTGCGCTTCGACGACACCAACCCCGCCAAGGAAGAACAGGAGTACGTCGATACCATCATTGACAGCGTCAAGTGGCTTGGGTTCAGCTGGGAGCAGCAGGGCCAGCAGCATCTGTACTACGCGAGCGACTATTTCGACCAGTTGTACCTGATGGCCGAGTACCTGATCGGCGCGGGCCACGCCTACGTGGACAGCCAGAGCGCCGACGAGATGGCGAAAAACCGCGGCAACTTCGGTACGCCCGGCACCAATTCGCCGTTTCGCAACCGCCGCGCCAGCGAGTCGCTGGCCCTGTTCCGCGACATGAAGGCGGGCAAGTACAAGGATGGCGAGCACATCCTGCGCGCCAAGGTCAGCGAGGATGCGATGGCCTCGCCCAACATGAACCTGCGCGACCCGGCCATCTACCGGATCCGCCACGCGCACCACCACCGTACCGGCGACGCCTGGTGCATCTACCCGATGTACGACTACACGCACCCGATCTCGGACGCGCTCGAACACATCACGCATTCGCTGTGCACGCTCGAGTTCCAGGACCACCGCCCGTTCTACGACTGGCTGCTGGCGACCCTGGCCGAAGGCGGCTTCTTCCAGCAGCCGGTGCCGCGCCAGTACGAATTCGCGCGCCTGAACCTGACCTACGTCGTGGTCAGCAAGCGCAAGCTGCGCCAGCTGGTCGACGACGGCATCGTGAGCGGCTGGGACGATCCGCGCATGCCGACCATCGTGGGCCTGCGCCGGCGCGGCTACACGCCGGAATCGATCCAGCTGTTCTGCGAGCGCATCGGCGTGTCCAAGGCCGACGGCTGGATCGACATGAGCGTGCTCGAAGGCAGCCTGCGCGACGACCTGGACCCGAAGGCGCCGCGCGCGACCGCCGTGCTGCGCCCGCTCAAGCTGATCATCGACAACTTCCCGCAAGGCGACAGCGTCGCCTGCAGCGCGCCCGTGCATCCGCATTTCCCCGAGCGCGGCGTGCGCACCTTCCCGATCACCAACACCTTGTGGATCGAGCAGGACGACTTCATGGAGGTGCCGAGCAAGGGCTACTTCCGCCTGTATCCGCCGCAGGGCGAGACCCCCGGCAGCCGGGTGCGCCTGCGCTACGGCTACGTGATCGAGTGCACCGGCTACGACAAGGATGCCAACGGCAAGCCGGTGGCGGTCCACTGCAACTACTTCGCCGACAGCAAGTCGGGCACCGAAGGCAGCGCCAACTACAAGGTCAAGGGCAATATCCACTGGGTCAGCGCGCAGGGTGCGCTCGAAGCCGAGGTGCGCCTGTACGAGCGATTGTTCACCGAGGCGCAGCCGGACGCCGGCGGCAGGGACTTCAAGCTTGCGCTCAATCCGAACGCGCTCGAGGTCGTCACCGCCTACCTCGAGCCCGGCATGCGCGAGGCGCAGGCCGAAGAGCGCTTCCAGTTCGAGCGGCACGGCTACTTCGTGGCCGACCGGGTCGATTCGCAGGCGGGCAAACCGGTGTTCAACCGCGTGACCACGCTCAAGGACAGCTGGGTGAAGTAAGCCAGCGGCGGCGCGCTCGCGCGTCACATCATTCCCGCTCCGGCACCGGCCGCAGCGGGATTTTTATTACTTTAAAGATACTGAACTTGTTGTTTTGATCAAAAACCTATCACTTCTGATAGGTACGCCGGTTTGTAACCTTCGGTAACTTAGGCTTACCACGTGAAGCGCAACAACCCGGTCACAACAAGGTGTCCGGCAAACGCTCTCCTGACGGAAGGAAGCAACCTGCAATGCCCCTCTTTTCTGGTCGACTCACCTCCTTACCATCGTCGCGGCCAGCCTTGTGGATGGGCTTGCCGTTGTCGCTCGGCGTCGGACTCCTGTTCTACATCGCCACCTGGAAATCGATCGAAAGCGATTCGCGCGAACGTTTCGCCAATCATGCGCGCAACGCCCAGAACACCATCAGCGCCCGCATCAAGTCGTACACCGACGTGCTGCGCGGCGCGGCCAGCCTGTTTCGCACCAGCGAACAGCTCACGCGCGAGCAGTTCCACGAGTATGTGAGCGGGCTGTCGGTGCAGCGCCACTTTCCGGCCATCGACACGATCAATTTTGCCGCTTACGTGCGCGACCAGGACAGGCCCGAGTTCGAGCGCCGCATGCGTCTGGCGGCGAGCGCACCGAACAGCGCGGGCGAGGCGTTCAGGATCACGCCGCCCGGCGTGCGCGCGGACTATGCGGTACTCACGTTTATCGAGCCGCGACCGGTAACGAGCGCAACGTTCGGCTACGACATGCTGGCGCTGCCCCACGCCAACAGGGTGCTGATGTTGTCGCGCGATACGGGCGCGCTGATGAATTCGGGCCACCCGATTGCCGCCATATCGGGGCCGAACCGCGTCGGTCTGGGCATCCGGCTGCCGATCTACCGGCACAACATGCCGGTCGGCACCGTGAGCGAACGCCGGGCGGCCTACATCGGGTCGGTCGGGATCGCCTTTAGCGTGCCCAAGCTGGTTCAGGGGGTGCTCGACGAAATGCCGATTGAACACGTGCGCCTGACGCTGGTCGACAGCGGGACGCCCGGCGAGAAACCGAATGCCCAGGGCATGCCGCCCGGGCGGGTGCTGTTCGACAGCGCCGCCGCGCCCGACCAGGTGCCGAACCCGCCTTTCCATGCCAGGCCGGACCGCTTCAGCACCAGCTTGCCGGTCGATTTCAACGGGCGCGTGTGGAAAGCGACCTTCAGCACCCGCAAGGTCGACATGTATACCGGATTCGACGAGTACTTCCCGTGGATGGCGATGCTGGCCGGCTTCGTCAGCACCATGCTGATCTACGCCCTGTTCCATACCTTGACCTCGTCGCGCCTGCGCGCCATCAAGATGGCCAAGGGAATGACGCGCGAATTGCGCGACAGCCAGTCCAAGCTGCAAATGTCGCACCAGAACCTGCGCCGGCTGGCGGCCCACGCCGAGAACATCAAGGAGGGCGAACGCAAGCGCATTGCGCGCGAAATCCACGACGATCTCGGGCAAAACCTGCTGGCGCTGCGCATCGAGGCCGACATGCTGTCGACCCGGACCCGCACCCGCCATCCGCGCCTGCATGCGCGCGCGCACTGGACCTTGCACCAGATCGACGCGACCATCAAGAGCGTGCGCCAGATTATCAACGACTTGCGGCCGAACGTGCTCGACCTTGGCCTGAGCGCGGCCGTGGACTGGCAGATCTCCGAGTTTCGGCGGCGCACCGGCATCGAATGCGAACTGGTGGAAAGCGAGCAGGACATCCGTGCCAGCGACCACTGCGCAACCGCCTTGTTCCGCATCCTTCAGGAATCGCTGAGCAATATTTCGCGCCACGCGCGCGCCACGCGGGTGCGGGTCGAACTGCGCGTCGACGGCGGCTGGATTTCGATGACCGTCAGCGACAACGGCGTCGGCCTGGTCGCCAACGTGCGCAACAAGCCCGGCTCGTTCGGCCTGGTCGGCATCGAAGAGCGCGTCAACATCCTCGGCGGCACCTTCGTCATCACCAGCAATCCGGGCTCAGGCACCGCGATCGGTGTCTCGGTACCGGTGCAGGAAAACATGACGCAGCCGCCAGCAGGGACCACGCCGGTTCGCTCCGACGAACCAGGGACCGTGCTGGCCTGATGCCGTCCCCGGCGATCTTCCTGCCACGCTCCCTCAGCCTTGCCTAAGGCATTGTCAGAACATTCGCCTGGGGTTCGGAATCGACCGAAGCAACCTTGATCCAGATCAAGTTGGCGCAACTACTTGTAAGCAAGAATCTTTCTTGGTGATTTCACAAAACCGCCTGCACCGCTGCCGCGACCGCCGGCGCCGGACCATCCAGACGAGGAGGACACAAACCATCCGGGAGCGCAGCGGCGCAACCGCATCAGGGATGCCACAACCATTTTAAAAACCGATAACACGAAGGATAAAGCGATGATCTCGAACGATGAATTTAAAACGATCTGCGAGTTGGACCTCGATGCCATCAAGTTCAAACTCATGCATGCGCAATCCGGCGAAGGCTGGACGCCGGAGCAGGCCAGCGCAGTGGAATTCGAGTACCGCCGGTTTCTGTACTTGATGAAAATGCATCCGAACGAACAGATTGTGCCCACCGTCGACGTCGATACGTTCTGGCACTACCACATCCTCGATACGATGAAGTACGCGGCCGACTGCCAGCAGGCGTTTGGTTATTTCCTGCATCACTACCCCTACCTTGGCATGGGGGACGACCACGACGACGATACGCGCGCCGCCAGTGCCGAACGCAGCAGCGCGCTGTACCGGCAAGCATTTGGCGAGAGCGCCGGCGGGGCTGGCGATACGGCCTATTGCGCCAGCGCCGTTACCCGGGACGCCTACTGCGCCAGCGCCGTCACCAAGGCGGCCTACTGCGCCAGCGCCGTTACCAAGGCATCCTATTGCGCCAGCGCAGTTACCCGGGACGCCTACTGCGTCAGCGCCGTCACCAACGCAGCTTACTGTGCCAGCGCCGCCACCAGGGACCTCAAGATGACGGCGGCGCCAGGGTTCGTGCCAGCCTGATCAACGCCACCGCTGTCTGGCGCCTGCCCACGCCAAGCCGTGCGTGAGCAGCGCCAGACCGCCAACCGCAGTTGCTTTTTATATAAATCTCTTGCGATTTGTCCAAACATTTTGATTCCATGAGGAAACTAGCGGTCCAAACCGGGGTAAAATGAGCGCCTGAGCCACTCAATCGAGGTCATCATGGCAGTCAATGCAGTGTCGTCCAATAACGTTCCGGCCGCGCCAGCGGCGCGCCCGCCCGAGCCAAAGCAGGTGATCGACAAGCCGGCCGAAAAAAAGGCGGCGCCCCCGCCGCCCCAAGCGCAGCCCGCCAAGCCGGCGCCAAGCGTAAACACCAGCGGCCAGACCGTGGGCAGCACCATCAACACCTCGGCCTGAGCTGGCGCCGCCATCGCGGGCGGCATTATTTTATTTCAAAATAATGCGAATTTTGAAATAAAATTTCACCACTCGGGGGCCGGGCCGGAGCTGCGCACCCCGGCGATGCACCAGTCGAGCACGATTTGCACGAGCAGGTGGCCTATCGAAGAGGGAAACAGGCAGAAGTGGAGCATGATGCGTTTGTCATGTTCCGGCGACACCAGGCGCCAGCCAAGCTGGCGCCGGATTTCTTCAGGGGCCGGCGGCGGACGGCGCGTCGCTTCGCGCCCGGTCATGTAGGCGCGGACCTGTTCCTTGGTTGGTTGCGTGATCCGATGAGTCATAGCGGGCTCTAGCACACGTTTCAATTCAAGCATCGACGTTGCTCACGATAAGGCCCGGCATCGGCGCCACCCTTGATCTGCGTCAGGCGGGCGCAATCGCCCGCGCACCCACCCTATTTCTTTTGGCTCGCCTGAAACAAGGTCTTCGCGTCCTGGTGGGCGCGATCGATGTTGCGCATGGCTTCCTTGTCGTCATGCTCGACGAAAAAGTCGGCCGCCTGCGCCTTCATCACGAGCGTGATCGCGGCCGCCTCGCTCACCGTGTATTTTTCGGTGATCAGGGTGGTCACCTCGTCCAGGTATTCTTCGTATGTCATGTCGCCTTCCTTGTTGGTGGCACTATTTTAACAGCGCCATCTGGGCCAGCGCCGGCGCCACCTGCGGGTAGCGCAGGCGCACGCCCAGTTCGCGCTTGATGCGGTCATTGCCCATGCGGCGAGATTCGGACATGAACGACAGCAAGGTCGGCGTGACCGCCTGCGCCAGCTGTTCGCGCCCCATGCGCGGCGGGCGCGCCAGCGCGAACGCGTCGGCCACGCTGTCGAAGTAGTCGGCCATCTTCATGTCGCTGTCGTCGACCGCATGGTACACGCGCCCCGGCAAGGCGCGAAACAGCGCCAGCGCCACGATACGGGCCAGGTCGTCGGCGTGGATGTGATTGGTGTAGACGTCGTCGGCGGCAAGCAGCGCCGGCGTGCCTTGCTCGAGCCGCCTGAGCGGCAGCCGCCCCGGCCCGTAG
>JBAQKU010000442.1:0-1773 GCA_049301315.1 Telluria sp.
AGCGTGCACCGTCGAACGAGAGCAAAGACCCGCCACCCGCGGCCACGGTGTGGATGCTCATCATGGGCGCGCGCATGCGCACGCCGGCGACCTGGGTTTCGAACACGCGCTCGAACTCGCCGGAGAAATGCGACACGTCGGTCGAGGTGCCGCCCATGTCGAAGCCGATCACGCGCTCGAAGCCGGCCACGCGGCTGGCGCGCACCATGCCCACGATGCCGCCGGCCGGGCCGCTCAGGATGCTGTCCTTGCCCTGGAAGGTGCGCGCGTTGGTCAGGCCGCCGTTCGATTGCATGAACTGCAGGTTCACGTTCGGCATCTGCCCGGCGACCTGGTCGACATAGCGCCGCAGGATCGGCGACAGGTAGGCGTCGACCACGGTGGTGTCGCCGCGCGCGACCAGCTTCATCATCGGGCTGACCTGGTGCGACACCGACACCTGGGTGAAGCCGATGTCGTGCGCGATGCGCGCGGCCAGCGCTTCGTGCGCGGTAAAGCGGTAACCGTGCATGAACACGATGGCTAGCGAACGCAGGCCAAGGTCGTAAGCCGCCTGCAGCGAGGCGCGCGTGGCGTCCTCGTCGATTGCGCGCAGCAGTTCGCCGTGCGCGCCTACCCGCTCGTCGATCTCGACGACATGGCTGTAGAGCAGTTCGGGCAGCACGATGTGGCGCTCGAACAGGCGCGGACGGTTCTGGTAGGCGATGCGCAGGGCATCGCGAAAGCCGCGCGTAATGGCCAGTGCGGTCGGCTCGCCCTTGCGTTCGAGCAGCGCGTTGGTGGCGACCGTGGTGCCCATCTTGACCGCTTCGATGCGCTCCACCGGAATCGGGGCGTCGGCGAGCGCGCCGAGCAGGTGGCGAATGCCGGCGACGGCCGCATCCCGGTACTGCTCCGGGTTCTCGGACAGCAGCTTGTGGGTGACCAGGCGACCGTCCGGCCGGCGTGCCACAATGTCGGTAAACGTACCGCCGCGATCAATCCAGAATTGCCAATCCATGGTGCTTTCCTCGAGCAACTTCGTTCTAGCGCATATTGTAGTGCGCCGGCCGGCAATTTTAACGAAAACACATTGAATCTGGCGCAACAAACTGTCAATCAGACAAAAGGACACCATGCAAGCGCTCTACACCGTCCAGCAGATCCGCGCTCTCGAATGCGCGGCCGCCTCCCGCCTCGCGCCCGGCACCTTGATGGAACGGGCTGGCCGGGCCGCGTCCGACGCCGCACTTGAATTGCTGGCCGGACATTCCGGAGCGCGGGTGCTGGTCCTGGCCGGACCCGGCAACAATGGCGGCGATGCACTCGAAGTGGCGGCCAACCTGGCCCGGGCCGGCATCGACACCAGCATCATCCACCTCGCCGGCGGCGCTGCCGGTGCGCTTGACACCGCGCGCGCGCTCGAACGTGCGCGCTCGAGCGCGGCCAGCTTCATCGACACCCTGCCCGGCGCCGTCGAATGGGCACTGGTGGTGGACGGCCTGTTCGGCATTGGCCTGGCGCGCGCGCTCGAGGGCGCGGCGCGCCTGCTGGCCGCCGCCATCAACGAACGCGATTGCCCGGTATTGGCGCTCGACGTACCGAGCGGCCTCGATGCCGATACCGGCGCCATCGTCGGCCCCCACGGCATCGCGCTGCGCGCCACCCGCACCATCACCTTCATCGGCGACAAAATCGGGCTGCACACCTGCGAAGGGCGCGACTACGCCGGCGCCGTCATGGTCGCCCCCCTGGGGGTCGACCCGGCCGGCATCGAAGCGGCCGGCGCCTGGC
>JBAQKU010000443.1:0-1787 GCA_049301315.1 Telluria sp.
CCCATGCACTGCATGAATTCCCCCTGATTTCGCCGCGTCACAGCGGCTAAATGGGGTTCCCGCCTGCGCGGGAACGACGTGCACATGGCGCGGGAACGACGTGCACATCGCGGGACCGACGTTTGCCGGCCGGTCCTTAGCGCGGCTTGACCACCACATACTGCGTGGCCTGCTCGCGCCTGACCAGCAGGGCAACGCTTTTCTTGGGATCGAGCTTGCCCACGAGCGCGTTGAACTGCTTGGCGTCCTTCACTTCCACGTTATTGACCTGCAGGATAAGGTCGCCCGGGCGCACCCCGGCGCGCGCCGCCGCCGCGTCGCTGGCCTCGACCAGCACGCCCGCGCCGAGCTTGAGTTCCTTGCGCTGCGCCTCGCTCAGGTCCGACACCTGCAGGCCGAGCGCATTGGTGGCCACCTCGGGTTTGGGCTTCTTGGCCGGCGCCGCCTTGGCGCTCTTGTCGTCGTCGAGCTCGACAATGGTGACATTGAGGTCCTGCTGCGCCCCCTTGCGCCACACGGTCACGCTGGCGCGGCTGCCGACCGGGGTCGCACCGACCAGGCGCGGCAGGTCGGAGGCGCGCTCGATGGCGACCCCGTTGAACTTGAGAATGATGTCGCCGACCTTGATGCCGCCCTTCTCGGCCGGCCCGCCCGGCTCGACCATGGCCACTTCCACCCCGCGCGCCTTGCCCAGCCCGAGCGACTCGGCCACTTCCTTGCTCACTTCGCCGATCTGCACGCCCAGGCGCCCGCGCGTGACCTTGCCGCTTTTCTTGATCTGGTCGGCCACCCGCATCACTTCGTCGATCGGCACCGCGAACGAAATGCCGTTGTAGCCGCCCGAGAGCGTGGCGATCTGCGAATTGATGCCGATCACTTCGCCGCGCATATTGATCAGCGGGCCGCCCGAGTTGCCCGGATTTACCGCCACGTCGCTCTGGATCAGCGGCAGGTATTCGCCGGTGTCGCGCGCCTTGGCCGAGATGATGCCGGCCGTGACGGAATTGTCGAGGTTGAACGGCGAGCCGATCGCGATGACCCATTCGCCGACCCGGATCTTGCTCGAATCGCCCATCGCAAGGCGCGGCAGGTTGCTCGCGTCGACCTTGAGCAGGGCCACGTCGGAGCGCTTGTCGGCGCCCAGCACGCGCGCCTTGAATTCGCGCCGGTCGGTCAGCGTCACCAGCACTTCGTCGGCGCCTTCGACCACGTGCGCGTTGGTGAGCACGAAACCGTCGCTGGAAATGATGAAGCCGGAGCCGACCCCGCGCTGCACCTGCTCTTCGGGCGCGGCGCGTCCGCGCGGGCTCGGGCCCTGGCGCGGGATCGGGGCGCCGAAGAAGCGGCGCAGGAATTCCTGCATTTCCTCGTCGCCGGGACCGCCCTGCCCCAGCCTGACCTTCTCGGTGGTGCGGATGTTCACCACGGCCGGCCCGACCCTGTCGATCAGGTCGGTAAAGTCGGGCAGGCCGCTCACCGGCGGCGCGGTGAGCGGCGGCGCCGCCAGCGCCAGCGGGTTGATGAACAGTGCGGCGCCTGCCATCAGCAGGGCCGAAACCAGGTGAGTGCCAGCGGAACGTTTCATTGTCATGGAGTAAAGTCAATCAGGTCGGTCGAAATGAGCATGCGCGCCGCGGTGCAGGCGGCGCCTGTTGACGCAATGGTAAGGCAAAATGAACAGCTTGTCGCGCACACGGGCATTGCCGCGCTGCCGGGAGCACCGGCAAGGCCGGCCCCGGGACGGCCGCGGCCGTCACAGGGTGCTGGCGATGGCCGGCTTGGGCTCG
>JBAQKU010000444.1:0-2426 GCA_049301315.1 Telluria sp.
GGAGAAGATCGCACGCTGGCACGCGCTGGCCAATAGCGCGATGATGCCGGAGCTGGTCGACGAGCTGCTGCTTGACCATTACGATCCGGCCTACCTGCGCTCGATCGAGCGCAATTTCGCACAGTACGCACAGGCCGAAGTGCTCGCGCTGGACGATATCGGCAAGGCCGATTTCCTGAAGGCCGCGCGCCAGCTGCACGCGTCGTAGACGGGAAAGGGCGTGCAATAGGCCCAAGAAAAAGACCCGGCCGCGCTAGCGGACCGGGTCTTTTTCTTGGAGTGCGCCGCTGTTACTTCGCTGCGTCCTCGGTTGCCACTACTGCCGGCTTGGTGATCTTGGCCTTGGCTTTGTGCTTGAGCGCCTCGATGTACGCGTACATCTCTTGCTGGCCCAGCGCGCCGGCGATCTGTTCTTCTTCCGACTTGCGGCGCGCCACGTCCGGCTGGGCCGATTGCGCAACCTTGCCGATGCGGTAGATGCCGTAGCCCTGGCCCGGCAGGTCCACGCCAACATAGGCTGGCAGCTTGCTCACGTCCGCCTTCAGCACGGCCAGCGCAGCAGTCTGGTTGATGGTCGGCTGCTTGGTGCGCGAGACGACATTGACTTCGCCGAACCCGGTCGCGTCACCGGACGCCTTCAGCGCTGCCAGTTTCGCTTCGCCAGCCTGGCGCGCCAGCTTGACCGCTTCTTCCTCGGTCACGCGCTGGCGGATGACTGCCTCGACTTCCGCGAACGGACGCGTCGCCGCTGGCTTGTACTCGACCACGCGCCCTGCCACCAGGGTGCTCGGCGCAACTTCAACCGCTTCGGTGTTGCGCTTGTTCTTGAGCGCTTCATCCGAGAAGATCGCCTTGAGGAACTTCGGGCTGTTGTACGGTGCCTCGCCGGCCGCCGGCGATGGCGTACGCGACAGATTGTTCACGGTCTCGATCTTCAGCTTGAGCTTGTCGGCCACCGGCTTCAGGCTGTCGGACTGCTCGTAGACGGTATTGGTGAAGACTTCGGCAAGTTCCGAGTACTTCTTCCCCATCTTCTGCTTTTTCAGGTCGGCGGTGATCTCGCCGGTGACTTCGGCAAGCGACTTGACGGTCGCCGGCTTGATCGCGGTGACGGTGATGATGTGATAGCCGAATTCGGACTCGACAACGCCGCTGATCTCGCCTTGCTTGAGTTTGTAGATCGCGTCTTCGACCGGCTTGACGAACGCGCCCTTCTCGACCGGACCCAGGTCGCCGCCGACTTCGGCCGAACCGGGATCTTGCGATTGCGCCTTGGCGATCCTGGCGAACTCGCCCGGCGTCTTGCGCAGCTCGGCGAGGATCGCTTCGGCCTTGGCCTTGGCTGCCGCTTTCTCGGCCGCAGGCGCGTCCTTCCTGGAGGTGATCAGGATGTGGCTTGCGGTGCGCTGTTCATCGGTCGCGAAACGCGCCTGGTTGGCGGCGTAATAAGCAGCAACTTCTGCCTCGGTCACGCTGACCTGCTCCTCGACCACCTTGGGATCGAACACCACGTACTCAACCTTGACTTGCTCGGGAATCTTGAACAGCGCGGCGTTCTTGTCGTAGTAGGCCTTGAGCATCGCGTCGGTGACCTTCACCTGGCCGACGAAGTTCGCGGCCGGGAACAGCATTTCCTGCACTTCGCGTTCTTCGTCGTTGATGTCCGACAGGCGCTTGGCGACGGTACGCGGCGCGAATGCGCTGCCCTGCACCGCGCCATTGAGCTGCTGCAGCGCCAGGTCGCGGCGCATGCGCGCATCGAACGCCTCCGGCGTCAGGCCTTGCGAGGCGACCCATGCCTTGTACTGGTCCAGGTCGAAACCGCCGTCCGGTTTCTTGAACGCTTCGATGCCTGCGATGGTGTCGCGCAGGGCGGCGTCGCCCACCGTCATGTGGTTGCGCGCCACTTCCGTGCTCAGTGCGCGCTCGGCCACGAGGTTTTCCAGGATGCCCTGCTTGACTTCAGCCGTTTCGAACATCTTCTGGTCGAATTGTGCGCCCAGCATCTGGCGGTAGCGCTCCATTTGCTGGCGCTGGGCCTCTTCCCATTGCTGCTGCGTGATCTTCTGGCCGCCCACTTCGGCGACCGCGTTGTCGGCGTCGCCGCCGCCCTGATAGCTGCTCACCCCGACCAGGACGAACGAAGGGACGATCAACAGCATCAGGAAAATCATTACCAAGCGCTGGTGGGTACGAATGAATTCAAACATAGTCAGCCAATTCGATGATGGTGAGGTGCGAAAAAAAAGGCGAACTCTCGTTCGCCTCTTCCTTTTATGCTGGCGGAGCGGACGGGACTCGCCTACCTTCCGCAGGCCGCGGAATTCCTCGAAGGGAATTCCCTTCGAGTCCCAAACCGTGTTCCCCGCAGGGGGAACACTCCTACTACTCAATGCTGGCGGAGCGGACGGGACTCGCCTACGTTC
>JBAQKU010000445.1:0-1665 GCA_049301315.1 Telluria sp.
CAGATGCGGCGCGCCGCATCCGGCGCGGTCGAACCGGAAAGCGCGTGGCTGCGCAGCCTGGCCGGGGCCGAGGACGCCGCCAGGCGCGCCCTCATCACCTCCATCTACACGCACCACGACAACATCGTGTCGCCCCAGAGCTCCAGCTTCCTGCCGGGGGCGCGCAACATCGCGCTCGGCGGCGTCGGACACGTGGCGCTGGGCCGCAATGCACGCGTGCTCGCCTGTCTTTTGTCTGAAATATGTAACGCTGCAAACTCGTCGGCGGAGCGTTTCCCACACCCGCCCCGGGCGTGATACAGTTTAAAGTGTGTCGCAGAGAGAACTAAATTGTTGCAATTGCATCAAGTGTGGGTATTGGTGAGTATTCCTCGCCGTTGGTACGCTATTGTGACGATAGGGCCGCCAGGCTGGATGCCCGCTGCGCGGTGCATGCAGCGCCTGCGCGTGCTGGTTAAATAAACGGAGCGACAAAGTGTCCGCACGCATTCTTATCATTGAGGACAATGCCACCAACATGGAGTTGATGGTGTATCTGTTAAAGGCGTTCGGCTTTACCCCCTTGATGGCCCACGATGGCGAGAGCGGCGTGCAAACCGCGCTCGCGAGCGTGCCCGACCTGATCGTGTGCGACGTGCACCTGCCCAAGCTCGATGGCTACGGGGTGGTGCGCGCCCTCAAGGCCGAGCCCACGCTGCGCGCCGTGCCGGTGCTGGCCGTGACCGCGCTGGCCATGGTGGGCGACCGTGAAAAACTGCTGGCCGCCGGTTTCGACGGCTACATCGCCAAGCCGATCGAGCCTGGCACCTTCGTCTCCGAACTGGAAGCGTTCCTGCCGCCGCCGCCGCTCCGGCCGACCCTGCGCGGCGAGCAGGCCAAGATCCTGATCATCGACGACCATGTGCTCAACCGTGAATTCCTGACGACCTTGCTCGGCTACTGCGGACATCGCCTGTTCGAGGCGTCCGACGGCGTCGAAGGGCTGAGGGTGGTGCGCGCCGAGCATCCCGACCTCGTCATCTCCGACATCCTGATGCCGAACATGGACGGCTGCGAGTTCGTCACCCGGATGCACGCCGATCCCGCGACGGCCGAGTTGCCCGTCATTTTCTATACCGCGACCTACCGTGAGCGCGAAGCGACCAATATCGCGCAGACCTGCGGCGTGCGCTGGGTGCTGCCCAAGCCGTCCGACCCGGACGTGATCCTGCGCACCGTGCATGAGGCGCTCGGCATGACCGAGCCGGAACACCTGCCCGACTTCGTCAACGCCGCCGCCAGCGCCAGGCGCAGCTTCACCATGGACAACAAGGTGGCCGAATACCTGGACGAAGTCGAATCGAGCAGCCAGGTCCTGTCGCGCTTCGCGCAGCAGAGCGACGAGCGCGGGCCGCAGCCGGACCAGGAGCTGGCCAGGATGACCGCGCGGCTTTCCAGTTCGCTCTCGAGCCTGCAGGCGGTCAGCCTGCGCCTGACCGCCCTGATCGACCTGGGCATCGAACTGGGCGCCGAGCGCGACGCGGCCGCGCTGATCGAGGCCGGCTGCCGCGTGGCGCAGAACATTTGCGTGTCCAAATACGCCTGCATCGGGATCCTCGAGGAGGACGCCGCCGAACTGGCTTACTTTTCCTCGTGCGGCGAGAACGAGCAGGCGCGCCTGATGAT
>JBAQKU010000446.1:0-3787 GCA_049301315.1 Telluria sp.
ACGACGTCCTGCAGCGCGTGGTTGAAGTAGGCCACCGCCAGGGTTCCGACCAGCCCGACCGCGATCGTGCAACTGGTGATCACGCCGGCGAAGAGATAGATCTTCTTCCGCCAGCCGAGCGCGGCCAGACGCACGCTGAGCGCCCCATGGATATGTGCCATGAACCTCATCGCCATCGCACCGCTCAGCCCGGCGGCAGGATCGGCAGCGTGACCGGCACGGCTGGGCTGGTCAGCGCCTTCATGAACGCCACCAGCTCTTCCTTCTCGGCCTGGGTCAGCGTCAGCGGCTTGATGTTGGGCGACAGGTTGCTGCGCACCTGGCCGCCGGCGGCATAGTGCTCGATCACGTCCATCAGCGTCTTGGCCGAGCCGTCGTGGAAGTAGGGCGCGGTGCGCTCGACGTCGCGCAGGCCCGGGGTCTTGAAGGCGCCCTTCATCAGCGCGACCTTCTTCTGGGCATAGCGGCCCAGGTCGGGATTATCGGCCCCGAACGAGGCCAGCCCGAGGTTGTGGAAGCCATTGTCGGTAAATGTCGGCGCGGCGTGGCAGGCCACGCAGTTGGTCTTGTCGCGGTCGTTGAACAGCACCATGCCGCGCAGCTGCTGGCCCGTCATGGCGCGCTTGTCGCCGGCGATCCAGCGGTCGAACGGCGAGGTACGGCTGACCACGGTGCGCTCGAACGCGGCGATCGCGCGCTGCAGCGTGCCGACCCCGATCGGCTCGCCCGGATAAGCCTTGGCGAAGGCTGCCTGGTAACCGGGGTTGGCGCCGATCCATGCGAAGAACTTGGTCAGGTCGGTATTCATCTCGGGCGCCGCTTCCATCGGTCCCGTGGCCTGGTCCTCGAGCGTGGCTTTGCGGCCATCCCACATGTGGATGGTGTTGTAGGCGCTGTTGACGATCGACGGCGAGGCGCGCTCGAGCAGTTTGCCCTCGAACCCGCGCGCGGTGGCAAGTCCGTCGGACCAGCCGAAGCTCGGGTTGTGGCAGGTGGCGCACGACATGTTCCCGTCGCGCGAGACGCGTGGGTCGAAGAACAGCATCTTTCCCAGTTCGACGCGCGCTGCGTTCGGGGCATTGTCGGCGGGGTAGAGCGGTTGCTTGGGCAAGATCCAATTGGCAAAGTCGCGCGGGTTCGCTGTACTGCTCTTGCCTGGCGCCTTGTCGGCAGCGGATGCAGCGGCCGTGGCAAGCAGGGCCAACACGAGAGAAAGGGCATGGTGAAGTCGCATGGGTCGAGTCATCCTAAGTGTGGTTATCAAGTGAAAGCGCTCGCACACCGGCGCACCGCGCGCACGCGGAGGCAACGATCAATGTGGGAACAGGAAGGCCAGGACAGATGATTGCGGCAGGGAGCGGGCGCGTCATCGGGCTTTACAGCAGGTTGTGCCTCGCGACGCCCGACGTTTGGGGTGCGTCGCCAGATCCAGGACAACCTCTTGGAATAAGTCTAACTGATTTTTACAATTACACAAGAGAAAGAAGTGATATCTGGCAATTTACCATGCTGTGAATCATGTTGTGCGTTTTGAAACATTCATGACCTGGATTATCTTTTCGGCAAATTCTCTGGTTTAAAACTTGCTTTCCCCGCAATGGAAACACAATACTTATTGTCGAATTTCTACTGAATTCGTTGTTATTTCACAACATTCGCTTGAGCTGGCTCAAGCGGGAAGCGTTTCCGGTCCCGAAAAAGCGGCAGCGAAAGCCTGTGTCCAACAACCAACCACATCGCGAGTGACCTATGAAATCTTTTAAACATGCGTTCCTGTTGCTGGCCGCCGCTGGCGCCTTCTGTTCCAGCGGCCTTGCGCTGGCCAAGGAAACCCCCACCAGCCTGAAAGGCGCCGAAGTCGTCGATGCCGCGAAAGCGAAGGCCTTGATCGATGCGGGCGTCAAGGTGATCGACATGCGCCCTGGCAATGAGTACGCCGAAGCGCATATCAGAGGCGCGATCAACGTTCCGTACAAGGAAAAGAGTGCCAAGGAGGTCGACTTCGACGCAGCGCTCGACAGCATCGACCTGTCCAAACTGCCGGCAGACAAGAGCGCGCCCATCATCACGCTGTGCAATGGCGTGGAATGCTGGAGAAGCTTCAAGGGCGCGACGGCAGCCATCAAGGCCGGCTACAAGAAAGTGTACTGGTTCCGCGGCGGCGTTCCTGAATGGAAGGCCAAGGGCCTGCCAGTCGACTGATTCTTAACCCATGGCCCGGCGGCGACAGCCGCCGTCGCCTTTTGCGGCGCTTGTCGTCCGGATGTCATGCGAAAAATAAAAAGTATCAAAGCCAGGCTGGTCCTGATCGGAGCGATGGCCGCCCTTGTATCGTTGATGCTGGCCGCCGTGAACATGTTCAGCGTGCGACAGGCGGCCGAGACGCTGACCTACGTCTACGATAATCAAAAAACCGCCGCCCTCATGGAGATTGACCGGACCCTCGGCGACATGCGGTTCCGGATGGCGGCCGTGCTGATTGACCAGATGTCGATGGCAGGCTCGAAGAACCATTTGAACGAGGCGCGCGAGAGCATTCCCAAGCAATGGGCAGCGTTCAAGGAAAGCACGCGCGGCATGACGTTCGGCAGCGCCGCGCTCGAACAAATACGCACCATCGACCAGCAGATCGGCGCGCTGCCCACCTTCCTCGACAAGCTTGCCAAAGCCTATGGCGCGGACGACAAGAAAACCGTCTCCGCGCTGCTGGAAGACGAATGGCCGGCATTCCAGGGCGCACTGAACAAGCCGATCTTCAATTTGATCGCGAACCAGGGCAAGGCCGTCACGCAGGCGTACGACAGCGGCCGTGCGCAAGGCAGGCAGCTCGGCTTGGCGGGCATTGGCGTGTTCGCCTTCAGCGTGCTGTTCCTGGCGATCGGAATCCCGCTCGTGATCCGTTCCATCGTCGTGCCTTTGGAACAGGCCGTGACGATCGCCCAGACCGTCGCCGCAGGCGACTTGAGCAGCAACATCGACGCCGATTCGACCGGCGAAACCGGACAATTGCTGCGCGCTTTAAAAGACATGAACAGCAGCCTGCAAAGCATCGTCGGGCAAGTGCGCACAGGCACCGACATGATTGCCAGCGCATCGCAGCAGATCGCCAGCGGCAATCTCGACCTGTCCTCGCGCACCGAACAGCAGGCCAGCACGCTGGAAGCGACCGTTGCGTCGATGGAGGAACTGACCTCCACCGTCAAGCAAAATGGCGACAATGCGCGCCAGGCCAACCAGCTTGCGGCATCGGCCTCGCAGGTCGCGGTCGAGGGCGGCGCGGTGGTCGAGCAAGTGATCGCGACCATGGGCCAGATCGATGCCTCGTCCAAGAAAATCGTGGACATCATCGGCGTCATCGACGGCATCGCCTTCCAGACCAACATACTTGCCCTGAACGCGGCGGTGGAAGCGGCAAGGGCCGGCGAGCAGGGCCGCGGTTTTGCGGTCGTCGCCTCCGAAGTGCGCAACCTGGCGCAACGCAGCGCCGCCGCCGCGAAAGAAATCAAGGAGCTGATCGGGGACTCGGTCGACAAGGTCGCGGTGGGCAGCAAGCTGGTCAGCCAGGCCGGGAACACGATGGAAAATATCGTGGCCAGCGTCAAGCGCGTGACCGACATCATGGGCGAGATCACCTGCGCCAGCCACGAGCAGGAAGCGGGCATCGCGCAGATCAACGAAGCCATCACGGGGATGGATTCCTTCACCCAGCAAAACGCGGCGCTCGTCGAGGAAGAGACCGCAGCGGCAGATTCGCTGCAACAGCAGGCCACCGGGCTGGCGCAGGTGG
>JBAQKU010000447.1:0-23142 GCA_049301315.1 Telluria sp.
GGCACATGGTGCCCCGCGCCCGCCGCCGCCGCAAGCGGCATTCATGCATTCAATGCGCTTCACGCGCAGGGAGACACACCCATGATCGCCAATTACGGCTACAAGGATGGATCGGGCGAGTATTACATCAGCATCGACACCGACAACTGCATCGGCTGCGCTGCCGGCCGGGCCTGCCTGACCGCCTGCCCCAAGCAGATGTTCGAAAGCATGACCGACGACTATGACGACGAAGTCATCGCCGTCAAGGCGCCGTTCCGCCGTACCCTTGCCTACGACTGCGCCGACTGCAAACCAGCCGGCGGATATTCGGGCCTTCCATGCAGCACCGCGTGCACCCCCGGCGCCATCAAGCATTCCTGGTAGCGCCATGGAACCCATCCGCTTGAGGCTGGTGAAGGGTGGCCAGGAAGGGCAGTTGCTTTCCGAAGGCTGGACCAAACAGACCACGATCGGCGAACCGCGCTTGTCGGAGATTGCAGAAAATTACCGCAACATGGGGTATGAAGTCTGCGTCATCGACCATCCGGTGGAGCCGTCCGGCGACGGTTGCAACACCTGTTTCTCGGCAGGCCCCACCGGTGGGGAAAAAAGCGGGGACATTTTCACCCGTCCCGGAACAAATGCGAAAGCGCTTCAGGACGATTTGTATTAGGCCGCGCCGGCCCGGCCGGCGCACCACGCACAACCAACCAGGAGATTTGATATGGCAATGCAAGCACCAAACATGCGGGTCATGAAACGCGAAGATCTCGACGCGGTCGCGGCAATCGACGCGCTGGTATCGAAGCAGGAACGGCGCCTCTATTACGAGCGCAAGATCGAGTCGGTGATGGTCAATCCCTACAACATCAACACCTCGCTGGTCGCCGAAGTCGATGGCAAGATCGTCGGTTTCGTCATGGGCGACGTCTATTTCGGCGAGTTCGGTATTCCCGACACCAGCGCCACCATCGACACCATCGGCGTGCATCCCGAGTTCCAGCACCGTGGCGTTGCGCACGACCTGCTCGACCAGTTCCTGACCAATATGAAAGGCGTTGGCGTGCGCAAGGTCTACACGCTGGTCAACTGGAACGACTTCGGCCTCGAGCGCTTCTTCGCGAGCCAGAAATTCGAGCCGTCCAAGCGCATCAACCTTGAACTTCAACTGCCGTAACAGCGGCAAGATGACGGACGCCTGATGTGGATTGATACCCACTGCCATACCAAGTACTCGTACGACAATTGGCTCGAGCCGGTCGCGCTGATCCGGCGCGCCAAGGCCCTGGGACTGGACGGCGTCGTCATCACCGAACACTATTCCTACGAAGCGTCCGAGCCGGTGGAAGCGGTCGCGCGCGACGAAGGTTTTCTTCTGCTGCGCGGGGTCGAGATCGCCACCGAGCGCGGCCACATGCTGGCCTACGGGATCGAGGACGATTCATGGAACATCTGGGGGCGCGACAACTACCTGCCGATGGCAGCGGTGATCGAGCGCATCCACCACCTGGGCGGCATTTGCGTGCCGGCGCATCCGTTCCGCGATGTCGGCATGTGCTGCCTGCTTGAAGAGCTGCTGGACGTGACCGGAATCGCCGCGGTCGAAACGCACAACGGCCACAACCAGGACGCCGACAACGCGCTGGCGATCCGCGCCGCGCAGCACATGGACCTGCCCGCACTGGGCGGGAGCGACTGCCACAAGGTCTCCGCGGTCGGGCGCTGCGCCACCGAATTCCTGCAGCCGGTGCACGACATGGCCAGCTTCATCGCCGCGATTCGCGCCGGCGCCTGCCGCGCCGGCTACTATCCCGGCTACCCGGCCCCGGCCTGAAGCCCTATTCGGCGTCGGCGTCGCTGACGCGGATCTTCGACAGCAGCTTGATCAGTTGCCGCGTTTCGGCCTTGGACAGGCCGGCAAGAATGCGCTGTTCGTGAAGCGCGACATGCTGGTGGGCCTTGACCAGAAGCTGCTTGCCTTCGGCCGTGAGAAACAGGTGGTTGCTGCGGCGGTCCTCGAGCGACGCTTCGCGCGCCACCAGCTTGCGCTTCTGTAGCTTGTCGAGCAGCGGCACCAGCGAGGAACGGTCCAGGCCGATCGCAGTGGCGAGGCGGGTCTGGGTCAGCCCCTTGTTGTGATACAGCACTTCCAGTGCGCCGAAAATGGCGGGCGTAATGTCAGCGTCGGCGAATTCGCGCTCGAAGTCCTTGAAGACGGTCAGCTGCGCCATCCTCAGATGGTAGCCAACCAGGTCCGGAAGGGCGCCGAGATCGACGGGAGCTAGAGTTTCACGTGTCATGGGAAAGGCCGGCGTAAACACAAAATGTGTTTGCGTCCAACATTTATTTTTGAAAGTAGCAGGCTACCACAGTCCTGAAACGATCGGCTCATTTCCGGCGCCGCCGGGCCCGCGCGGGCGATGCCGTGGTGCGCCGCCTTAAGCAAAATTCATGCGTTTTTTGCTGGCGGCAGCGCCACCCGCCGCACCGGCTTGGCCTGGGCGCGGATGAAGCCTTCGAGCGCGCACGACAGCGCGGCCAGGGATTGCTGGCCGAACGCCTGCTCGATGTACTGGTACTGCAGTTCGATCAGCGGCGCCATCTCGTCGATCAGCGCGTCGCCCTGCGGCGCCAGGCTGACCAGCACGCGGCGCTGGTCGGCTTCGAACCGCACGCGCTGCACCAGGCCGGTTTCCTCCATGCGCGCCAGGATGCCGGCCATGCTGCTGCTGTGGATCTGGCACAGCTCGCACATTTCGCGCGGCTCGAGTTGCGCATGCTCGTCGAGCGCGCGCAGGATGCGCCACTGCTGCTCGCTCAGGCCGTAGTGATTCAGGATGGGCCGGAAATGTGCCATCAGGGCGTCGCGCGCCTTGAGGAAAAACTGCGGCAGGTTGCGGTGGGTGAACCGGTGTGCCAAAAGGACTCCATATCGGTCGTGATCGGGATGCGGCAAAGCAGGCGCGGCGAAACGTCTTGACTTACTCACATATTAGTGATTAACTTACTCATATGCTAGTAAATTCTTTCGCCTGCGCGCTTTTGCAACATGCAAGATCACGCCGACCACCATCCCGTTCACCCTGATCGGGCTGCCGCTCGCGATCTTCCTCGGTTTCGCAACAACGCCGCCTACACCCTCTTCGGCCTCGATGCGCTCGGCGGCGAGATCGAGGAGCCGTTCGGCCTCGACCCGAACGACCTGCCGCTCGCGCCCGTCAATTACTGCCTGACCTGAGGGGTCGGGCCATCACCGCCGTCGAAAAGGGACCACCGAAAATGCTTGACCAATACCAGGACCGTATCCGCATGCCCCTGCTGCGCGAGCGAATCACCAGCGCGGCGAGCGCCGCCGAGTCGATCCGCGACGGCATGACCGTCGGCATGAGCGGCTTCACGCGCGCCGGCGACGCCAAGGCGGTGCCGCTGGCGCTGGCCGAACGGGCGCGCCGCGAGCCGCTGAAGATCACCTTGATGACCGGCGCCTCGCTTGGCAGTGACGTCGACAAGACCTTGACGCAGGCCGGCGTGCTGGCGCGCCGCCTGCCGTTTCAGGCCGATCCGACGCTGCGCGCGGCGATCAACCGCGGCGAGGTGATGTTTATCGACCAGCACCTGTCCGAGACGGTCGAGATGCTGCGCACGCGCCAGATCGCGCCGATCGACATCGCCATCATCGAGGCCATCGCGATTACCGAAACGGGCGCCATCATCCCCACCACCTCGGTCGGCAACAGCGCCAGCTTCGCGATCCTGGCCGACAAGGTGATCGTCGAAATCAACCTGAGCCAGGCGCTCGCGCTCGAAGGGCTGCACGACATCTTCATCCCCAAGCACCGGCCGCAGCGCGAGCCGATCCCGATCATGTCGCCGAGCGACCGGGTCGGCACCACCGCGATCGAGATCGCGCCGGAAAAGATCGTCGCCATCGTCATCACCGAGAAGCTCGACAGCAGCTCGACCATCCTGCCGGCCGACGCCGACACCGCCGCCATCGCCGCCCACCTGGTCGAATTCTTCAAGCACGAGGTAGAACTGGGGCGGCTGACCGAAAGGCTGATGCCGATGCAGGCCGGTATCGGCACCATCGCCAACGCGGTGATGGAAGGCTTCATCGACAGCCCGTTCGAGCACCTGACCATGTACTCCGAGGTGCTGCAGGATTCGACCTTCGACCTGTTCGACGCCGGCAAGCTCGATTTCGCATCCGGCTCGTCGATCACGCTGTCGGAGGCAAAGGGCAAGCAAGTGTTCGGCGATATCGCGCGCTACAAGGACCGGCTGGTGCTGCGCCCGCAGGAAGTGAGCAACCATCCGGAGGTGATCCGCCGGCTCGGCATCATCGCCATCAACACCGCGCTGGAAGCGGACATCTACGGCAACGTCAATTCGACCCACGTGCTCGGAACGCACATGATGAACGGCATCGGCGGCTCGGGCGACTTCGCGCGCAACGCCTACCTGGCGGTGTTCGCCACCAAGTCGATCGCCAAGGACGGCAGGATTTCCAGCATCGTGCCGATGGTCTCGCACGTCGATCACAACGAGCATGACGTCGACATCATCGTCACCGAGGTCGGCCTGGCCGACCTGCGCGGACTGGCGCCGCGCGAACGTGCCCAGCTCATCGTCGAGCGCTGCGTCGCCGAGCCGTATCGGCAGATGCTGCGCGACTACATTGCCGAAGCCAACCGCGCCGGCGGCCACACCCCGCATGTGCTGGAGAAGGCGTTCGCGTGGCATGTGCGCTATCGCGACACCGGGTCGATGCTGCCCTGACGCCTGACAGGCAATTGCGCTTCGGGCTGGCCGCGCCGAGCCGCGTCGTCCTCGCGCATGCGACGCACACGCGGGAACGACCGGGTATCACGCTGCCAGCACGAAATCGCGCTTCAACCCCAGCGTTTCCATGAACGAGTCCACGCGGTTTTGCACGCGCCCGTGATCGAATTCGCGGTCGTCGCCCATGTTGCCTTCGTACGTCATCACCGGAATTCCGGCCTGCGCCAGCCCAAGCCGGTTTTCCATGACACCCATCGACAGCCCTTCGCAGCCGCGGTTCAGGTGGATCATCACGCCATCGACATCCCATTGCTTGACGATGGTCTTCATCATGTCGGTCTTCACGGACGGGTCGAAGAACTGCTGCCACAACGGTTTCGACAGATTCCAGTCCGCATACAAGCGCAGGGCCTGGTCGCGCGTCGTGATGTCTATGCCCTGCTGCATCGGCGTGGTGCGCGGACCCCAGGTGCCATCGGGCTTGGTTTCCCAGGTGCCTTCCAGTCCGAAGGTGTAGAGCGAACCGATCGACACCGCGCCGTACTCTTCCAGATAGCGGAAGATCTTCAGGAAGGCCCAGGGCGGTTGGGTGTCCGACATGATCCTGCAGCGCTCGTTGGCCACCGCGGCCACCCCGCGCGCGACCCGGTCCTTGACCTCGTCCAGCAATTCCTCGTAAAAATCGGCGCACCACTGCGACGACTTGTGCAGCACCGCCAGCACATACAGCGAGTACATGGTCTTTTCGTCGAGCGGCGCCGGCTTGGTCTGGTTCAGGCAGCAGATCTCGGCCCACAGCGAGGTGGCGCGCATCTCGTTCTTCACGGCGCGGATCAGGAGCTCGTCGTTGCACTTGCGGCCGGTGCTTTTCTCGACGAACTCGATCGATTCGTGCAGCTGCGCGACCACGTAGTTGAGGCGGTCGGCATCGATATCCTTGTAGGCGCCGACGCTGACGTCGACATAAAAATCCGGTACCTGTTCAACCTTCGACGCGTGCTGGTACCACTTCGCGTGCGAGCAGCAGATCTGGGTCTGGAAGTTGAAAGCCGGCTTGGGGAATTCGCCGCCCAGCAGGTATTTGTTCAAGTGCATGCCGCCCCAGTACATGCGCATGTAGGCGCACATGTCGCGCGCAAAGCCCATCGCTTCGGCCTTGGCCATGCATTCGCTGGCGAACTGGCTGTCGAGCGAAATGGCGGCGGCATACGGCTCGCCGGTGAGCGGATGCATGTCGTCGCCGAATGCGGTCGGAATCGCATCGAACGACCAGCCCGCGCCGCCCCAGCGAATCCCGCCGGTTTCATGGGCGCGTGCGTAGTTGATGTAGTACTGCTCGCGCAACTGCTTGGCCTTCTTCCAAAGCTTCAGCGGCTCGGTCTTGTATTTTGCCATTCTCACTACTCCTTTAGGTAGATCCTGTGCTGGGCGGCCGCATTGTCCGGCCATGGAAAAGATGTTGAATGAACGCTCATTCATTTTACTCAGATGGTATCACCGACCAATTCGGAAAACAAGGGGGCATTGAAGAACCGGGCCGCGTGGCTAGCCGAAGCGCGTCGCAAGCTGCTTGTTTTCCACATTCAGCGGTGATACCATCGTCATGAATGAGCGTTCATTCATATTCCTTTCCGGAGAAAAAAATGACCCCGCAAGACGGCAAGAGAGCAAGCCATTCCGGCGCCGGCAACGGTCCGCACGCTCCACCTGGCCAGGCGGGCGCATGAGAGGCCCACTGTCCGGAAAACACGCTGTCGTCACCGGCGGCGGCACCGGCATCGGCGCGGCGATCGCGCATGCGCTGGCGGGGCAGGGTGCAAAGGTGACCCTGATGGGCCGCACGCTCGAACGGCTTGTCTCCACCGCCGCAACGCTGCCCGGACAGGTCCAGTCGTGCGTGGCCGACGTCACCGATGCGGCCAGCGTGGCCGCCGCCTTCGAGCACGCCGTCGCAGGTTTCGGGCCTGTCGACATCCTGGTCAATAACGCCGGCGCGGCGGCCAGCGCGCCGTTCGCCAAGACCGGCCTGGCGCTGTGGCACGACATGCTGGCTGTGAACCTGACCGGGACGTACCTGTGCTGCCAGGCGGCGTTGCCGGCCATGACCCGCGCCGGGTTCGGGCGCATCGTCAATATCGCCAGTACCGCCGGGCTCACCGGGTATGCCTACACCAGCGCCTATTGCGCGGCCAAGCACGGTGTGATCGGCCTGACCCGCTCGCTGGCGCTGGAGAGCGCGAAAGCGGGCGTGACGGTCAATGCCGTGTGCCCCGGCTACACCGAAACCGAGATGCTGCAAAGGACGCTCGACAACATCGCGAACAAGACCGGACGCAGCGCGGCCGAAGCGAAGGCGGAAATCGTCAAGGCCTATCCGCAGGGGCGCCTGGTGACGCCGCAGGAAGTCGCCAATGCCGCCCTGTGGCTGTGCCAGAGCGGTTCCGGCGCCATCACGGGCCAGGCCATCGCCGTGGCCGGCGGCGAAATCCTGCAATGAGCGCAGGGGCCGGCCCATACCAACGAGGAGTAAATACATGATCGAGCAAGATTACCTGGCATGGCCATTTTTCGACGACGGCCATCGCGAACTGAAGCGCAAGCTGAGCGCATGGACCGACGAGCACCTGCATGACGCGGGCCATCCGCCTGACGTCGACCAGGCCTGCATCGCGCTGGCGGCCGAACTGGGCGAAGGCGGCTGGCTGCGCTACGCAGTACCGAAGGCCTATGGCGGCGCGCGCGATGCGATCGACGTGCGCTCCCTGTGCCTGCTGCGCGAACACCTCGCAAGCCGCTCGGGGCTGGCCGATTTCGCGTTCGCGATGCAGGGCCTGGGCAGCGGCGCCATTTCTCTGGCGGGCTCGGAAGCGATCAAGCAAAAATATCTGCCGCAGGTCGCGGCAGGGCGCCTGCTCGCCGCCTTTGCGCTGTCCGAGCCGGACGCCGGTTCCGACGTGGGGGCGATCGCCACCACCGCCCGGCGCGATGGCGCGCACTATGTGCTCGATGGCGAGAAGACCTGGATCTCCAACGGCGGCATCGCCCACTTCTATTGCGTGTTCGCCCGCACCGGAGAAGCGCCCGGCAGCCGCGGCATTTCCGCTTTCGTGGTCGATGCCGATACCGCGGGGCTGGAAATCGCGGAGCGTATCGATACGATTGCGCCGCATCCGCTGGCCACGCTGCGCTTTTCCGGCTGCCGGGTGCCGGCCGCGCAGATGCTGGGGCAGCCCGGCTCCGGCTTCAAGACCGCGATGCAGACGCTCGATATTTTCCGCACCAGCGTGGCCGCCGCCGCACTCGGGTTTGCGCGGCGTGCGCTCGATGAAGCGCTGGCGCGCTCGGTTTCGCGCCGCATGTTCGGCCAGGTGCTGGGCGACTTCCAGCTGACGCAGGCCGCGCTGGCCGACATGGCGACCGCCATCGACACCAGCGCACTGCTGACCTACCGGGCCGCGTGGAGCCGTGACTGCCAGCTCTCGCGCGCCACGCGCGAAGTGGCGATGGCCAAGATGGTCGCCACCGAAACGGCGCAACAGGTGATCGACAGGGCGGTGCAGTTGTTCGGCGGGCTGGGGGTGAAATCCGGCATGCCGGTCGAGCGGCTGTACCGCGAGATTCGCGCCCTGCGCATTTACGAAGGCGCGACCGAGGTGCAGAAGCTGATCATCGGGCGCGAAACGCTCGACGCGTTCCGCGCTGCGCACAGTAGGATTGTGGCGGTGCCGCCCGGCGCGGCACCGACAACACCTACTTGAGCAGGTACCCGAACTTCTCCATCGCGCGGCGCGCCGTTTCCGGCGTCGGCATGTTGACCTTCGGGTACTTGTCGCGCCAGTGGAACGGGCGGCAGGCATCGATGATCGCGCGCGAGTTGGTGTTGTCTCCCTTGTCCTTCTTCTCGGGCGATATGCATGGATCGAGCGGCGTACTCCACGCATTGGTGATGAAATCGATCGATTCGACCGGGTCCGAGCGCGTCAGCATGGCCCAGATCAGGTCTTCCAGGTTGGACACGTCGATGTCGTCATCGACCACGATCACATATTTGCCGGCATAGGCGCCCGCATGGCACATGGCCGCCACGTGGCCGGCCTGTTTGGCATGCCCCGAATAGCGCTGCTTGATCGACACGCCCAGCAGCATGCGCGCGCCCCCGACCTCGTGCGCCCACACGCTGGTGACGTCGGGCACGCCGGCGTTGCCGATCTGCTTGCGAATCAGCGCCGAGCGCGTGATGGCGCGGTAGCGCGCCTGCTCTTCCGGCGGGCGCTGCGGCGGGCAGCCCATGATGATCGGATCGTTGCGATGGTAGATCGCCTTGATGTCGAGCACCGGCTCCTCGCGGATATCGCTGCCGTAGTATCCGGTCCACTCGCCGAAAGGGCCTTCCAGCCTGCGGTTGTTCGGCTGCACGAAGCCTTCGATCACCATTTCGGCATTGGCCGGAATCGGCAGGCCGGTCACTTTGCCGCGCACCACTTTCACCGCCTTGCCGCGCAGTCCGCCGGCGATGTCCAGTTCGCACACGCCGTAAGGCATTTCGCTGCACGCGACCAGGAACTGCAGCGGATCGCCGCCGACCACGATCACCACCGGCATCGGCTCGTTGCGGGCCTGGTATTTGTCGCGGTGGATGCGTCCGTGCTTGCCGGGGGACATATAGAAACCGAGGGTGTTCTTGTCATGGACCATGACGCGGTAGGTGCCCACGTTGATCCATTTTTCATCGGGATCGATGGTGATGTTGTAGCTGCCCGTGCCGATATAGCGCCCGCCGTCCTGATCGTGCCAGAGCGGCACCGGGAACTTGGTGACGTCGATATCGTCGCCCGTGATGACGTTCTCGAACACCGGCCCGGTCTCGACGAACTCGTGCGGAATGGTCTTCAGGTCCTGCATGTAGTTGTCGAGGAAGGCCTGCGACAGTTCCAGTTTGCTGTATTCGAGCGGAAAACCGAGCGTCATGTTCTTGCGCTTGCCGCCGAAGAAATTGGTGAGGATGCGAAAACCCTTGGTGCACCCGGGTACCTCGTCGAAGACCAGGCAGGGCGCGTTCTCGTCATGCTGCACCAGCTCGGTCGCCATGCCGATATCCTCCTGCCAGCTGGCGCCCACGATGCTGCGCAGTTCGCCCAGTTTTTCGACTTCCGCCATCCATTCGCGCAGGTCCTCGTAGGCGATCCTGTGCTGTTTCGCAGCCCCGCGCAGCGGGTTTCCCGTCCCGTCATTCATTTCATTGCTCCCTTCGTGATGTGCGACCGCCTTGGCTTCAGGCGCTCACTGTTGCCGCTGTCGGGGTAGCGGAAAACCCTTTTGCCATCTCGCGCAAGACGTACTTCTGGATCTTGCCGGTTGCCGTCCATGGCATCTTCTCGATGATCTCCAGCCGCTCCGGCCAGAAGTTCTTGCTCACGCCCTGCGCCTGCAGGTGCGCGCGCATTTCGTCCAGCGTCAGGCTTTGGCCGGGGCGCAGCGTGACGAAGGCGCAGGCGCGCTCCGACAGGCGCGCACACGGCATGGCCACGATCGCCGCTTCGGCGACCTTGTCCATCATGTACAGCGTGCTTTCGATTTCCACCACCGGGATGTTTTCCCCGCCGCGGATGATGATGTCCTTGTCGCGCCCGCAGATCCGGATATAGCCTTCCGCGTCGATATGGGCGACGTCGCCGGTGTGGAACCAGCCCTCCTGGTCCACCGTATAGAGCTGGGGACGTTTCAGGTAGCCGACGAACAGCGAGGCGCCGCGAAACTGCAGGGCGCCCGGCTCGCCCGCCGGCAGCACCTTGCCGTCGCCGTCCACCACGCGCACCTCGGCGCCGGGCACGGGGCAGCCGTCCGATTCGAGCACCTTGTGCTTTGAGAGCAAGGTGGTGGTGGCCGAACAGCATTCGGTCATGCCCCAGGAGGCGGACACGGTCATCTGCATTTTTTCCTGCGCCAGCTGCACCAGCACCGGCGGAATCGGCGCGCCGGAGCTGACGAACAGGCGGAAGGCCCCGAGCGCGCGTTTCTCGACGCCGGGGAAGTTGGCCAGATCGGCCAGGAACGGGGTGGCGGCAAAGGTGAAGGTGGCGCCGTGTTTTTCCATCAGGTCGAGCGCGTTGGCCGCATTCCACACGTCGGTCAGCAGCAGCGGCGCGCCGAGCAGAAAGGACTGCGTCATCCCGTACGAGAATCCGGCCTGGTGCGCCAGCGGCGAGGGCATGAACACGACTTCCTCGCGTGCGCCCATGTCCATGCGAGCGATGAATTGCAGGATGGTGCCGATCAGGGTGTTCGAGGTATGCAGCACGCCCTTCGATTCGCCCGTGGTGCCGGAGGTAAACAGCAACTGCATCACGTCGTTCGGCTCGAGCGGCGTGCCGGGCTCGATCGCGATGCTGTCGGCGCCGGCCAGCATCTGCTGTTCGAACGAATGCTCGCCTTCGCCGCCGACAATGAAGACATGCTTGAGCGCGGGCAGGTCGCGTTGCAGGGCCAGCGCCAGAGCGCCGTGGTTGAAGCCGCGAAACTGCGACGGCGCGATCAGCACCTTCGACTCGGCGTGCCTGACCATGAAGCCCAGTTCGCGCTCGCGGAAGATCGGCATCAGCGGATTGCTGACCGCGCCGATGCGTACGCAGGCCAGGTGCACCGCCACGAACTGCCACGAGTTGGGCAACTGGAACGAGACGATGTCGCCCTTTGTCACGCCGCAGGCCTTCAGCTTGCGGGCGATGGCCGCCGCGTTTTGCGCCAGCTCGCGCCACGACAGGCGCGTGGTGCCGCAGTCTTCGTCGCGAAACGAGATGAGCGCGGTGGCATCGGGCTTGTCGGCAATCCAGCGGTCGACATAGTCGGTAATGACGCGATTGGTCCAGATCCCGCGCTTTTCCTCGAGCGCGAGACGGCGCGCGTCCGGCATGGCACTGTTCATTCTTGCTCCTTCGTTTATCAGGATTCGGTAGCTGCGCTTTCTTCCTGGTGCTTGTTCTCCAGGAACCGCCGCACGCGCTGTTGTGTCTCGACCTGCGCCAGCAGCCTGCTGCTGCCGGCCAGCTCCGCTTCGAAACCGTCGCAGCCGCCGTCGGCCGCCGCGCAAATACACGGTTTCGATGCGGCCAGCGCCGCCCGCGGCAGTTGCGCAATGCGTTCGGCCAGTGCGCGCGCCGCCGCCGGCAGCTGCTCGGCCGGCACCGACCAGTGGGCCAGTCCCAGCGCGACCGCTTCGGTCCCGTCGATGATCTCGGCGCCCAGGATCAGGCGGCTGGCGACTCCCTTGCCGCACAGCCGGGTCAGGCGCTGGGTGCCGCCGGCCGCCGGTAGCAGTCCCAGGCGCGCTTCCGGCAGCCCGACCTTGGCGCTGTCGGCCACGATCCGCAGGTCGCAGGCCAGCGCCAGTTCGAAGCCGCCGCCCAGGGCCGCCCCGCCGATTTCGGCGACCGACACCACGCCGAGCCGCTCGAGACGCGCATACACGTCCTGCATGTCGCGCGTGAAGTCGATCATGCGCACCCGTCCTTCTTCGGTGAACAAGCGTGCGCGCATGAATTCGAGATCGGCGCCGGCGCAGAACACGCGCGAGCTGCTGCGGATCCACAGCACGCCGATGCGCTCGTCGGCCTCGACCTGGTCGAGGATCTCGTTGAGCCGCGCGACCCACTCGTCGTTGACCGCATTGACCGGCGGACGGCACAGCGTCGCGATCGCGATCGGGCCGTCGAGCTCGAGCGACATGAGGGCTTCCGGAGTTACGAATGAAGGTTCATTCATTTTGGTCCGTTTTTGCGTGGTTCACTTCAACGATGCCGGCCTGCGTGTCGCCACGCAGGCCATGCACTACTGTTCCCGCGTAAAGTCCGCGGTGCGGCTGCGCAGTGCTTCCAGCGCGGCCAGGCCTTTCTTGGTCAGGAACGGCTCGATCAGGATGCGCACGCCTTCGGCCACATACTGGCCCAGCGTGTAGCGGTCCTGGAATGCCCAGTGCTTCAGGGCCCAGGCGTGGCTGAACATCACGTGCTGGTAGACCAGCATGTACTCGTTGACCGGCCGCATGAAGCCGCCGTCGACGCAGGCCAGCACGCATTCTTCCAGCAGGCGGTTGGTCCTGGCCTCGCCTTCCTTGATCAGGTCGCGGCGGTCGGCGCGCAGCGACTTGGTGGAGCGGTAGGCCAGCACCGTGCCCTCGCGCATGCGGTTGACGATCTTGCAGTAGGCCCACAAGGCCACGGACAGCCGTTCGACCGGATGCTCGATCCCCTCGATGCGCGGCGGGATCTCTTTTTCGTACGTTTCGATGACCAGCTTAAGCGACAGGAACAGGATGTCGTCCTTGTCGCCGAAATATTGGTAGATCAGTCCCGTGCTGACGCCGGCTTCCTTGGCGATCTGCTGGACCGTGGTGGTGTAATAACCTTTTTCGGAAAACAGCTTGACGGCGGCGCGCAGGATCTGGGCGCGCCGCTCCCCCACCAGTTTGGTGTCGGTGACCAGGCTCTCCACGTGACCTGGGGAACCGGTTCCTTCATCTTTTTGATGATTCTTCATACTTCACTCCCACATGGCGAAGCGTCAAGCATAGCAGGTGACTCAGTCGCCTTGGAAGTTCGGCTTGACCTTGTCCACGAAGGCGCGGTACGCGCGCTCGAAATCCTTGGTCTGCATGCAGATGGCCTGGGCCTGCGCTTCGGTTTCGAGCGCCTGTTCGACACTCAGGTTCCATTCCTGGTGCAGGCACTTCTTGGTCATCGCATGCGCGAACGCCGGGCCGTCCGCCAGCGACTGCGCCATCGCCTGGGCCTTTTCGAGCAGCATATCCTGCGGCACCACGTCGTTGAAGTAGCCCCAGGCCAGGCCTTCCTGCGCACTCATCACGCGCCCGGTGTAGAGCAGTTCGGAGGTGCGCCCCTGCCCGATGATGCGCGGCAGGATGGAGCAGGCGCCCATGTCGCAGCCGGCCAGGCCGACCCGCACGAACAGAAATGCGGTCTTGGCCTCGGGCGTGCCATAGCGCATGTCGCACGCCATCGGCACGATCGCGCCGGCGCCTGCGCTAAAGCCATCGACGGCCGCGATGATCGGCTGCGGGCACAGGCGCATTTCCTTGATCAGGCTGCCCGTCATGCGGGTAAATTCGAGCAGGCCGCCCATTTCCATGCCGACCAGCGGGCCGATGATTTCATGCACGTCGCCGCCCGAGCAGAAGTTGCCGCCCGCGCCGGTGATGACGACCGCACGCACGTCGTCGGCGTATTGCAGCTTGTGGAAGGTATCGCGCAGCTCGGCGTAACTTTCGAACGTGAGCGGGTTCTTGCGCTCGGGGCGGTTCAAGGTGATGGTGGCGACCCGGTTCTTGACTTCCCATTTGAAGTGTTCGGGGCGCCAGTCGGCCGCTTTCAGCTTGTACATATTATTCTCCTGTTTGAATTTCGTAAAAAATCAGCCGGCCATGGTCAGGCCGCCGCTCACGCTGAGCACCTGGCCGGTGACGAAGGCGGCGCGCGGGCTGGCGAAAAACAGCACGGCGTCCGCAATTTCGGACGGCTTGGCCAGGCGCCGCAGCGGGGTGGCGCGCACGAAGGCTTCCTGGTGCTTCTCCGGTACCGCCGCCAGCAGCGGGGTATCGGTCGGGCCGGGGCAGACGCAGTTGACGTTGATGTTAAAGCGCGCCATTTCGCGCGCCAGGCCCTTGGTGAAGGCGATCGCGCCGCCCTTGGCGCCCGAATACACCGCCTCGCCCAGGCTGCCGATGCGCCCGGCGTCGCTGGCGATGGTGACGATCTTGCCGGAGCCGCGCTCGATCATCTGGTCAAGAAAGCTGCGCGTCACCGTCACCGGCCCCATCAGGTTCAGGTCGACCACCTTGCGCCAGAAATCCGGCGTGTTCTCGACGAAGGGCTCGATTTTGCCCCAGCCTGCCACGTTGACCACGATGTCGACGTGCTCGCGCAGACGGTAGGCTTCCTGCCGGAAGGCCGCGATCGATTGCGCGTCCGTCACGTCGAGCCGCGCAAAGTGCACGTCGTGGCCCTGCTCGCGCAGCTGCGCCGCCGCCGCGCTGCCGCCTTCCTCGTCGATATCGCCGAGCACTACATGGGCGCCCGCCTGTGCCAGCACCTCGACCGTGGCCCGGCCGATTCCCGAGGCCCCGCCTGTCACTACTGCTGTTTTGCCGTCTAATCGCATGTTCGATGTCCCTGAAGTAAGAGGTTGAGCTTGAAGTAATGCAGCCATGCAGGCATCCGACACTATTATGAATGAATGTTCATTCATAATTTAGCATGAGTGCCTGCCAAATGCAAGCGATTCGATGCGGGCCTACGAGTATGTTCCGGCAGGTAAGGGCGCAGCGACCGACCCTGTGGTCCCGAACCGATTTCCGGCTGCCGCATCGCTGCAACGCACCCCGACCCACTTGTCGAGCATCGCCATGTCCTGGAGCTGGGCCTGGCTGTCGGCGCCATGCACCACGCGCCCGCGCTCGAGCACGACGCAGCGCTGCGTCAGCTGCAGCGCCTGCTGCACGCGCTGCTCGACCAGTACCAGCGCCTGTCCTTCCTGTTTGACCATGCGCTCGATCGCCTCGCACAACTGGTCGACGATCACCGGGGCCAGCCCTTCGAGCGGTTCATCGAGCAGCAGCAGCTTCGGGTTGAGCATCAGGGCGCGCCCGATGGCCAGCATCTGCTGTTCACCGCCGGAGAGCTCGTTGCCCCAGTTGCGGCGCCGCTCCTTCAGGCGCGGGAACAGGCCGTAAATGCGCGCCAGGTCCCATTTGCCGGGCAGCGCGCTGATGGTCAGGTTTTCCTCCACGCTCAGCGCGGAAAAGATTTCCCGTTCCTGCGGCACCCAGCCCAGCCCGAGAGCGGCGCGGCGGTGGCGCGCCATGCCGGCCAGGTCCTGTCCCAGCCAGCGCATGGTTCCGCCGTGCACCCGCGTGTGTCCCATCAGCGTCATCAGGAGCGTGCTTTTGCCGACGCCGTTGCGCCCCAGCACCGCCAGGCTTTCGCCCTCGTCCAGCCGCAAGGCGCAGCCGTCGAGCACCTTGGCCTCGCCGTAGCCGGCCACCAGGTTTTCCAGCAGGAGCATCTCAGGCATGTCGCTTCCCCAGGCAGACTTCGCTCATGGCCGCACCGCCTTGCGCTCGCGCGCAGACAGGCGCAGCAGCCGATGCAGCGCGCCGAGCACTCCGCCGCGCAGGTAGCGCGTACTCACGATCAGCAAGATTCCGAGCCAGAACAGCCAGTACTCCGGGTTGGCCTTGCCCAGCTTGTCCTGCGCGATCATGAACACCGCCGCGCCGACGAAGCCGCCATACAGGGTGGCGGCGCCGCCGATGATCAGGATGATCAAGAGATCGGCCGAGCGCTGGAAGTGGAACACGTCGATCGCGACGAACTGGGTGGTTTGCGTCAGCAGGGCGCCGGCGATCCCGGCCAGCACCGCCGAGAAGGTGTAGATGTTGGTCAGGCGCGCGCGAATCGGGATCCCGATGGCGATCGCGCGCTGCGGGTTTTCGCGGATGCTGCGCAAGGACAGGCCGTACGGCGACGTCATCAGGGCGCGCACCAGCGCGAACAGCAGGAACGTGACGCACAATACGTACAGGTAGGCGGTCTTGCCCCACAAGTCGAAGCCGAACAGCCCCAGCACCTTGCCTGCCTCGACGCCCTGCAGGCCGTCCACGCCGCCGGTCAGTTCGCCCGCGCTGTTGGCGACCTCGTAGAGCAGCAGGCTGATGCCCAGCGTGAGCATCAGGCGTGTCAGGTCCTTGCCGCGCAATACCAGGAAGCTGCTCAGGTAGCCGAAAGCGCCGGCCACCGCACCGGAGACCAGCAAGCCCGTGACAGGTTCGCTCCAGCCCCATTTGCTGAGCAGGCCGGCGCTATAGGCGCCCAGCCCGAAGAAGGCGGCATGGCCCAAGGTGACGATGCCCGCGTAGCCGAGTATCAGGTCGAGCGAGAGCGCGAACAAGCCGGTGATCAGGATCTGCGAGGCGAACATCAGGTGGGCCGGCAGTACGAAAAACAGTGCCGCCAGCGCCAGCCAGAACCCGATCTCGGCCTTCTTCCAGCGCTCGCGCGCATGGAGGGCCGCCACGTAGGGCGGGATGGACGCGCCGCACGCCCGCGCTTTCAAGCTCATAGAATTTTCCTCCGTCCTAACAGGCCATTCGGGAACAACAGCAACAGCACGATCATCGCGACGTAGATGACGAAGGCGCCGGTCTCGGGGGCGTAATACTTGCCGGCGGTGTCGGCCACGCCCAGCAGCAGGGCGGCCAGCAGCGTGCCGATGACCTTGCCGGGGCCGCCGACGACCACGATCAGCAGGAAGTACACCAAGAATTTCAGCGGAAAGCCGGGGTCGAGCCCGAGCACGTTCACGCCCAGCGCGCCGCCCAGCCCGGCCAGGCCGCTGCCGATCGCGAAGGTGACCTGGAACACGCGCTCGACATGGATGCCCATCGACTCGGCGGTGCGGCGCCGCTCCACCGCAGCGCGCACGCGGGCCCCGAAGCGGGTGCGCTCCAGCCCGAACAGCAGCAGCACGGTGATGACGATCCCGACTGCGATCAGGAACAGGCGATAGCGCGACAGGTCGAGCCCGGCCACGGCCAGCTGCCCGCTCATCCAGGCCGGAATCGCCACCGGCTGCTGGCCGACACCCCAGACATAGGTGGCGCCGGCCACCGCCACGAAAATGATCCCGATCGTCATCAGGACCTGGTCCAGGTGCGCGCTGCTGTACAGGGGACGATACAGGGTGCGCTCGAGCACCAGGCTGGCCAGCGCCACGGCCACGAAGATGATGGGCAGGGCAGGCACGAAGCCGATCCCGAAGCGCCCCATCAGTACCACCAGCAGGTAGCCGCCCGCCATCGCGAACACGCCGTGCGCCAGATTGATGAAACCCATCAGCCCCAGCGTCACGGACAGCCCGACCGAAATCAGGTACAGCAGCATTCCGTAAGCGAGGCCGTCGAACAGGATACCCAGGAAATTCGTCATGGTTCGACTCGCGTTGATAGTGGGGCGGGCGAAAACGTCGGATTACTTGCCCGGATCCCTGACGTTGTTGATCTGGTCGAACTCGATGTTATACAGCTTGCCGTTGCGGTCCTCCGCGCGGCGGTAGTAGACGGTCTGCACGATGTCCCTGGTGTCCGGGTCGATCATGATCGGGCCGCGCGGGCTCTCGAACTGCAGGCCCTTGAGCGCCGCGATCAGTTTGTCGCCGTCGGCATCGCCGTTGGTCTTCTTGAGCGCCGCGTAGATCGCCGCCATGCCGTCGTAGCCGGCGACCGACATGAAGTTGGGGCGCAGCTTGGTGCCGTAGGCCTTGGCATAGGCCTGGACATATGCCTTGTTCATGGCCGAATCGTGGGCGGCCGAATAATGGCCGGAGCTGATCACGCCCAGTACGGAAGGCCCGAGCGTGTCCATCAAGGTGTCGTCGGTGAAGTCGACCGTGGACAGCAGCTTGATGTTGGCCTTGTTCAGGCCGCGCTCGTTATACGCCTTCAGGAAGCCGATGGTGGCGCTGCCCGGCGGCAGGAACAGGAAGATCGCCTCCGGCGCGGCATCCTTGATGCGCTGGATGTAGGGCGCGAAATCGATGTTCTTGACCGGTACCCGGACTCCGCCGATCACCTGGTTGCCGGTCGCGATGAAGGTCTTGGAAAACGCCGTTTCGGCGTCGATGCCCGGGCCGTAATCGGCCACCAGGGTGTACACCTTCTTGATGCCGTTCTTGCCGGCCCAGGTTGCCATCGGGCTGGAGATCTGCGGCAGCGTATGCGACAGCCGTACGATGTAGGGCGACTTGGTGGTGATTACCGAGGTCGCGGCATTCATGATCACCATCGCCTTTTTGGCCTGGGTGGCCAGCGGCGCGACCGCCAGCGCGCTTGGGGTCAGGCCGAAGCCGGCCAGCACGTCGACGTTGTCCTGTGCCAGCAGCTCCTGCGCGAGGCGCTTGGACAGCTCGGGCGCGATGCCGGTGTCGTCGCGGATGATGACGGAGATTTTTTTCCCGGCCACGCTGTCGCCGTGCTGCTGCATGTAGAGCTTGAGGCCGTTGCCGATCTGTTCGCCGTAATCGGCATACGGCCCGGTCAGCGGAAGAATCACGCCAATCTTGATCACGTCCGCGGCGGCGGCCGCAGGGACGCCGAAAGCGGGCATCACGATGCACAGCATGCTGCACATTAGTCGGTGGAACCTGGTCATGTGTGTCTCCTCGTTGTTGTGTGGAACCGCCGGAACAACAGCTGGACCAGGCAGTCCATTTTCTTGTTCAATTTTAAATGAATGATCGTTCATTCACATTGAAGTTAACACGCGCGATAGCGAAAAGCAAGCGATAGTCGCGCCGGATCATCCGGCGCGCCGCGCCCGACCCGAGAGTTGGGCCAAGGCCAGCAGCGCACGGCGCGCGAGCTGCGTTTTTCTTAATGCATATCAAGTAGATTGCAGACGCCAAAAAACCTGCGTGCCAGGCAGCCTCACCGAGGCATGCCTGCGGTGCCGGAACGCGCCGCACGATATTTCCTAACCTAATTTATATCAAGGCCGTGCGGCAACTCATCCCCATAGAATCGGTGAGCAACCCAGCCGCAAAGGGGAGTAGCAGAGGCGGAGAGACATCCGCATGCACATGACACCGAAGGCGAAGAGACATTGCTCGCACGAGGGTCATTTTCAAAAACCAACTTGGACGAGACAAAAAATGACGCAACGCATGACTACACTGGCACTTCAACTGGCGGCCGCACTCGCACTGCTCGGCAGCGGCAACGCATGGGCGCAAATCAAGATTGGCGTGGTGGTCAGCGCCACCGGGCCGGCCGCCTCGCTCGGCATACCCGAGAGAAATGCGGTGGCGCTGATGCCGCGCGAAATCGGTGGCAAGAAAGTCGAATACATCGTGCTCGACGATGCTTCGGACAGCACGATGGCGGTGAAGAACACCCGCAAGCTCATTTCGGAGGACCGGGTGGACGTGATCATCGGTTCGACCGTCACGCCGAACTCGCTGGCGATGATCAGCGTGGCGGCCGAGTCGGAGACACCCATGATCTCGATGTCGGCGGCGGCCGCCATTGTCGAGCCGGTCGACGCGGCCCGCTCCTGGATCTTCAAGACGCCGCAAAACGATTCGCTGATGGCAAGCGCCGTGGTCGACCACATGGTCGCCAGCAAGGTCAAGAAGGTGGCCTTCATCGGCCTGTCGGACAGCTACGGCCAGAACTGGTGGGCGCAGGCCTCCAAGCTGTTCGAGCAAAACGGCATCAAGGTCGTCGCCAATGAAAGCTACGGCCCGACCGACAGCAGCGTGACCGGGCAGGTGCTGCGCATGGTGGGGGGCAAGCCCGATGCGGTGCTGATCGCCAGCCGCGGCACTCCGGCCGTGCTGCCGCAAAAATCCCTGAAGGAGCGCGCCTACGCGGGGCGCATCTACCAGACCCACGGATCGGCCAACAGCGACTTCCTGCGCCTGGGCGGTAAAGACCTGAACGGCACGCTGTTGCCGGCCGGCCCGCTGCTGGTGGCCGAGCAGATTCCGGACAGTAACCCGATCAAGAAAGTGGCGATGCATTTCAAGGCAGTCTACGAGAAGGAATATGGCGAGCATAGTGTGTCGACCTTCGCCGGGCATGCATGGGATGCGGGGCTGATGCTGGAAGCGGCGGTGCCGGAGGCGCTCAAGAAGGCCCAGCCCGGCAGCAAGGAATTTCGCAAGGCGTTGCGCGACAGCATCGAGAACATACGCGACCTGGTGCTCAGCCAAGGCGTGATGAACCTGAGCAAAACAGACCACGCCGGCCTCGACCATCGCGCACGCGTGATCGTCAGGGTTGAAAACGGCAAGTGGCTGCTCTCGAAATAAGCGCCACAGTCAGGCAGGGCGGAACGGCGCTTCGCTTTTCCACCCTGCTCTTGCCGCATCCGTTTGAATAATTTTCGGCTACTTCGTTTTCCACGCGCAACAAATTTCATCAAATGATCAAGCGCTGATTGCGCGCGCCGCCTGGCGCGCCTGTGTCGAGCGCCGATCCCCCTCCTGCCGCGCCTGCCGCACCCGCCGTCTGGCACGGCTCATGCATATACGCTCCCACATACCCGGCGCAAAGCACGCCAATGGGTACTCCGAACCGATCGATGAATCAACTTGGGGGAGACACAGTGAAATTCCAGAATCCGCACGACATCAAGACCATTCCTGGCACCGAAGGCTGGCAACGGATGTACCCGTACCAATACCAGTTCGTGAGCGACGATCCGGAGCGCAAGGAGTACGAGGAAAAGACGTTCTGGTTTTACGACGGCCTGCATTACCCCGAACCGATCTACCCCTTCGACACCATCTGGGATGAAGCCTGGTATCTCGCGCTGTCGCAGTACAACAACCGCATCTTCCAGGTGCCGCCGGTGCGCGGCGTGGACCATCGCATCATCAACGGGCGCGTGTACATCTCGCCGGTGCCGGTAAAGGATGTCGAAGAGATCGGGCGCCGCGTGCCGAACTTCATGGAGCGCGCCGGCTACTACTACAAGAACTGGGACACGCTCGAGGCCAAGTGGAAGCTGAAGATGGAAGCGACCATCAAGGAGCTCGAGGCCGTGCGCATCCCGCAGTTGCCCGAACTCGAGGACATCGGCGTGGTGACCGAGGCCAGCGGCGAGTCCGAAGGCTATCACCTGATCAAGGCCTATGACGACCTGATCAACCTGGGCATCAAGTGCTGGCAATACCACTTCGAGTTCCTCAACCTCGGCTACGCGGCGTACGTGTTCTTCCTCGACTTCGTGCAGAAGCAATTCCCCAGCATCCCGCTGCAGCGCGTCACCCAGATGATCTCGGGTATCGACGTCATCATGTTCCGCCCCGACGACGAGCTCAAGAAACTGGCAAGGAAAGCGATCGAGCTGGAAGTCGACCACGTTTTCGCCGCCGGTTCGCAGTGGACCGAGGTCGAGGCCGCGCTCAAGGCGCTGCCCAAGGGCCAGGCATGGCTGGCCGCACTCGAACAGGCGCGCTACCCGTGGTTCAACATCTCGTCCGGCACCGGCTGGTCGCACAAGGACCGCAGCTGGAACGACGACCTGAATATTCCGTTGTCGGGAATCGCCACCTATATCGAAAAGATTAGGGAGGGCGTCAACATCGAGCGCCCGATCGAGAAGGTGCGCGCCGAGCGCGACCGCATCACTGCCGAATACCGCGACCTGATCAAGACCGCCGAAGAGCGCAAGACCTTCGACGATTTGCTGGCCACGGCGCGCACCGTGTTCCCGTACGTGGAGAACCATTTGTTCTACGTCGAGCACTGGTTCCACTCGCTGTTCTGGAACAAGATGCGCGAGGTTGGCGCGCTGATGCAGCAGCACGGCATGCTCGCCCGGGTCGAGGATATCTGGCTGCTGCGGCGCGACGAGATCAAGCAGGCCCTGTGGGACATGGTCACCGCCTGGGCCACCGGGGTCAAGCCGCGCGGCGCCTGGGTATGGCCACCCGAGATCGAGTGGCGCAAGGGCGTGATGCAAAAGTTCAGCGAGTGGAGCGCGCCACCGGCCATCGGCACCGCGCCGGAAGTCATCCAGGAGCCGTTCACCATCGTGCTGTGGGGGGTGACCAACAATTCGCTGGCCGACTGGGCGGCGGTGCAGGATATCGCCGATCCCGACAGCATCACCGAGATCAAGGGATTCGCCGGCAGTCCCGGCATTGTCGAGGGCGTGGCCCGGGTGTGCTTCAGCGCGGACGAGATCCGGCAGCTGCGCGAAGGCGAGATCCTGGTGGCGCCGACCACCTCGCCGTCCTGGGCGCCGGCCTTCGCCAGGATCCGGGCCTGCGTGACCGATGTCGGCGGCATCATGAGCCATGCGGCCATCGTCTGCCGCGAGTACGGCATGCCGGCGATCGTCGGCACCGGGCACGCGACCAAGATCATCAAAAGCGGGATGACCTTGCGCGTCGACGGTTCGTCCGGGGTCGTGACGATCGTGCGTTAGACGGGCATCCGCTCGCGTACGTCGTTCCCGGCCGATGGCGGCCCCCTTGGCGGGAACCCAATTTCGTAGCGTACCAATGCAGCACACAAAATGGGGTTCCCGCTTGCGAGGCTGTCGCAAAACGCCAAACGAGCTTCGACAAAGACCAAAGACCCGTCGTTCCCGCGCAGGCGGGAACCCAATTTAGCTGCTGTAACGCGCCGAAATTAGGGGGAAGTCATGCAGTGCATGAATTCCCGCCTTCGCGGGAAGTCGGTTTCGCCAATGGCGAAGACGACGGGGGTAAATAGCTACTTAGAGATCTGTGGACCCTTTTGCGACGGCCTCTTGCGCGGGAACGACGTGCAAATGTCAACGATTTTATTCGGGACAGCAA
>JBAQKU010000448.1:0-2031 GCA_049301315.1 Telluria sp.
GTACGGCCGAGCTCACCTGCTGCGCCGTCTGTTCGGACAGCATCAGCGCGACATTGCTCAGCTGTTTGCTCCAGGCGTTGACGGTCTGTTCGCGCGCGGCCCAGATGGCCGCGCCGAGCACGGCCAGGAATCCGAGCACGAATAAGGCGCCGAGCAGCAGCGCGATCTGGCTGGAGCGGAGTTTGACGGGCATGCGGTTTTAATAAGTGTTCACGACGACAAGATAGCATACGCCTTGCCGTCTACACACTTTGCTTGCCGGCAGGATGCAAATAGACGGGAGCGGCGCCATTACGCCTGAGCCTGCAAGGGATTTTGTGCCAACGCAAAGTGCCGAAAGTCGAGCTTGTTACAGTCGATTGCGCACTGCGCTCGTTGTTGTTTCATCCATGGGAGGCTGACATGACCATCCGGCACGGCTGTTTCTTCAGTTATGCGCGCGGTCGCCATGCCCTGATGAACAAGTTCAAGGAGGAACTCGCGGAGGCCATCCGCTGCTACCTCGAACCGCATTTCGACAACGAGGACGAGTTGTTCATGGACACCGAACAGCTCGGCGGCGGCGACGACCTGGACCGGAGAATCGCGCGCGCCCTGTGCGAGAGCGTGAGCATGATCCTGATCTACACCCCGAAGTACGAAGCGCACTCCTATACCCGGCGCGAATTTGCCGCGATGCAGATGCTCGAAGCCCAGCGCGGCCGGTGGTACGCCTTGCCCAGCCACCTGATCATCCCGGTGATCATGACGCGCCACCCGCTCGAGCTGCCGGCCCAGATCACCAAGTCCGGCCTGTATGTCGATTTCTCGCGCTACACGATGGCCACGCCCGACCTCAAGTCCAATCCCGACTTCCTGCCCGACATCGAGAAGATCGTCAAGCGTATTGCGATTCAGTACCAGTACCAAAAAATGTATACGCCGGCGGGACACGACTGCAACCAATTCATGCTTCCCGATGTCCCACCTGTATGGCGCGACAGTCCGGATTTATATTTCCCCCCAAAATAAAGGAGCTCTATGGAACTGACTCGTATTACGCTACCGCCGATAACCGCTCCCGGCGCCGTGACCACGTTTTATTCATTCGAGAGCGGAACCGCGCGCAGTGTCGCGTTGTCGAACATAGCCGTACTGCTGGCAGGACGCCAGAACGCGACAGTACCGGTGCTCATGATCGACTGGGACACCGAATCGCCCGGGCTGCACCACTATTTCGACCGGCAGGGGGAGCACGGGGGCGTGCTCGAGTATTTCCAGGCCTGCGCCGACCATTTGCACTTGCTCGGGCGCGGCCCGGCCAGCCAGGACGACGAGGCGCTGGCGCGCCAGGTGCTCGAGGCGGTCGACTGGCAGCTCTATGTCGAGCGGGTCGACGAGAGCCGCCCGCTGTACCTGATGCGCGCCGGGCGCTTCGACGCCAGCTACGGCGAGCGCGCCGACCAGATGGACTGGGACGGCCTGTTCAAGGCCTGTCCGGCCCTGTTCCGCTGCTTTGCCGCCCATATGGCCAGCCAGTTCGGCCACGTGCTGGTCGATGCGCGCAGCGGCCGCTCGGCCGCGGTCAGCATCTGCACCACCTTGCTGGCCGACCGCATCGTGGCCCTGTTCTCGCCCAACCGGCGCAGCATCGAGGGCATGGCGGGGGTGCTCACGCGCGCCATCGACTATCGCTGCAGCCACGAAGACGAGCAGCGTGCGCTGCTGCTCTACCCGCTGCCATGCTCGATCGACAGCGCCGACAGCGAGCGCCGCATGCGGTGGCGGCGCGGCATCCCGAGCAAGGGCCTGCCCGGCTACCAGCCGGCGCTCGAGAAGCTGCTGCGCGAGTGCTACGGCATCTCGCGCCCCTGTCTCGACAGTTACTTCGACGAGGTCCAGCTGCAGCAGACCCACGCCATCGCCAGCGGCGAGCAACTGGCCGCCTGCCTCGACGGCGGCGACCGCTTCTCGCTCACGCGCACCTTCGAGGCCTTGCTCGAGTGGCTGGGCGAGGGCCGCTTTCCGTGGCAGTCGCGCGCCGAAGTGGCA
>JBAQKU010000449.1:0-3626 GCA_049301315.1 Telluria sp.
GATCGGGTCCCAGCGCGTCTCGTTGCGCACCAGGAAGCGATAGCGTTCGGGATCGGCTTCGAACGCGACCAGGCGGTTGCGCACGATGGCTTCGTCGCGCGCCAGCTGCAGCAGCAGTGCGATGCGCTGCGCTTCGGCCTGCAGGGTCTGCTGCGGACTAGGCATCGCGTTGAGCGAAACCAGGCCGAGCGTGATCCCGATGATGACCAGCACGACCATCACCTCGACCAACGTGAAACCGCGCGCTGCGCGGACCGGCCGCAATGGCGACAAGGGCGCTCCTAGTTCTCCCACGAGCCGATGTCGGCATCCTCGCCGACGCCGCCGGGCTGGCCGTCCGCGCCCAGCGAAAACAGGTCGACTTCGCCGTGAATGCCGGGCGAAAGGTATTGATAGGCGTTGCCCCAGGGGTCCTTGGGCAGTTTTTCGACGTAGCCGCCGGACTTCCAGCCGTTGGCGGCCGGCCCCGAACTGGGCTTGACGATCAGCGACTGCAGGCCCTGCTCGGTGGTCGGGTAGCGCTGGTTGTCGAGCTTGTAGAGCTTGAGCGCCTGCATCAGGGTCGCGATGTCGACGCGCGCCGCGGTCACCCGCGATTCGCCGGTGCGGCCCATCAGCTTGGGCACCACCAGGGCGCCCAGGATGCCGATGATGACCACGACCACCATGATCTCGACGAGGGTGAAGCCGCGCGCAAGGCGCCGGCGCATCGGGCGGGTTGAAGCAATAGTCATAGTTGATTTAAACCGATAGGTCGATAATGAATGCAGAGTATAAGGCCGAATTGCCCGGCCCACACCGACTGCGAAGGAACAATTGTAAGGCACCGCAAGCGCGCATGGCCACGCGTAATCGTCCTGACAAGCTGGACGCGGCGAGGGTTTGATCCGGCGCAAGGGGGAAGGCAGGGTTTTCGGGCACGCCGGCCGCGCAGGTGCGTTAGAGGGGGCCGGCGGCTGCGCTGGTGACGCGCCGGCGCAAGCGCCTGAAAGAAGCTTTCATGGCAAAGGCAAAAATGAAATTTTATTTCAGCCCGGCGCCGCACACGGGACAGGCGGCGTTGCGCTCGATTTTGATGCTGGTCCATTCCATCTCGCGCCCGTCGAGCAGCAGCAGGCGTCCGGCCAGCGAGCTGCCCACCTGCATCAGCAGCTTGAGCGCCTCGGCCGCCTGCATCGCGCCGATCACGCCGACCAGCGGCGCGAACACGCCCATGGTGCTGCAGGCGACATCCTCGAACTTCTGGTCCTGCGGGAACAGGCAGGAGTAGCACGGCGAGGCGGCGCTGCGCGGGTCGAACACGCTGATCTGGCCGTCGAACCGGATCACCGCGCCCGACACCAGCGGCACCGCGTGCGCCACGCAGGCGCGGTTGACCGCGTGGCGGGTGGCGAAATTGTCGCTGCAGTCGAGCACCACGGCGGCGCCCCGCACCAGTTGCGCCAGGCGCGCCTCGTCCGCGCGTTCGCGCAGCGCGATCACCTCGATCTCGGGATTGATCTGGCGCAGCGCCTCGCGTCCCGACTCGGCCTTGGGCTGGCCCACGCGCGCGGTGGTGTGCAGGATCTGGCGCTGCAGGTTGGTCAGGTCGACCACGTCGTCGTCGACCAGGGTGATGCGCCCGACCCCGGCCGAGGCCAGGTACAGCGCGGCGGGCGAGCCGAGCCCGCCGGCGCCGATCACCAGCGCGCTGGCCGCGAGCAGCCTGGCCTGGCCCTCGATGCCGATCTCGTCGAGCAGGATGTGGCGCGAATAACGCAGCAGCTGGTCGTCGTTCATGGCGCGCGCGGCGCGCTTGCCGCAACCATCATTTGGTGACCCCCTTGTGCAGCTCGGGCAGCTTGACGGCGGGCGCCGCGCTCTCTTCATTCGCCTTGGCCGGCTTCGGCGCGACTTTCGACAGCAGCACCGGCATGCCCTTGAAGTGGTTCATGGCCTGGGCCAGCTGGAAATCGTCCTTGCCGCCGAAGTCGAGCGGCTTGCGCTTGCGCAGCGCCGCCTGGGCGCGCTGCTCTTCCTCGCGCTCGTCGCGCTGCGCGCTGGCGTTCTCGACGGCCTTGCCGCCTTCGTTGCTCAGGTGCCGGTCCAGGTCCGCTTCGCGCACATGGCGCCCGTTCAGCGGATCGCCCTCGGCGGTTTCGTCGACCATCAGGTCGGGCACGATGCCGCGCGCCTGGATCGAACGCCCTTGCGGCGTGTAGTAGCGCGCGGTGGTCAGCTTGACGGCGGTGTCGGCGCTGAGCTGGCGCAGCGTTTGCACCGAGCCCTTGCCGAAGGTCTGGGTGCCCATGATGACGGCGCGCTTGTAGTCCTGCAGCGCGCCGGCCACGATTTCCGAGGCCGAGGCCGAGCCGGTATTGACCAGCACCACCATCGGCACCGTCTTGAGCGCGGCCGGCAGCTTGGCCAGCGGGTCGCCCGGCGAGCGCCCGGCATAAAACTCGCGCCGTCCGTAGAAGGTCTGGTTCGAGTCGCGCAACTGGCCGATGGTCGAGACGATCGGCTTGTCCTTGGGCAGGAACGCGGCCGACACCCCGATCGCGCCGGGCAGCAGGCCGCCCGGGTCGTTGCGCAGGTCGAGCACCAGGCCCTTGAGGTTGGGCTCCTGGGCGTACAGCGCGCTGACTTTTTTCGCCATGTCGTCCAGGGTCTGCTCCTGGAACTGGCTGATGCGCAGCCAGGCGTAGCCGGGCTCGATGATCTTCGCCTTCACGCTGTGCGTCCGGATCTCTTCGCGCACCAGCGGCACCACCCAGGGCGCGTCGTCGCCCTTGCGCGCGATGGTCAGGGTGACCTTGGTGCGCGGCGCGCCGCGCATTTTCTTGATCGCCTCTTCCAGCGACAGGCCCTTGATCGGGGCGCCGTCGATGCGCGTGATCAGGTCGCCCGACTTGATTCCTGCGCGAAAAGCCGGCGAATCCTCGATGGGCGAGACGATCTGCACGTAGCCGTCTTCCATCGACACTTCGATGCCGAGCCCGACGAAGCGGCCCTGCATGCCGTCGCGCATTTCCTTGTATGCTGCCTTGTCGAGGTAGACCGAGTGCGGGTCGAGCGAGGCGACCATGCCGCTGATGGCCTGGGCCAGCAGCTTCTTGTCTTCGACCGGCTCGACGTAGTCGCTCTTGATGAGCCCGTAGACGTCGGCCAGCTGGCGCAGCTCGTCCAGCGGCAGCGGGCCGTCCGCGCCCTGCTGCGCGGAGGCGGTGAACTGCACCGACGCGGCCATCCCGGCCAGCGCGCCCAGCCCGATCAGAGCGATACTTTTGACTTTCATGCGCATGATTACCCGAGGTTGGAAAACGGAAAAGCGCCCCGCCCTAGAACCGGATCCAGCTGGCCGGGTCGAATTCCTTGCCGCGGTGGCGTAGCTCAAAGTATAGCCCCGATTCTTCGTTACCGCCTGTGTTGCCGGCGCTGGCAATCGAATCGCCGCCCTTGACGGCGTCGCCCTCGTGCTTGAGCAGGGCCTGGTTGTTGCCGTAGATGCTAAGGTATTCGCTGCCGTGATCGATGATGATCAGGTTGCCGAAGCCGCGCATCCAGCTGGCGAACACCACGCGGCCGGCCGCCACCGCCTTGACCTCGCTGCCCTCGTCGGCCTTGATGAACACCCCCTTCCAGCT
>JBAQKU010000450.1:0-4775 GCA_049301315.1 Telluria sp.
GCGCCGGCGTGCGCCGGCCCGCCTTCGTAGGTGTCGTCGAAGTCGTCGCCGTGGGCCGCCGTGCCGTTGCAGATTGCCGCCATGCCCGGGCTGCGCCCTGCCGCCTGGCCGATCACGGTGCAATCGCCCGCCTCGTCGGTGGCGGCCAGCGTCGCCTGCATGAAATCACTCTGGCGGGCCGAGATGCAGATGCCGGCCACGTCGATGAGCAGCGACTGGCACAGCGCCTGCATCGGGGCCGGGGTGACCGGCGCCAGGCCGGCGATGGCCGCGGCCAGTTGTTCGGAAACGCTTTGAACCGGAGAACTCACGCTCATGCCTGGACCTCTTTATCGGCGACCAGTTTGGCCGACCGGGATTTACGCAATTCGTGCCACAGCGAATACACGGTGAGCGCCAGCGCCAGCGCCAGCAAGCCGAGCGACACTTTGTCGGTCACGAAAATCTGCAGCTCGCCGCCGGAAAGCAGCAGGCTGCGCCGGTAGTTCGATTCGATCATGAAGCCAAGCACCACGCCCAGCACCATCGGCAACAGCGGCACCTTGCAAAAACGCAGGATGTAGCCGAGCACACCGACGCCGATCACCAGTCCGATCTCGAACATGCTTTGGTGGATCGAGTACACGCCCGACACCGCCAGCGCCAGGATGAACGCGATCATCCACGGCTTGGGACGATTGACCAGCCAGATGCACGGGGTCAGGATCACCAGCCCGATCAGCAGCATCGCGATGTTGGCCACCAGCAGGCCGCCGTACAGGCCGTACACCACCTCCGGCGCGCGCTGGAACAGCATGGGCCCTGGCTGCAGGCCATGCACCAGGAAGCCGCCCAGCAGGATCGCGGCCGAATTCGAGCCCGGTATGCCCAGGCTCAGTAGTGGCACCAGCGCGGTCGCCGTCACCACGTTGTTGGCCGACTCGGGCGCCGCGATTGCCTCGGGCGAGCCCTTGCCGAATTCTTCCGGGTGGTTCGACCAGCGCTTCGCTTCCGAATAGGCCATGAACGCGGCCACCGTGCCGCCGGCGCCGGGAGTGACGCCTTCGACCGTGCCGATCACCGAGCCGATCGCCGTCGGCTTGAACAGGCGCCGCAGCATCGCGCGGTTCGGCAATGTGAGGCGCGCTTGTCCCGCGCTGGCCTTGGCCCATGCCGGCTGGCTGATCTGGACCAGCATCTCGGTAATCGCAAACAGGCCGACCATCACCAGCAGCGGCTTGATGCCGCCCAACAGGTCCGGGTGGCCGAAGGTAAAGCGCGGCACACCGGAGACGGGATCGGAGCCGACCATGGCGAAAACGAGGCCCAGCGCCGCGGCCAGCAGCCCCTTGATCAGCGAGCCTCCGGACAGGCTGGCAATCACCGAAATGCCGAGGATGCCGAGCGCGAAATAGGCGGGCGGGGTGAACGCCAGCGCCACCATGGCCAGCGGCTCGGTGGCCAGCACCAGCACCACCAGCCCGAACAGGCCGCCGACCAGGCCGGCGATCAGCGAGATGCCCAGCGCTTCGCCGGCGCGGCCCTGGCGCGCCATTTCGTAACCGTCGACCGCGGTCGCGGCGGCCGAGTTGGTGCCCGGTGTGCGGATCAGGATGGCGGGAATCGAGCCGCCGTATTCGGCGCCGACATAGGTACTGGCCAACAGGACGATCGCGGTGACCGGTTCCATTGCGTAGGTCAGCGGCAGCAGCAGCGCCATCGCGATCGATGGTGAAATGCCGGGAATTGCGCCGCCCAGTATGCCCCACAGGACGCCGGCGAACGCGCCCGGTATCGCCCAGCTGTGAAACAACGCGTGTATGCCGGTCGAGAAAGCGTCCATCCTCAGCTCCCGGACCAGAGCGAACCGACCGGCAATGGAATCGCCAGCAAGGCGTCGAACAACAACCAGAGCGCGAGCGCGCCCAGCACGGCAACGAGCGCCAGCATGCGGCTCTTGGGCGCACCGCTGAACAGCGCAACGCCGCCCAGCAGCAAGGCGGTGCTGGCGATGTAGCCCAGCAGCGGTATGACGACAACGTACAGGGACAACATCGCAAGCAGAGCGAACGCCATCCGGTGCGCCCGCATGCCGCCGGCGAATTCGTCGTCGCCGGCGCCGCCCGCTTCGGCGGCGGGCCTTGTGCCAGCGGCCGGACCAGACCGGACGCTGCGTACGGCCAGCAGCACACCCAGTGCGACCAGGGTCCAGCCCACCGCGTTCGGCAGGCCGCTGGGGCCGACCTCGTCGGACAGCAGGCTGTGCGGAATTTGCCCTGCCAGCGCGAGATACACGCCGGCAGTCAGTATCGTCAGGATGCCCAGCGTGAAATCTACCGGCTCGACCCTCACTTGATGACCCCCAGGTCCTTCATCGACTGGGTCAGCTCACCGACAAATTCGGTGGTGAACTTGCCCGCTTCCTGGCGTCCCATGAAAGCGGGCAGCAAATCGTTCTTGGTATAGCTGGCTTTATAGGCCGCGTTTTCAAGCGCTTTCTGGATGCCTGCCTCCAGCGCGGCGGTCACGCTGGCCGGTATCCCTTGCGGCCCGGCCAGTCCGCGAAATTTGCGCACGGTCAGGTCGACGCCCTGCTCTTTCACGGTCGGAACCTGGGGCAGCAGGGCCAGGCGGGTATCGGACAAGGTGGCGAGGATGCGGATCTTGCCTGCCTGTAGCTGGCCCTGCAATTCCTGCATTTCGCCGACGCCGATATCGAGCGTACCGTTCAGGACATTGATCATCATGTCGCCGCCGCCTTCATGCGGCACCACCGGCACCTTCACGCCGGCCTTGCGCGCCAGCCGTTCCAGCGCGATGCGTTCGAGCGAGGCCGGGTTGGCCGCGCCCCAGCGCGATTTGCCCGGCTCGCGGCGCGCGCGCTCCAGCACCTCGGTCAGGCTCTTCCACGGCGCATCGGCGCGCGTGAAAATCACTTCCGGGTCCTGGAACAGGATCGCCACCGGCTCCAGCGCCAGATAGTTCACTTCCGGCCTGGACAACAGGGAGGTCTGGATATAGGTCGGCGTGGTGGCATAGAACACGCTGCCGTCGGCCTTGGCCTTGGCCACGTGCGCCATGGCCTTGGCGCCGCTGCCGCCGGTGACGTTTTCGACGATGAAATTGACGCCCATGATCGGACCCAGGGTTTTTGCCAGGTCGCGCAGGAAGACGTCGCTGCCGCCGCCAGGACTTGAATGGGTGACCAGCGTGACCCGGCTGTGCGGGTAGGGCGCGGCGGACTGCGCCAGGGCATTGCCAGCGCCGGCCAGCGCCAGCACCACACTCAACAAACCAGCAAATACGGCGGAAGCGTTTTTTTTCATTGTCTTCTCCATTGATGTAGAAACCGTCTATTTTTTATTTGCCGGCGGGCCGGGACTGCGCCACGCCGGATCATTCGGTACCTCTGTCGTTGCTGATGCTTAGTTGCGGGTCGCTGCCTCCAGCAGTGCCTTCAGGTTTTTTTGCGCCGCCAGGGCGCGCGACAGCAGCCATGCCTGCTCGGCCTGGGCGACGCCGATGACCGGCGCGCTCTGGTCGACAAACTTGGCTTTCAACTGCGCTTCGCTCATCGGCCGCTCAAGGCTGCCGATCGCATGTTCGACAAACACATGCACGCTGCGCCCGTCGGTGGTGTGGACCGTCACATCGGCCGATGCCTCGTCGATGGCGTCGTCGACGATCGCCTCGACCCTGGCGCGCATGGCCAGTACCTCCGGCAGGTTCACGCTATGGTCGGTGTATTCATGTTCGCCGGCCTTGCCGAACAACAGCCCGACCGCGCACGAGTGGTAGACGCTGAATTTGCTTTCCAGCCCGGTACGCGGGGTCTTCTTGCCGGTCAGTTCGAGCACCAGCGAATGGACCTTGATGACCACCCTGTCGATCTGGCCGGCCTGCAGCGCGTGCGCTTCGCGCAGCTGGACGCAGCCGTCGATGCTCGGATGGATCACGATGCCGCACGCGAACGGCTTGTAGGTGTTGAGCGCGATTTCCCAGCTCTGGCCCAGGCGTTCGGTCACTTCGCTCCAGTCGGTCTTGTCGGAAAACACCTGCAGCAGCCCGCGCGGCGCTTCCAGCGCCCGGTGTGACGCGGTAAAACCGTGCCTGGCCATCAAGGCCGCCATCAGGCCGGCCCTGGCCGCGGCGCCCGGATGGAAAGGCTTGGTCATGGTGCCGAACTGTTCGCGCAGCCCGGTTGGCTGGGACGCGGCGATGGCCAGCGCCATCCGGGTCTGCGCCGCACTCAGTTTTAACAGGCGCGCGCAGGCCGCGGCGCTGCCGATCATGCCGGTCGAGCCGGTGATGTGCCAGCCACGATCGTAATGGTCGGGATAGACCGCATTGCCGATGCGGCAAAACACTTCCACGCCGATCACCAGGGCATCGATGATCTCGCGTCCGGAAGCGCCGATGTGTTCGCCCAGCGCCAGCGCCGCCGAGGCCACCGGGCCGGCAGGATGGATGATCGTTTTCAGGTGCGTGTCGTCGAAATCGAACGTGTGCGAGCTGATTCCGTTGAGCAGGGCGGCACTGGCCATGTCGACCTTTTCCTTGCGGCCCAGCAGGCTCGCCTGTGCCGATGGCGCCAGTTCCTGTACCGCGGCCAGGGCCGCTTCGATGGTTTCGTGGGTCGCCGGGCCGATCGCGCAGCCGAGCCAGTTGGCGAAGGTGCGCTGGGCTTGTTCCTCGACTTGATCGTTCCAGCCGCGCGAGGGGTGATTTACCACGAAGTCGGCCAGCATTGCGGTGATGGGGGGCGCGTCGTGGTCGGCCTTGACGGTGGTATTGAG
>JBAQKU010000451.1:0-5517 GCA_049301315.1 Telluria sp.
AATGGACTTGCAAGGAATGCGGCTGTCTTCACAATCGTGATGTCAACGCTGCCAAGAACATTCTCCGTCGCGGACGTGCGACGCTAGAAGTAGGAATCTCCGCCCTTCAGGACGGGGAGGACGTCAATCAATGCCTAGGCCGCGCGCAGCGAATCGACAATTTCCATGCGCGCCGCGCGCAGCGCCGGCAAAAAGCCGCCGATAAAGCCCATCGCCAGCGCGAACAGCAGCGACTTCACCACAATCGCGCCGTTGAGCGTGAACCCGAAGGCCAGCTCCGAAAACGACTGGAAGTTGGTGGTCGAGAAGGACAGGAACTGCATCAGCGAGGCGAAACCCAGTCCGGCCACGCCGCCGGCCGCCGCCAGCAGCAGCGCTTCGACCAAAAACGCGGCCAGGATGCTGCGGCGCTGGAAGCCGAGCGCGCGCATGGTGCCGATCTCGGCCACCCGGTTTGCCACCGAGGCATACATGGTGATCATCGCCCCTATCATCGCGCCGATCGAAAAAATGACCGACAGCGCCATGCCGAGAATGCTGATGAAGGTCGACAGCGCGCGCGACTGGTCCGAATAGAACACCTGCTCGCGCTTCGCCTCGAGCGTCAGGCGCGGGTCGGCCTCGATGGCGCGCTTGTAGCCGTCAAAGCGCGCGCTGTCGTTGAGCCTTAGCACAACGGACGAATAGACGGTACGGCGAAACGCCTGAAGCAACTGTTCGGCGTCGCCCCAGATTTCCGAATCGAAGCCGCTGTTGCCCGCGTCGAACAGGCCGACCACGGTCCACTCGCGCTGGCCGAAGCGCAATCGCTCGCCGATGCCGGCGCCCTCGAAGCGGCGCGCGATGCTGGCGCCGGCAATGATTTCGGACACGCCCGCGCGAAACATGCGCCCGCTCGTCATGCGCACCTGCGGACGCAGGGCCAGCGCGTTCTGGCCCACGCCCCGGATGATCACATTGGACGGTTTGTCGGAGTCGCGTTTTTTGAGCGAAATGAGCACCACGGTTTCTTTCGAGGCCAGCGGCTGGCCGTCGGTTCCGAGCGCGACCGCGGCATGGCTGGTCGCCACGCTGGCCTGGCTGCGCGGGATGATGCTTTGCACTTCGGTCTCCGACGAGCGCCGGATCAGCACCACGTTGTCGTATTCACCGGTGGTCACCATGGTGGTGCGCAGGCCTTCGTCGAGCATGAGCACGGTGGCGAACACGAACACCACCAGCGCCAGTCCGGCCGCGGTCAGCGTGGTGGTCAGGCGGCGCGCCCACAGGTTGCGCGCGATGTAGCCGAACGGGATCTTCAACCGATGCTCCTCAGTCCTTCGACGATGTTGACGCGGGTGGCGCGCAAGGTGGGGGCGATCGCGGCCACGACGCCGACCGTGAGCGCGCACAGCAGCTGCAGCAGCAGCGTTTCCGGCGCTACCTCGAACACCGGGAAAAGCGTGCCCATTTGCCTGAGGAACAGCGCCGCGGCCGGGAACAGCAGGGCCACGCCGAGCGCGGCGCCGGCCAGCGCAAGCAGGATCGACTCGCCGAAGATGAGCGCGGCCAGGAACAGCGGACCGAAGCCGAGCGCCTTCAGGGTCGCGTATTCGGCCAGCCGTTCGCGCGCGCTCATCGCCATCGTGTTGGCCATCACCGCCATGATGATCAGGATCACGACGAACGACACCACCCGCACCGCCACCACGATCGCCTCCGACATCGACACGAAGCTGAGCTGGAACGCCTTCTCGGTTTCGGTCAGCGTTTCGGCCAGCGAGTTCTTGAACGTGGCGTCGATGGCGGCCGCGATCGAGGCGGCATCGTCGGCGCGCCCGATCTTGATAATGTACAGGCCGACCTGGTTGGCGCGCCGCGGCGCGCTCTTGAGCATGGTCTCGTTCAGGTACTCCCAATGGAAAAACATCTGGGTGGTCACGGTGCTGGCGCTCTTGCCCTCGTAGATGCCGCGCACCACGAAGCTCCAGTCGCCCGGGTATATGGTGCCGCGGATCGGGATCACGTCGCCCAGCCTGAACCCGAACTGGTCGGCCAGCTTGCGTCCCACGATCGCCCCCTTGCGCTCGTGCAGGAAGGCCTTGCGCTGCTCGGCCGGCAGCAGGAAGTCGGGATACATGTCGAGGTAGCTGGCGGCCGACACCGCCAGTTGCGGAAAGAAGTTCTTGGGATCCTTGTAGACGCCGCCGAACCAGTTGGCGTAGGCGACCCCGGTCACGCCGTCGATCGCCCGGATGCGCCCCGCGTACGACAGCGGCAGCGCGAACACCAGCGAGGTGGCGTTGCGCGTGATGAGCGTGGTGTTCGAGGCCGCCTCGGCCCCGGCGTACCACGCGCTCACCACCGTTTGCAAGAAGCCGAATGCGAGCGTGGCCACCAGCAGGCCGAGCACCGTGAGGGCGGTGCGCAGCTTGTGGCGCAGGGCGTTCTTGGTGATCAGCTTGAGCAGGTACATGGTCTAGGCCGCCGAATCGGAGATGCTCAGCTCGCCCTTGTCGAGGCGGATGATGGTCCTCGCCTGCTGCGCCGCGTGCACGTCGTGGGTGACCATGATGATGGTCTTGCCCAGTTCGCGGTTCAGGCGGTTCAGCAGGGCCAGCACTTCGGCCGCCGACACCCGGTCCAGGTCGCCGGTCGGCTCGTCGGCCACGATCAGGGTGGGGTCGGTCACGATGGCGCGCGCAATGGCCACGCGCTGCTGCTGGCCGCCCGACAGTTCGGCCGGCGTATGGTCCATGCGGTCGAGCAGGCTGACCATCCCGAGCGTCATTTCGACGCGTTCGCGCCGCTCGCGCCGCGACAGGGAAGTGAGCAGCAGCGGCAGCTCGACGTTCTCGAACGCGTTCAGCACCGGCATCAGGTTGTAGAACTGGAAAATGAAGCCGATGTGCCTGGCGCGCCAGTCGGCCAGCTCGGATTCGGACAGCGCCGTGATGTCGAGCCCGTCCACCCGCAGCGAGCCGCTGTCGGGCTTGTCGATGCCGGCGATCAGGTTGAGCAGGGTGCTCTTGCCCGAGCCGGAAGGGCCCATCAGGGCTGTGAAGTCGCCCGCGCCGATGGTCAGCGTGATGTCGGTCAGCACCGGCACCGTCTGCCCGCCGCGCCGGTAGGCCTTGACCAGGTGTTCGATCTCGACCAGCGCGCGCATGCCTTACTCCTTGGCCAGCTTGACCGGCGCGGCGTCGTCCAGGCTGTCGGGCGGATCGAGCACCACCTTGTCGCCGGCGGCCAGCCCGCTCACCTCGACCAGCTCGCCGATCTTGCGGCCCTGCGTCACGCGCGCGCGGCGCACCTTGCCGTCCTTGAGCACGAAGGCGACCTGCTCGCCGTCGCGCCTGGCCAGCGCCGCCGGACGCAGCGCAAGCACCGGCTTCTTGTCGGCCGGCGGCACCGCGTGCGACAGGAACGCGACCTTGGCGCTCATGTCCGGCAGCACGCGCCGGTCGCGCTCGACGAAGCGCACCTTGACCAGCAGCGTGGCCTTGCTGCGGTCCAGCGTGGGCACCATGCGCGAGACCACGCCGGCCAGGCGCAGCTCGGGGAAGGCGTCGAGCGCGATCTCGGCCGGCTGCAGGGCATGGATGCGCGCCAGGTTCGATTCGGACACGTCGGCCTCGACCTCGAGCGTATCCATGTCGGCCAGCGTGACGACCGCGCCCTTGCTCTCGGCGGCCGAAGAAAACGGCGTGATGTTGTCGCCCTCGTTGGCGTTCTTGGTCAGGATCACGCCGTCGAACGGGGCGCGGATCATGGTCTGGCCGAGCGCCACCCTGGCCGCCTGCGCATTGGCGCGCGCCGCGGTCACGGCGGCGCGCATCGCGACCATGGTCGCTTGCGCCTTGTTGTAGCGGGCCTGCGCGCTATCGTGGGTGGCCGGTGAAATGAAGCGTTGCGCCAGCAGTTCGGACGAGCGCCGGTAGGCCGCCCGGGCATCGGCCAGCTCGGCCCCGGCCTGCTCCTGGTTGGCCTGCGCCACCTGGACGTTGGCCTCGGCCTGCCCGAGGGCGGCGCTGACGTCGCCGTTTTCCAGCCTTGCGATCAGCTGGCCTTTCCTGACCTGGCTGCCTTCGAGCACGCCCAGCCACTCGAGCCGCCCGGTGGCCTTGGACGAGATGGCGGCCTTGCGCTGCGCCACCACGTACCCGGTGGCGTTGAGCAATGTGTAGTTTTGCGAGGGATACACCAGGCTGACGCTGGCCGTCTGCACCGTCGTGCGGCGCGGAAACGCACGCATGGCGGCGAACGCGACACCCAGCGCAATCAGGATGACAAGCGCGAGCTTGAGCCGGCGCGCCCACTTGCGCCTGGCGCCGGACGGCGTTGCCTTGGCGCTACGGTCGATCGAAAGCTTGCTGAGGTCGTCGGGCGCTGCCAATTGGGGTTCCTCGCTGTCGGGCTTGAACGCATACGGTTGACAAGAAAGACAGGCGGGAATTCCCCAAGGCGGGTAGAAATGCAGGACGGGCACATTGCGGCTTTACCACAATGTGCCCGTCCTGCGGCGATGCCAAGCGTGCCGCCTAGTGCGCCTGCGGGCGATCCGGCTCGGACGGCGAGGAGATTTCCTCCAGCGCATGATCGATGCCGGCCGAATGCTTGGTTGCCATGTCGCCCAGCGAGACGATGCCCACCAGGCTGTGCGAGGCCTGGTCGACTACCGGCACGCGGCGAATCTGCACGTCGCCCATCTGGCTCAGCACCTCGTCGACGTTCTGGGTGGAATAGCAGGTGCGCACGTCGGTGCTCATCACGTCGCCGACCCGGGTCGACTCGGGGCCCATGCCGGCGGCGGTCGCGCGCACCGTGATGTCGCGGTCGGTGATCATGCCCACCAGCCTGGGTCCGTCGCAGACCGGGATCGAGCCGACATTTAACTCGTCCATTAACTGCGCCGCGCGGCGCACGGTTTCGTCGGGTGAAATGGTGTGCACGTCCCGGGTCATGATTTCTGAAATGGTTTGCATCTGAGTCTCCTTGCCTTAATGATTGACGTGTAAAGCTGCTGGTGCCCGATCGGGTCGGAGCAATGATGCACCGATTCGGAAAAAGCCGACGCGTGGTTGAAATCGCATTATTCCGGCGCGGGCCGACGCCGCGCGGTGCGCTACAATTGCCTACTTTGTCCTTCTTTTCCTTCATGCCTGACAGCCCGATTCCCCCCTCGATCCTGGACGCCGTCGCGCGCGCCGATGCGTCCTGGCGCCCCCACCTGCTCAAGGGCCTGGAGGCGATCGAGCGCGCCCAGCCCGGCTACCTGCAGGCGCTCGCCGCCGACGACTACCTGCCCAACGGGCAGCGCCTGTTCGCCGCGTTCGCCCTGCCGCTGCCCGCGGTGCGCCATGTCTTGGTGGGGGAGGGGCCGTATCCGCGCGCCGAGAGCGCCACCGGGGTGTGCTTCATGGACGGCGCGGTCGGCAGCCTGTGGTGCGGGAACGGGCTGTCCAAGGCGGTCAACCGCGCCACCTCGCTGCGCAATTTTCTGAAGATGCTGCTGGTGGCGGACGGCCTGCTCGATGC
>JBAQKU010000452.1:0-4276 GCA_049301315.1 Telluria sp.
GCTGTGGCTGGCGGCGGGCGCCCTGCTGGCGCAGGCGCTTGCGCTGGCGGCGGTATGCGCCTTGCTTGCCCTGATCCTGCGCCGCAACGTCGCCGTGCTCACCGGCGGCTGAACCATTTACCCGGCGCTCCGCAAGGGGCGCCTTGACAGCAAAGAGGAAAGCACATGCGCGACGCAACGAGCACGCTGGCAACACCGGTACCGCGCCAGGCCCGGCCATGGTTCGACTATGGCAAGCCGCGCCTGTGGTTCGTCGGCCTGATGATCCTGGCCGCCGGGGTCGACGTGCGCACGCGCGACATCGGGATCGGCGGGCCGGCCTCGAACCCGCTCGAAGTGCTGATGCTGATCGCGTTCGCCCTGCTGGTGGCCGACGCGGTGATCTTTACGCGCCAGCCCGCGCGCATCCTCGAGTCGGCCTGGCAGACCAACCGCTTCGTGGCGCTGTATTTCGGCTGGGCCTTCCTGGCCGGCTTCGTCGGCATCTACCAGCTTGCGCCGCTCTCGTTCTTTACCTTTCGCAACCTGGCCCCGGCCTTCGTGGCGTATGCCTTCCTGACCTTCAGCGTGCGTAAACCGGGCGACCTGCGCTTCATCTTGCTGGTGTTCCTGGTCGCGGCCGGGCCCAACCTGCTGCTGGGATTGTCGCAATACCTGTTCGAGGGGCCGTTCCCGGTCAGGATGAACGCGGCCACGGCGGTCAAGATGGACATCGACGGCACCCTGGTGCGCTCGGCCGTGGCCGGCTTGTACAACCACCCCAACGGGCTGTCGATTTTCCTGGTTCCGGTGCTGCTGACCGCGTTCGGCCTGGTGTTTTCGCGCGCCACCAAGAATGGCCTGACGAGCTTTTTCGCGTTCGGGGTCCTGCTCGTCACCGCCGTGCTGCTGTACCTGACCAAGGCCAAGGGCGCCTGGGCCTGGAGCCTGTTCGGCATGCTGGTGCTGATGGCGCCGCGCCGCCTGCTCGCGTTCAGGCGCGCGTGGATCGTGCACATCGGGCTCGTGTGCGCCGGCATCGCCAGCCTGACCGCGGGCAGCCTGATCATGGGGGGCGCCTTCAATACCATGCTCACCCGCATCGAATTGTGGCAGTCGGCCATGCTGGCCATTACCGGCGACCTGTTTTCGTTCGTGTTCGGCAGCAGCCAGGAAGCGGTGTGGCGCCTCTCGCTCAGGCTCTCGAGCCTGCAATACACCAATGCCCACAACGTGTTCCTGAACCAGGCCGTGTATTTCGGAGTGCCGGCCCTGATCTTCTACGTCGGCACCTTCGTGTGGGCCCTGCGTTCGGCCCAGCTCGCCTTTGCCCGCGCGTCCGACCCGCAGGTGGCGCAGGCCGCCCGCATCTCGATGGCGGTGCTGATGGCCATCGCGGGCCAGTATTTCTTCGAGCCGGCGGCCGAATCGAGCGGCTACGCGCTCGAATGGCTGCTCTTTATCGGCCTCTCCGGCGCCACCTTGCGAATGAGTAAAACCGTATGAGCGGGTGCGGCCGCGTCGCCATCCACGTCAACGCCTTCCCGTTGCCGTCGGAGTCCTTCGTGCTCGAGCAGGCGCGTTCGCTGGCGCGCTTCGAACCGGTCATGTTCGTGCGGCGCCAGCTGGGCGCGGTCGAAGGCATTGCCTGCAAGCCCATCATGGCCGGACGGCGCGGCTGGCCGGCCAAGGCGTTTGCCCTGCATCCCGGAACCTGGGCGTGGGGCGGGGCGGACGCGTTCGCCGGCGTGAAGCTGATCCACGCGCACTTCGGCCCGAACGGGGTGTACGCGCTGCCGATCGCCAGAACGCTCAAGGTGCCGCTGGTGGTGACCTTCCACGGATTCGATGCGACCGTGCGCGCCGGCGCGCTGGCGCGCGGCGGGCTGTTCGGCCTGCGCTACCTGCTCGGCTTGCCAAGGCTCAAACGCAGCGCGGTCAAGGTGATCGCGGTCTCCAGATTCATCGAAGCGCGCCTGCGCGCGATGGGTTTTCCGGAGACATCGATTGTCCAGCATTACATCGGGGTCGATCCGGACCGTTTCAGTCCGCTGCCGATCGCCGAACGCAGCCTTGACGTGGTGTGCGTGGGGCGGCTGGTCGACGCCAAGGGGATAGAGGAACTGATCCGCGCCTTCGCGCGCGTCGCCCCGCGCTTTCCCGAAAGCCGGCTGCGCCTGATCGGCAACGGCCCGCGGCACGGCGCCTATGCCGGTCTGGCGCGCGCGCTCGGGCTGGGCCAGCGCGTGGTGTTTCACGGCGCGCTGGCGCACCAGGAGGTGGCGCGCGTGGTGGCCGGCTGCGCCGTAAGCGTTTTGGTGAGCAAGACCGGCGCCAATGGCTCGCAGGAAGCATTCGGGCTGGGCGCGATCGAAGCGGCGGCCTCGGGCCTGCCGGCGATCGTGTCGCGCAATGGCGGGCTGGCCGAAACCGTCGAGGACGGCGTGACCGGCTGCGTGATCGGCGAGGGCAGTGTCGACCAGCTGGCCGAGGCCCTGTCGCAGTTCCTGGGCGACGCCGGCCTGCGTGCGCGCTTCGGCGCGGCAGGGCGCGCGCGCGTGCTGGAACGCTTCGACCTGTCGCGCCAGACGCCGAAACTGGAAGACATCTACGCCGAGGCAGTGGCCATGCAATGAATCAGGGACGCGCCCGCGGGCCGCGTGCAACGACCGCCGCGCCGCGAGGCGCGGCTTTAATGGGAGCAGGATGACGATGAACGAAGCAAGCAAAGGGCAGGCACTGATCTCGGTCATGATGCCGTGCCACAACGGGGCGCGCTTCCTGGACGCCACCATCGTGAGCATCAGGCAGCAGACTTGCCAGAACTGGGAACTGATTTTTGTCGACGACGGCAGCACCGACAATACGCTCGAGATCATCAAACGCCATGCCGCTGAAGACGCGCGCATCCGCGTGTTCGCGATGCCGCACGGCGGACGCGGGCGGGCCCGCAACACCTGCATCGAGCAGGTGCGCGGCGAGTTCGTGGCGGTGTGCGACGCCGACGACATTTCCTTTCCCGAGCGCTTCGCCAGACAGCTGGCCTACCTGCAAGCGCATCCGGACATCGGCGTGCTCGGGTCCGGCTGGGTCCCGTTCGTGCACGACATCGACGAGGCGCGCAAGCCGGCCCGGGGCTTTCCGGCGACGCCACAGGCGATCGGACTCGAATTCTCGCGCGGGAAGATGCGGTTTCATAACGCGACCGCCTTCATGCGCGCCAGCCTGTTCAAACGCTTCGGCGCCTACAACGTGGAGCTGCGCCGGGCCCAGGACTACGAGTTCTATTCGCGCCTGTCGCGCGCCGGCATCCTGTTCGCCGCGCTGCCCGAGCCGCTGCTGTACTACCGGCAGGAAGGCAAGATTCCATCGCTTTACTATTTCAGGGAAAACGGCATGTTCATGTCCTACGCCGACCAGGTACTGAGCGGAAAGGGCGAAGTGTTTGCTGACTTCGCCACCTCGCTGCGCGGGCGCTTCTGGTTCCTGTATTACACGGTGAAATACGCGTATTTCTACCTGAAGCTGAAATGCCTGAGCCATGGATGAGGCGGCGATGAAACGGGCCGCGCGCGCCCTGTGCTGGCTGGCCTGCGCCGCTCCGCTGTTGTGCGCGGCGGCGCCGCAGGAATTCACCCCGGCATTTTTTGGCGCCCATGTGCATCGCAGCCTGCCCAACGCGCTGTGGAAGCAGGCCGGCTTCGGCGCACTGCGCCTGCACGACGCGAACGTGACCTGGGCCGACCTCGAGCCGGCGCCGGGGCGCTGGAACTGGAGCCACCTCGACCGCATCGTGGCCAATGCCAAGGGCGCCGGGGTGGACTTGCTGCTTCCCCTGCAGGCAACGCCGGCCTGGGCCGCATCCAATCCGGCCAGCGCAGGCGCCTACGGCAAGGGCGCCAACACGGCGCCGGCCCACATGAGCGATTGGGTCGCCTATGTGCATGCGGTGGCGACGCGCTACAAGGGAGCGATCGCGGCCTATGAAGTGTGGAACGAACCTAACCTGACGCGCTTCTTTAACGGCAGCCCGCGCCAGATGGCCGCGCTGACCAGGAACGCCGCACAAGCGATACGGCAGGTCGATCCGGCCGCCAAGATCGTTTGTTCCGGCATCACCGGCAATTACGGGCTGAGCTGGTTCAAGGATTACCTGGCGGCCGGCGCCGACAAATACTGCGACGTGATCGCCTACCACTTTTACGTGCAGCACGGTGCGCCCGAAAAAATGGCGCCCCTGATCGCCGATGTGAAAAAGGCGCTGGCGAACGCCGGCATCCGCGAACGGGCGCTGTGG
>JBAQKU010000453.1:0-4213 GCA_049301315.1 Telluria sp.
GTGCCCGATCACGGTCTTGCAGCAGATCAGGGTGGGGCGCGCGTGCTGGGACTTGGCCTGGCACAGGGCGCGCTCGAGCGCGTGCTGGTCGTGCCCGTCGACCGCGGCAATCACGTTCCAGCCGTAGGCGGCAAAGCGCGCCGCCGTGTCGTCGCCGAACCAGCCCGTCACGTTGCCGTCGATCGAGATGCCGTTGTCGTCGTACAGGCAGATCAGCTTGCCCAGCGCCAGGGTGCCGGCCAGCGAGGCCGCTTCGTGGCTGATGCCTTCCATCAGGCAGCCGTCGCCCATGAACACGTAGGTGTGATGGTCGATGATGCCGTGCCCGGGGCGGTTGAAGCTGGCGGCCAGCAGCTTTTCGGCCAGCGCCATGCCGACCGCGTTGGCCAGCCCCTGCCCGAGAGGGCCGGTGGTGGTCTCGACGCCAGGTGTCAGGTGCACCTCGGGATGGCCCGGGGTGCGTGAGCCCATTTGCCGGAAGCGGCGCAGCTCGGCCGCCGGCAGGTCGTAGCCGGACAGGTGCAGCAGCGCGTACAGCAGCATCGAGGCGTGCCCGTTGGAGAGCACGAAACGGTCGCGGTTGGGCCATAGCGGATCGGCCGGGTTGTGGCGCAGGTGGCGCCGCCACAGCACGTCGGCCATGTCGGCCATGCCGAGCGGGGCGCCGGGGTGGCCGGAGCTGGCCTGTTCGACCGCATCGGCGGCCAGGAAGCGCAGGGCGTCGGCCGCGCGCGTGGAGTTGGCCAGCTTGTTTTCGGGAGCGTTCATGGCAGCCTCTCAGAGTACGCCGGTGGCGCGTTTTTTGCGCTCCATCATGCGCAGGATGAAGGGCGTGAAAATGAGCTGCATGGACAGCTCCATCTTGCCGCCCGGGACCACGATGGTGTTGGCGCGCGACATGAACGAGCCCGGCACCATGTTCAGCAAGTAGGGGAAATCGATGCCGCGCGGGTTGGCGAAGCGGATCACGACCATGCTTTCGTCGGGCGCCGGGATTTCGCGCGCGATGAAGGGATTGGAGGTGTCGACGCAGGGCACGCGCTGGAAGTTCACGTGCGTGTGCGAAAACTGCGGGCAGATGTAATTGACGTAGTCGGGCATGCGGCGCAGGATGGTGTCGGTCACCGCCTCGGTCGAGTAGCCGCGCTTGGATTTGTCGCGCCACAGCTTCTGGATCCACTCCAGGTTGATCACCGGGACCACCCCGATCAGCAGGTCCGGGTGCTGCGCGATATTGACCTGGTCGGTCACCACGCCGCCGTGCAGGCCCTCGTAGAACAGCAGGTCGTTCTCGCCGTCCACGTCTTCCCACGGCGTGAAGGTGCCCGGGTCCTGCTTGTAGGGCGCCGCTTCCTCGTGGTCGTGCAGGTACTTGCGGCGCTTGCCGGCACCGGTCGCGGCGTAGGTGGCGAACAGTGCTTCGAGCTCGGCGAACAGGTTGGTGTCCGGCCCGAAGTGGCTGAAGTTGTTGTCGCCGCGTTCGTCGGCGGCGGCCAGCTTGAGCTTCATTTCCTGGCGGTCGTAGCGATGGAAGCTGTCGCCCTCGATGATCACGGAGCGCACGTTCTCGCGCCGGAAGATGTTCTCGAAAGTGCGCGTGACCGAGGTGGTGCCGGCGCCGGAAGAGCCGGTGATGGCGATGATGGGGTGGCGTTCAGACATGACTTCACTCTCGCTTTGTCAGACAGGGGCGCGGAACAGGCCGCGTTCGTGGAACAGGGGAATCGGCATGATGTCTTCCCGGGGCTCGTTGTGATAGCGCTCGATGCGCTCGACTTCGTTGCGCGAACCGAAAATGAAGCCGATGCGCTGGTGCAGCGAACTTGGCTGCACCGCGCCGATCGGCTGGCGCCCGGTGCTGGCCGCGCCGCCGGCCTGTTCCATCAGGAAGCCGATCGGGTTGGCTTCGTACAGCAGGCGCAGGCGGCCGGCGCGCAGCGGGTCGCGCGAGTCGCGCGGATACATGAAGACGCCGCCGCGCATCAGGATGCGGTGCGCCTCGGCCACCATCGAGGCGATCCAGCGCATGTTGAAGTCCTTGCCGCGCGGCCCCGTGCGCCCGGCGGTGCACTCGTCCACGTAGCGTTTGATCGGCTCTTCCCAGAAGCGGCTGTTGGAGGTGTTGATGGCGAACTCCTGGGTGTCCGGCGGGACGGCCAGCGCCGGGTGGGTCAGGATGAATTCGCCCAGGTCGGGGTCGAGCGTGAAGCCGCTCACGCCGTTGCCGACGGTGAGCACCAGCATGGTCGAGGGGCCATAGATGGCATAGCCGGCCGCCACCTGCCGCGCACCGGGCTGCAGGAAGTCGGCCTCGCCGACCTCGCCGCCGCCCTCGGGCGCGCGCAGCACCGAGAAGATGCTGCCGACCGAGACGTTGACGTCGATGTTGGAGGAGCCGTCGAGCGGATCGAACACCAGCAGGTATTTCCCTTTGGGGAACTGGGGGGGAATCTGGTAAGGCAGCTCCATTTCCTCGGACGCCATGGCGGCCAGCTGGCCGCCCCATTCGGTCACGTGGAGGAAGGCGTCGTTGCTCATCACGTCGAGCGTTTTCTGGACTTCGCCCTGGACGTTGACGCTGCCGCCGGCGTTGCCCAGCGCGCCTCCGAGCGCACCGTGCGCCACGGTTCGCGCGATGCTCTTGCAGGCCAGCGCCACGTTCAGGATCAGGCTGTTGAAGTCGCCGCTTGCACTGGGATAGCGGCGCCGTTCCTCGATCAGGAACTGGGTCAGGGTGGTACGCTGCAAGGTCGCTGCCATGTGTCTTCTCCTGTGGTTTTATAAAGTGTCTGTGTGGCGCAATCGGCTCATGCCGCCTCGAACAGGGTGCCGTCGTGCCAGCGCCGCAGCGCCGCCAGGTCGACCCAGCGCTGCTCGGCGCCGGGCGGGTGCTCGCTCATGGGGAGCGCCGGGTCGCCCAGGTGCGGCAGCACCAGCAAGGCGTCGCTGAAGCGATGCCCGAGGGTGAAGGCGGTGGGCGTCACGATGGTCGCGATTCCTGCCGCGGTGGCGGCGCGCAAGCCGTTTTCCGAATCCTCGAACGCGAGGCAATCGCACGCCGCCACCCCGAGCGCGGCCAGCGCGGCCAGGTAGACGTCCGGGGCCGGCTTCTTGTTGGCGGTGGTGGAGGCGTCGCACACCGCCGCGAACAGGCCACGCCAGTGCTGGCCCAGCGCGGCGCCGAGCAGGGCCTCGATATTGGCCGGTGTGGTGGTGCTGGCGATCGCCATCGGCAATGCGGCCGCATGCGCCTCGCCGATCAGGCGCAGCATCCCCGGGCGCAGGGCCAGCTTGCCGCCGCCGACCCGCGCTTCGTAGTGGCGCGTCTTGATCGCGTGAATGCGTTCGATGGTGGCGCGCACCTCGCTGCCGTCGGCCTCGTCCGGGTCGACCAGCTTCCAGTAATACAGGATGCGCTCCTTGCCGCCTGCCACGTCGAGCAGGCTGGCGTACAGCGATTCGCTCCAGTACCAGCCCAGTCCGACCTCGGCGAAGGCGGCGTTGAAGGCGTCGCGGTGAGCGGCCTCGGTGTCGGCGAGGGTGCCGTCGACGTCGAAAATAAGGGCTTTCAGCACGTTGTCGTCTCCTTGTTTGGCGCAGGTGCGCCGGGCGCGCCGGCAAACACGCGGCTGGCCAGCAGATCGGCTGCGGTGATGGTGGTCAAGGATGCGTCGTCGGCGCTGCCGGCCGCATCGTGCATCAGGCGCGATGCATGCCGCAGGCGTGCCCGGTCGAGCGCATTGCGCACGCTGCGGGCATTGGCGAAATGCGGCTGCGCCATGCGCCGCACCAGGTACTGCTCGAACACGCGCAGCGCCTCGTGGTCGAAGTGGTAGTGCATGGTTTCGAGCATCAGGTCGGCGATGCGTGCCAGTTCGTCCACGCCGTAGTCGGGAAAGTCGATATGGTGCGCAATGCGCGAGGACATGCCGGGGTTCGACTCGAAGAAGCGGTCCATGCGGTCCTTGTAGCCGGCCAGGATCACGACCAGGTCGTCGCGGTTGTTCTCCATGACCTGCAGCAGGATCTCGATCGCCTCCTGCCCGTAATCGCGCTCGTTTTCGGGGCGGTACAGGTAATACGCTTCGTCGATGAACAGCACGCCGCCCATGGCGCGCTTGAGCACCTCGCGCGTCTTGGGGGCGGTGTGGCCGATGTACTGGCCCACCAGGTCGTCGCGCGTGACGCTCACCAGGTGTCCCTTGCGCACATA
>JBAQKU010000454.1:0-10179 GCA_049301315.1 Telluria sp.
CCGATTTTTTTTGGCCCGAAAAGAATCGGGGACAGACCCCGATTTTTTTTTGGCCTGCGCAGCATCTTATTTGATGCACACCGCGCGCACCATCTTGATGTCGGTGATGCCGGAAAGGACTTTCTCGATGCCGTCCATCTTGAGCGTGAGCATGCCGTCTTCGAGCGCGGCCGCCAGCAGTTGCGCCACCCGGCTGTGCTCTTGCAGCAGTTTCTTGACCTTGTCGGTGCCGATCATCAGCTCGTGCAGGCCAACCCGGCCACGGTAGCCCTTGTTGCATTCGGCGCAGCCGAGCGCGCGGTACAGCGTGAACTTGCCCTGGCCGTCACTGTAGCGCTTGCTCCAGCCGGCCAGCACCGCGCCGCGCGCCGCTTGCGGGTCGTTCCTGAAGTTCTCGGTGTTGAGCAGTTCTTCGCAAAACTCGCTCAGCAGCAGCTCGATCTCGGCCGGCTCCGGGTGGTAGGCTACCTTGCAGCTGGCGCACAGGCGCTTGGCCAGGCGCTGCGCCAGGATCCCCAGCAGCGCATCGGCAAAGTTGAACGGGTCCATCCCCATGTCGAGCAGGCGCACGATCGATTCGGGCGCGCTATTGGTATGCAGCGTGGCGAACACCAGGTGGCCGGTGAGCGAGGCTTCGATGCCGGTGCTGACGGTCTCCTTGTCGCGCATCTCGCCGACCATGATGATGTCCGGGTCGGCGCGCAGGAAGGCCCGCATCACGGTGGCGAAATCGAGCCCCGCCTTGCGGTTGACCTGCACCTGGCGCAGTCCCTTCTGGGTGATCTCGACCGGGTCCTCGGCGGTCCAGATCTTGGTGTCGGGCGTGTTCAGCTGGCTCAGCACCGAGTGCAGGGTGGTGGTCTTGCCGGATCCGGTCGGGCCGCACACGAAGAACAGGCCGTACGGCTTTGCGATCGTGGCGCGCAGGCGCTCGAGGTTGTATGGCAGGATGCCGAGCTTGTCGAGCGGGATCGGCTCGCCCGCCGCCAGGATGCGCATCACGATGTCTTCGACCCCGCCGGCGGAGGGGATGGTGGCGACCCGCAGTTCGATGTCGAGCGGCCCGTATTTCTTGAATTTGATCTTGCCGTCCTGCGGCTTGCGCCGCTCGGAGATGTCGAGGTCGCACATGATCTTCACGCGTGCCACCAGCGCGCTGCGGTAGCTGCCCGGAATTTCGATATACGGCACCAGCGAGCCGTCCTTGCGGAAGCGGATCCCGGTCTTGCCCTTGCCGGGCAGGGGCTCGATGTGGATGTCGGAGACGCCCTGGCGGTAGGCGTCGACGATCACCTTGTTGAGCAGCTTGACCAGTTCGTTCTCGACCGCTTCGGACACTTCCTGCGGACCGTCGCCTTCCTCGTCGTCGCTGTCCATCCCCGAAAGCAGCTCGCCGACCGAGCTGCCGCTGTCGGCCGGCGTGTCGAAGAACTGCTGCGCGGTCTGGCCGAATTCGGCGTTGGTGGTGACGCGGTACAGGATCTTCGCCTTGGGGAAGATCTGGTTGACGATCTTGCTGGCGTGGACGCGCTCGGGGTCGATCGCCATCACCAGCAGTCCGTCCTTGCCGTCTTCCAGCGGCAGCCACTGGTTCTGTTCGACATATTGCAGCTTCAGGTTCTTGAGCAGGTCGACCGGCTTGACGCGCTCGGCCTTGAACGGTTCGTACGGCACGTTGAAAAAGCGCGACAGCGCCTGCCCGATGTGCGCCAGCTTGACCTGGAATTCATTGACCAGCACCGATTCGACGTCGAGCTCCTTCTTGCGCGCGGAACGGGTGGCCAGCTCCAGCTCGGGCGCGGCCAGCAGCGCTTCCGAGACCAGGTCGTCGTACTTGCTGCGCACCTGCTTGAGCGGATTGAGGCGCTGGCTGAACGCCACCGAGAGCGTGTCGCACAATTCCTTGACGCCTTCGGCGCAGATGCTCGAAAACGCCCCGCCGGCGCGGTTGTTGATGAACTGGACCACGCCGAGCAGTTCACCGCTTTGCACCGCCACCAGCGGCGCGACCAGCATTTCACGGGTGCGGTAGCCGGTGCGCTGGTCGACCCCGCGCTGGAAATTGAGCTCGGGCGACAGGCGTTTGAGCTCGGCGTCGTCGTACACGTCGGCGATGTTGATGGTCTTGCCGCTGAGCGCGACGAAGCCGGCGATGCTGGAGGGCGAAATGGCCAGGCGCAGGTCGCGAAACGAGGTCAGGCCGGTCTTGACCTTGGAGACGATGTGATCCTTTTCCGGCGTCACCGCGTACAGCGTGAAGCGGTCGCTGTTGAACAGGTCGCAGAACTCCATGCCCAGGTCGAGCATGATTTCGTCGAGGTTGCTGGTGGCGTGGATCTTGGTGGTGACGGCCTGCAGTTTCTTGAAGAATGCGAGGCGTTGACCGGTGTCGCTGACGGCGTCGTTCATGGAGGTTCGCTTTCGGTGCGCGGTTATGCCAGTTCGACTTCCAGGCCCTCGTAGGCGAGGATCACCTTGAGATCAACGGGCAGCGGCGCATGGCGCGCCATCACCTGCGCGAACACGGCTTCCAGTTCGTCGTCGCTGCGGGTCGGCTCGTGATGGGTGCAGTAGAGCGCCTTGGCGCCGACCCGCAGCGCGCTCGCCAGCGCGGCGTCGAAGGTGCCGTGCCCCCAGCCTTGCTTGGCCGGGTATTCCTCGCGCGTGTACGAACAGTCGACGATGAGCGCATCGACCCCTTGCATGGCCTGGTCGATTGCCGCCTGGCGCTGCTCGATGTGGGCCTGGAATTGGGCGTGGCGCGCATCGCCGGCCGGGTACAGGTTGTAGAACGGCTCATGGTCGCCCGTGAAAAACAGCGACTTGCCGTTGCAGCTGATCCGGTAGCCCAGGTTGGTGACGGGATGGTTCATCACGATGTTGCCGACCACCGCGTCGCCCACCGCGACCGCCTCATCGAAGCGCAGGGTCTGGTATTCGACCGTCGCGTCGAGCTGCGCTTCGCTCACCGGGAAGTAGCTGTTTTGCAGTTGCACGCTCATCACGTGCTCGATGCCGTTGCCGGTGACCGGGTCGAGCGCGCCATGCAGGCGCACCCGGCTGCCGGGGATGAACAGCGGCGCAAAGAAGGGCAGGCCGTGGATGTGGTCCCAGTGGCTGTGGGTGATGAAGATATTGGCGTGCACGGGCTCACGCGTGGCCAGGCTTTGCGAGAGGGCGAAGATGCCGGTGCCGCCGTCCAGGATGATCAGGGTGCCGTCGTCGCTGCGCACTTCGATGCAGGTGGTGTTGCCGCCATAGCGCACGGTACGTGGACCGGGAGAGGGAATCGAACCGCGCACTCCCCAAAATCGGAATTTCATTGAAAGTCACTCCCTGGCTGTAGCAATCGACATTTATTCGAATATTGAGCATGACGCGGTCGCAGCCGCCATCGATAACCGCACCCTCGTAAGCGACAAGCGCCGCCGCATTAAGTTGCAATCAAGAGCGATAATAGCCGTTTTGTGTCGCTCTGGCTCTACAATTTGTAGCCTCCGGCGGCGCCGCCGCATGCGAAAGATGTACAGGCGCGCGCGCTGGCGCTACACTTCTGGAAATTACATTCTGGCAAAAAGCCGAATTTTCACCCTGTGAAAAAAGCGCGCCGGCGTACCACCAAGCGAGGGCTGGCCCCACCTATGCAAGAGCTAAACCCCACCCAGGTCGCGCAGCGCCTTGACCTGCTCACCGAACTGAGTGTCGCGCTCGGGAACAGCCCCGATCTCGGCTCGCTGCTCGAACGCATCCTGCGCGTGGCCAAGAGCATGACCGGCGCCGACGGCGGCACCTTGTACCGGCCCAGCGCGGACAAGCGCAGCCTGTGCTTTCACATTTCGATCAACGACACGCTCGGCATTTACCAGGGCGGCGCCAGCGGCAACCCGATCGACATCGCAAACGTGCCGCTGTTCGACGAGCACGGCCAGCAGAACCTGGGATCGGTGGCCGCCCATGCGGCCCACTCGGGCCGGTCGGTCAATATCGACGACGTCTACCAGGAGCGCGCTTTCAATTTTTCGGCCATGCGCTCGTTCGACGCCGCCTTCGGCTACCATTCCCAATCGTTCCTGACGGTGCCGATGAACGACCATGAGGGCGAACTGGTCGGGGTGCTGCAGCTGATCAATGCGAAACGCGCCGGGAGCGGGGAAATCGTCGCCTTCACGTCCACCGACCAGCGCTTCATCGAGGCGCTCGCGGCGCAGGCGGCGGTGGCCATCACCAACGGCCAGCTCATCGTCCAGCTCGAGGAACTGCTCGAGGCGCTGGTCAACCTGATCAATCTCGGGATCGACGAGAAGTCGCCCTACACCGGGCGCCACTGCCAGTTCGTGCCGGAGCTGACCATGATGCTGGCCGAGGCCGTGCACGCCACCGAGAGCGGGCCGCTGGCCGAATTCCGCCTGAGCGACGCCGAGCGCAAGCAGCTGTGGCTGGCCGGCCTGCTGCACGACTGCGGCAAGATCACCACCCCGGTGCACGTGGTCGACAAGGCCACCAAGCTCGAGACCATCTTCGACCGCATCGAGCTGATCGACACCCGTTTCGAGGTGCTGCTGCGCGACTGCGAAATCGACGCGCTCAGGCTCAAGTGCGGCGGCGCCGACGCGCAGGCGACCGACGCCGCGCTGGCGCTGCGCCAGGATGCGCTGCGCGCTGACCGCGCGTTCCTGCGCAGCGCCAATCTGGGCAGCGAGGGCATGGCGCCGGCCGACCAGGAACGCGTGCGGCGCATCGCGCGCTACCGCTTTACCGGAATGGACGGGACAGAGCGCGATTTTCTCGACGCCGACGAGGTGGACAACCTGACGGTGCGCTTCGGCACCCTGACCGAGGCCGAGCGCAAGATCATCAACAACCATATCTCGGTCACGATCCGCATGCTCGAAGCGCTGCCGTGGCCCAAGCACCTGCAGAAGGTGCCCGAATACGCGGGCGGGCACCATGAGCGCATGGACGGCAAGGGCTATCCGCGCGGCCTGACCGGCGACCAGATGTCGGTGCCGGCGCGCCTGATGGCGATCGCCGATATTTTCGAAGCCCTCACGGCGCGCGACCGCCCCTACAAAAAGGGCAAGCTGCTGTCGGAGTCGCTGCGCATCCTGGGCAACTTCGCCACCAGCGGGCATATCGACCCGGAGCTGTTCGACATTTTCATCCGCAGCAAGATCTACCTGCAGTTCGCGCGCAAGAACATGGACGCGCGCCAGATCGACGCGATCGACGAAGCGCTGATTCCGGGCTACCGGCCATGAGCGGGCCGCGCGCGGCGTCGCGCTGGAACAAGGCTTTGGCGCGCTACGGCGCGCGCTGGGCCCTGGGACTGCTGCTCACGCTGCTGGCCGCGCTGCAGCTGGCCGGTTACCTGAACCTCAATCCGGTCGAGCGCATGGACACCTTCCTGTCGGGCATGCGCATGCGCCTTACCCCGGCCGTGCACGATGCGCGCATCGTGATCGTCGATATCGACGAAAAAAGCCTGGTCGAGGTTGGCCGCTGGCCGTGGAACCGCGACGTCATCGCGCGCCTGGTGGGGCAGCTGAGCACGCACTACGAGAGCGCGGCGGTCGGCTTCGACGTGGTGTTCGCAGAGCCGGACAACACCTCCGGCTACGCGGTGCTGGAACGGCTGGCGCACGGCGCGCTCAAGGACGTGGCCGGGTTTGGCGCGCGCGTGGCGGCATTGCGCGGGCAGCTCGATTACGACGGCCTGCTGGCCCATGCGCTCGAAGGGCAGCCGGTGGTGCTCGGCTATAACGTCTCGGCCAGGCAGGCCAAGGGCCTGCTGCCGGCGCCGGCCTTCACGCTCGCGGACCTGAACGGGCGCACGCTCGACGCGATCGCCGCGCCGGGCTACGAAGCGAACCTGGAACGCCTGCAGAAGGCGGCCGCCGGCGCCGGCATCTTCACCGCGGTGACCGACGCGGACGGCATCCTGCGTTCCTCGCCGCTCCTCATGCGCATCGGCGACGGCTATTATCCGTCCCTGGCGCTGGCCACGGCCGCGGTCGCGATGGATGCGAAGGCAATCAAGCCGCTGTTCGTCTCGAATATCGACCAGCTCTCGGCCAGCGAGCGCGCCAACGGCGGCCTCGACGCGATCGCGATCTTCTATGGCCAGCGGCGCGGCCTGCGCATCAAGGTCGGGCAGCACCTGTCGGCGCTGATCGAATTTCGCGGGCCGGGCGGGCGCGAGGGCGGCGCCTTCACCTATGTTTCGGCCTCCGACGTATTGGCCGGCAAGGTCGGCCAGGAGGTGCTGGCGGGCGCCATCGCGCTGGTCGGCACCACCGCTCCCGGCCTGAACGACCTGCGCGCCACCCCCGTCAACCCCGAGTACCCCGGGGTCGAGGTGCACGCCAACCTGATCAAGTCGATCCTGGACGACAGCTTCAAGCACCGGCCCGACTTCGCCTTCGCCATCGAGCTGGGCCAGGTGCTGCTGTTCGGCGTGCTGCTCAGCATCGCGCTGGCCGCGATGCCGCCCCTGTATTCGATCGTGCTGGCGCTGGCGGCGGCCGGCGCCGCGGTCGGCGCCAACTACTGGATGTATGCCTCGCTTGGCTGGGCCGTCAACCTGGCGCTCGTGCTGCTGCTGGTGGCGGCGCTGTTCGTGTTCAATCTCGCCTGGGGCTACCTGTTCGAGTTTCGCAAGGGGCGCGCGCTGGTTTCGCGCTTCGGCGAATACGTGGCGCCCGAACTGGTCGCGGAGATGGCCGAAAATCCCGAAAAATACACGATGGACGGCGAGAGCCGCGAGCTGACGGTGCTGTTCGTGGACGTGCGCGGCTTCACCACGATTTCGGAAGGACTGAGCCCGAAGGCGCTGCGCGAGTTCATCAACCTGTATCTGACGGCGATGTCGGAAGACATCCGCGACAGCCATCGCGGCACGCTCGACAAGTACATCGGCGACGCCGTGATGGCGTTCTGGGGCGCCCCGGTCGCCTTCCTTGACCACGCCAGCCGGGGCGTGGCCACCGCCTTGCTGATGCAGGCCAGCGCGCGCCGCCTCAATGCCGACTTCCTGGCGCGCGGCTGGCCCGCGCTCAAGATCGGGATCGGCCTGAACACCGGCCTGATGCACGTGGGCGACATGGGGTCCGCGATCCGGCGCGCCTACACGGTGATGGGCGACGCGGTCAACCTCGCCTCGCGCCTCGAGGGCATCACCAAGGTCTACGGGGTGGGCATCGCGGTGGGCGAGCTCACGCGCGCCGCGGCCCCCGAATTCGCCTACCGCGAACTGGACCTGGTGCGGGTCAAGGGCAAGAACGAGCCGGTCGCCGTCTTCGAGCCGCTGGCCAGGGCCGATGCGCTGGACGCGGCCGCGCTGGCCGAGCTGGGGCGCTGGGACCGGGCGCTGGCACTGGTCCGTTCCCAGCAGTGGGACGCGGCCGAAGCGCTCATCGCCAGCCTGCATGAAGCCAGTCCCGGGTGCGCCCTGTATGGGCTTTACCTCGAACGCATCGGATTTTACCGTGCGCATCCTCCCGGCGCCGGCTGGGACGGGGTGACCACCTTCGAGACCAAGTGATAATGTTGTTTTTTTAACACGTCAACATCGATCGCCACGCCAAGCTTCGCGCCTTGTGTTGCCCGTGCAACACCGCTCGCCCCGGGCAGGGGACGGCGCGCTGCCTCCCACCCAGTTCGGGTAAGAATTTCTGACGTGCAAGAAAAAGCGGACTAAACTGCTATTAGCAGAAATCTCACAATGGCGATGATTCCGCCACAATTGCATCGCGCGCAACGCCAACAACAAGCACCCATTTTTTTAGGGCCAGAACCTATGACACCTAGCTTTGTGCGCCTGATCGCAGGCTTCCTGCTTGCCGCCGCCGTCGGCGCGGCCTGGGCAGCGCCAGACCCGGCCAGCGACACGGTCCGCTTCGAGATCAGCCGTTTCGAGGTGGCGGGAAACAGCCTGCTGCCCGCCTCCGAAGTCGAGGCGGCCGTGGGTCCGTTCGCCGGCAAGGGGCGCGATTTCGGCGACGTCCAGCGTGCGCTCGAAGCGCTCGAGGCGCTCTACCAGGCGCGCGGCTACAAGCTCGTCACGGTCCAGCTTCCGGAGCAGGAACTCAATGGCGGCGTGGTCAGGCTCAAGGTGGTGGAGACCCGGATCGGGCGCGTCGCGGTCAGCGGCAACGACGTGTTCGACGAAGCGAACATCCGGCGCAGCCTGCCGGCGCTGCAGGAGGCGCGCAGCCCGAACCTGAACCAGGTCTCGGCCAACCTGAAGATGGCCAACGAGAACCCGGCCAAGAAGGTGAGCCTGAAGCTGCAAAGCGGCGAGGCCGACGACGAAGTGAACGCAAAACTGGAAGTGTCCGACAGCCGCCCCTGGAAGGCCATGCTCAACCTGGACAACACCGGCAGCGAGCAGACCGGCAAGACGCATGCGGGCGTGGTGCTGCAGCACGCCAACCTGTGGGGGCGCGACCATGTGGCCAGCATGCAGTACACCACCACGGCCGAGAAGCCCAGCCAGATCAGCGTGTACGGCGTCGGCTATCACATCCCGTTATACGCGCGCAACGACTCGCTCGACCTGTTCGCCAACTACTCGGACGTCGATTCGGGCACCGTCACCGCCGGCATCTTCGACCTCGCGCTGAGCGGCAAGGGCACCGTGTTCGGGGCGCGCTACAACCAGAGCCTGGCGCCGCGCGGAAAATTCGAGCCGCGCCTGGTCTACGGGGTGGACTTCAAGGCATTCAAGAACAGCGTGCTGTTCGCCGGCCAGGACTTCGGCAACGACGTCACGGTGCACCCGCTCAGCCTGACCTATCTGGGCACGCTGGCGCTGCCCAACGGCGAGGTCAACCTCTCGCTCGGCGTGCTGCACAACGTATCCGGGGGCAGCCGCGGCGGCAGCGCCGACTTCACGCGCACGCGCGCCGGGGCGCGCGCCGATTACAACATCGTGCGTTTCGCCGCCGCCTACACGCGCGCCCTGCCGCGCGACTGGCAGGCGCGCCTGCTGCTGAACGGCCAGGTCAGCGGCGATGCGCTGGTGCCGGGAGAACAGTTCGGGGCCGGCGGCAGCTCCTCGGTGCGCGGCTTCGAGGAGCGCGCGGTGTCGACCGATTCGGGCGCCTTCATCAACGCCGAGCTGTACACGCCGAACCTGTGCGGCGCCTACCCCGGATGGACCTGCAGGGTGCTGGCCTTTTACGACGCCGCCCACGCACGGCGCAACCATGTGCTGGCCGGCGAACTGGACGCGACCACGATCGCCGGGGCCGGCCTCGGCCTGCGCCTGGCGCTGGGCACGTCGATGAACCTGCAGCTCGACTACGGCCACGTGCTGCAGGAAGGCCCCACTGCGGGCAGCGACAAGAACAAGGTGTATGTCCGCATGGGCTTTGCCTACTAAGAAATAGGGGAGACGATCATGGCGCACGCCACATTGAAACGCACATCCATGGCGCTGCTGGTTGCCGCCTGCTGCGTGGGGGCCACGGCGAATCCGATCCTGCCGCAGGTGGTCAACGGACAGGCCACTTTTTCGCAGCAAGGCAACGTGTTCTCGATCACGAATACGCCCGGCACGATCATCGACTGGCAGGCTTTCTCGGTCGCGCCGGGCGAGCTGACGCGCTTCATCCAGCAAAGCGACAGCAGCGCGGTGCTCAATCGCATCGTGGGGCAGGACCCGAGCCAGATCCTGGGCGCGCTGCAGTCGAACGGGCGCGTGTTCCTGATCAATCCGAACGGCATCCTGTTCGGGCGCGATGCGCGCATCGACGTGAACGGCCTGACCGCCTCCACCCTGAACCTGTCGAACGCGGACTTCCTGGCCGGGAAGAACAATTTCGCGGCCGGGCCGGTCGCTGGCGGCATCGCCAACCAGGGCGCCATCACGACCCCGGCCGGGGGGCGCGTGTTCCTGATCGCGCCCGATATCGACAATAGCGGCATCATCACCTCGCCCCAGGGCGAGGTGGTGCTGGCTGCGGGCCGCACCGTGCAACTGGTCGATTCGTCCAGCCCCGACCTGCATGTGGTGGTGGCGGCGCCGGCCGACCAGTCGCGCAACCTCGGGCACATCATTGCGCATGGCGGCAAGATCGGCATTTACGGCGCGCTCGTCAAGCAGCGCGGCCTGGTCAGCGCCGACAGCGCCGTGGCCGGCGAGAACGGCAAGATCGTGTTGCGCGCCAGCGCCGACAC
>JBAQKU010000455.1:0-5079 GCA_049301315.1 Telluria sp.
ACGCCGGCGTCGCCGCCGACACCGCCTTGCGGCCCCTCGCATGGCGCTCGATAGAGGCCAATCATCGCTTCAATTGCCTGCTGTGGCGCGAGGAAGACAAGGCAAGGCGCACCGATGTGGCCCCGGCCGAGATTGCCGCAAGCAAGCGCCTCATCGACCAGCATAACCAGAAAAGAAACGACGCGGTCGAAGCGCTCGACGAGGCCCTTCTTGCCGCGCTCGGCCCCATCGCCTGCGCGCCCGACGCGCGCCTGAGCAGCGAAACCGCGGGCGCCATGATCGACCGCATGTCTATCCTGTCGCTCAAGATTTTCCACATGCGCGAGCAGACCGAGCGCACCGACGCGGGCGCGGCCCATCTCGACAGTTGCAGCGGCAAGCTGCAGCGCCTGATGCAGCAGCGGCGCGACCTCGCATCTTGCCTCGACCAGTTGCTGTCCGAGGCATGCGCGGGCCGGGCCTATTTCAAGGTGTACCGGCAATTTAAGATGTACAACGACCCCACGCTCAATCCCTACCTTTACGGCAAGCGCGACGCTGGCGCAACGGGCGAGGCGGCCCCATGACCGGCACGATCGACGTGCTGGTTCCGACCTGCAACCGCGCCTGCGCGCTGGCCGTCACGCTTACCGCCCTGGCGGCCCAGAGCTGGCCCGAGCTGCGCATCGTCGTCTCGGACCAGTCCGATGGCGACAGCGTATTCGACAAGCCGGAGGTCGCAGCCGTGCTGCGCTACCTGGCCGCGCGCGGGTACGGAGTGCAGGCATGGCGCCATCTTCCGCGCCGCGGGATGGCCGAGCAGCGCGCCTTTCTTCTCTCGAAAGCAAGTGCTCCCTACTGCCTGTTTCTCGACGACGATGTGCTGCTCGAGAACGACCTGGTCGAGCGCCTGCACCGCTCGATCGTCGAGCAGCAGTGCGGCTTCGTGGGCAGCGCCTTGCATGGCCTGAGCTATCTCGGCGAGGTGCGGCCCGAGCAGGAATACATCGAGTTCTGGGAGTCGCCCGTCGTGCCAGAGGTGGTCGAACCGCACAGCGCGGCATGGGCGCGCCATCATCTGCACAGTGCGGCCAACCTGTTCCATGTCCAGTCCAGGCTCGGGCTGGACCGGGAAGCAACGCGCCACTACCGGGTGGCGTGGATCGGCGGCTGCGTGCTGTTCGACACCGCCAAGCTGCGCGCGGCGGGCGGCTTCGACTTCTGGCCCGAGTTGCCTGCCGAGCATTGCGGCGAAGATGTGCTGGCCCAACTGCGCGTGATGGAGCGCTTCGGCGGCTGCGGCATGATTCCGTCTGGCGCCTACCATATGGAGCTGCCGACCACGATTCCGGTGCGCCAGGTCGACGCGCCCAAGCTGCTGTTCACCGCTACTGCCGAGCGCGGCGCGGGCGCACGGCAATGAACCCGGCCTTGCCCGATGTCCGGAAAATCGCGGTCTTGCGCCCCGGTGCGGTTGGCGACTTCGTGTTTGCGCTGCCCGCACTGCACGCGTTCAGAAACGCCTATCCCGAGGCGCAGATCGTCTATATCGGCAAGCAGTGGCATGCCGATTTCCTGAAGGCACGCCCGGGTCCGGTTGACCGGGTTGCCGTCATGCCGCCCACGGCGGGAGTGGGGGCGCCGCCCGGTGCATTGCTGCCTGAAGAACCCGGCCGGCAGTTTATCGCCGCCATGCAAAGGGAGCAGTTCGACCTCGCCGTGCAGTTGTTCGGCGGCGGGCGCTATTCCAATCCGTATGTCGCGGCGCTCGGCGCGGGACTGTGCATCGGCCTGAAGGCGGCCGACGCCGCGCCGCTCGACAAATGGGTGCCGTATGGCGGCCTGGCCAACACCCGCCTGCGCTTGCTCGAAGTGGCCGAGCTGGCCGGCGCGCGCGCCTGGCACGCCGAGCATGAACTGAGCGTGACCGGGGGCGATCGCCAGCAAGCGGCGCGCGTTTTGCCGGTCACGGCGCAACAGCTGGTGTTGTTGCAGCCCGGTTCGAGCGACGCGCGGCGCTGCTGGCCGCCCGCGCACTTCGCGGCGGTGGGCGACGCACTGGCGCAAGACGGGGCGCTGGTCGCGGTCAACGGAACCGCGCACGAGGCCCCGCTGGTGCGTGCGGTGGTCAAGGCAATGCGCCACCGCGCCATCGACCTGAGCGGCGAGCTGTCCCTGTCGGGCCTGTGCGGCTTGCTTGAGCGCTGCGCGCTGCTCATCTCCAACGACACCGGACCCTTGCACTTGGGGCTCGCCATCGGCACACCCTGTGTCGGCATCTATTGGTTCACCAACCTGATCGAGTCGGCTCCCTTGCGCCAGCAACGGCACCGGGGCGCGATGTCGCACCGGGTGCATTGCCCGGTGTGCGGCGCGGAGAACCTGAAAACCCGCTGCGCCCACGATGCCAGTTTTGTCGCCGACGTAAGGCCGGACGAAGTGATCGCGCTGGCCATCGAGCTGTTGCGCTCCACGGTGTAGGGGCTGTCGAAAAATATAAAGGCCTTCGACGAAGACGGAAAAGTCGTCGGTTTTGCCATATTTATCAGAATAGCGTGACTACGGATCGAACTTGGATTCCCGCCTGCGCGGGAACGACGTTGAAATTGCCATCTCAAGCCAGGTCGAACTGGATACGCGCCTGCGCGCACCCGTCATTCCCGCGCAGGCGGGAACCCAATTTATCAGAATAGCCCGTAACTACGGATCGACCTTGGATTCCCGCCTGCGCGGGAACGACGTTGAAATTGCCATCTCAAGCCAGGTCGAACTGGATACCCGCCTGCGCGCACCCGTCATTCCCGCGCAGGCGGGAACCCAATTTTTTAGAATAGCCCGTGACTACGGATCGAACTTGGATTCCCTCCTGTGCGCATCCATCATTCCCGGCCGATGGTGGCCCCCTTGGCGGGAACCGGCAGGGGCAATGTGGTTAATTAGAAATCTGCCGCCTTTCGCGACAACTTCTGTAGCGGGGGACGCTTCCAGCAGCGCGCGGGCGTGTTCGAGCACCCCGTACACGCGCTCGCCCTCGGGGTCCCAGATGCAGCGATGGGTGTGCTGGTCCAGTGGCGCCCAGCGCCGGATGTCGGCCTTCGAGAAGATCACCACGCTCCTCAGCTTCAGGCCCGCGGCGATGTGCGATACGCCCGTGTCGTTGCACACCAGCAGGCGCGCGCGGCTCATCAGCGCTGCCATCGCGCCGATCGAGATGGGGGCGGCGGCGTCGAGCGCCGGGGTGCGCATGTGACGCGCGACCTCCGCCGTCAGGTCCGCTTCCTTGGCCGAACCGGTCAGTACCACGGTCAGGCCGAACTCGAACGCGAGCCGGTCGGCCACTTCGGCGAAGCGCTGCGGCGCCCAGCATTTGTCGCGTATCCTGGCTCCGGGATGAATGCAGATATAGCCTCCCGCAATCAGGCCCTTGTCGAGGCCGCTGTCGCTCAGTTCCTGGTGATCGCGTTCGGTCAGCGGAAACTCCAGGTGCGTGCCCACCGCTGGCGCACCGAGGAATTCGGCCAGGGCAAGCAGCCGGACCGGCTCGGCGCCGTGTTCCGGATAGGGCAAAAAACTGCGCTCATCCAGCCCGGCAGTGCCGGCAATGCCAAAACCGGCCACCGCTTGCGCGCCAAAGGCCCCGGTGACCGCGTTGCTGACCTGGCCGCTGCCGTGCATCTGCAGTGCCAGGGTAAATTGCCGGGCCTGCATGGCCGCGTAAAAGCCGCTGAGCCGCTCCTGCTGCACCGCTTGCTCGGGCAGCAAGGGGTGTCCCGGAAACGGGACGAAGTCGTCGATATACATGGGGAAGCGTTCGGCGAACTGTTGTGCCCACGGCAGGCCGACCAGGCTGATTTTGGCCTCCGGCAAGGCCGCACGCAGCGCGCGCAAGGCGGGCACACAACACAGCATGTCGCCTAGCTGGAGCGCCCGGAACACGGCCAGCGTCTTGATATCGAGTCGCTGCAACAATTTTTCGCTCGGCATGGTCAGTCTCGCGTCAGAAGGTTCCTGAATACACGGCGCAACTGCGGCAGACCTCGGGCGGCGAATCGGAAGAAAGCCGCTCCCGGAATGCCTGGTAGGCATCGTTGTTCCAGACCGCCGCCACGTCCTCGCTTGCCATGTCGCCGAAGTTGATGCGGTCGGGCGTGGCGACCATGCAGCACGGCATGGCCTTGCCGTCGTAGCTGATGTAGGGGCCGCGCCACGGCCAGTCGCAGCGCTCGCGTCCCGGCACCTGCGCACTATGGACGCGCGGCCTGATGCTCGGCAGGCGCAGCGCGACACCAAGGCGGACGGCCTCGGCGCGTGCCTGCGCAAACACGGCGGCAATGCGCGCCGGGTCTTCGCGCAGCAGGGTCTGGGCGTCGATGAAGGACCGCATGGGCTTGTAGTGTTCGGGCAGGCTGGACTCGCCGAAATCGTGGCACAGGTGCTGCACCGACACGCTAGGGATACCTTCGGCCGCGCCAAGGCGCACCAGCGCCGGCAGCTCGTCGAGGTTCTGGCGCATGACCACGGCGACCAGCGCGATGTGCGGCAGCTCGCTCGCTGCGTGATCCTTGGCGGCGAGCAGGCGGCGCAGGTTGCGCAGCACGCGCTCGAAACGCGCGCGCACCCGGATTGCCTGGTACGACTCGGGCGTCGCGCCGTCGAGCGAAACATGCATTGTGTGCAGGCCGCTGCGCACGCAGCGCGCCGCGTGCTCCGGGCTCATGACGGTCATGTTGGTATTGGTGGACACAACGATGCCGCGCGCCGCGGCGAAGCTCACCATGTCGAAAAAGCGCGGGTGCAGCAGCGGCTCGCCCACGCCCTGCAAGTGCAGCTCGTCGATCGCGCCGCACTGCGCCAGCAGGCTGCAAAAGGTGTCGAAACCCATGAACGCGGACGGGCCGGGCGGGCCGTCGGTGCGAAACTGGATCGGGCACATCGTGCAGCGCAGGTTGCACTGCCCGACCGGTTCGATCTGCACGAACTTCGGCAGTGCGACAGGCGCGTTCATGGCCGCGCGCGCAATCACGCGACCGGGTCGGGCTCGCTGCGCTTGCGCACCAGGTAGGGTGGCATTGCGAGCGCGTGCATGGGCGTGCCGCGAAA
>JBAQKU010000456.1:0-1566 GCA_049301315.1 Telluria sp.
CGAGGAATGCGGCCGGGTTGCGCCTGGCGTCGGCCTTGCGGTCGTCGTCGCTGCGCGCACTGCTGGCGATGGTCGCCGCGTACTGCGGGGCGAGCGTAGCGGGTGCGGCGCATGCCGGTCCGATCAGGGCTGCGGCGCACAGCGCCAGCAGGGCGTGCGCGGCGGGGCGCGCGAGCCGGTATTGTTTTTGCATGTGGAACCCCTTCACGTTGGAGGTTGGGCCCGGCGCGGGGATTGCCGCCCGGACCGCTAAAATACCATGAAGCGGGTAAATGCACTACGCCAGGTCGGCCTCGCTGGTGAAAGCGTCGGCAAAGAATTCCTCGGGCGGCAGCTTGCACAGCTGTACGTAGTCGCGCCTGGCCGAATCGACCACCACCGGCGCGCCGCAGGCATACACCTGGTAGCCGGACAGGTCGGCAATGTCGTGCATGACGGCCTGGTGCACGAAGCCGGTGCGCCCGCTCCAGTGGTCTTCCGGCAGTGCGTGCGACACCACCGGGACGTAGCGGAAATCGGGCAGGGTGGCGGCCCATTGCTCGCACAGCGCATGCAGGTACAGGTCGAGCGGACGGCGAGCGCCCCAGTACAGGCTGACCGGACGCGTTGATTTCTCCTCGATCAGGTGTTCGACCAGCGCCTTGATGGGCGCAAAGCCGGTGCCCGAGGCGAGCAGCACGATCGGCTTGTCGGAATCCTCGCGCAGGAAGAAGCTGCCGTGCGGGCCTTCGAAACGGACGATGTCGCGCTCTTTCATGCTGTTGAAAACCTGCTCGGTGAACAGGCCGCCGGCCATGTGGCGGATGTGCAGCGTGAGCGGCGCGTTCAGTCCCGGCGCATTGGCCATGCTGTAACTGCGGCGCTTGCCGTCGCGCAGCAGGAATTCGATATACTGTCCGGCGCGGTAGGCGAGCACCTCGTTGGCCGGCAGTTGCAAGGTGATGATGGCGACGTCGGGCGCGACCTTCTCGATGCGCGAGACGCGCGCGGGCATCTTGCGCACCGGATAATCGCTGCTGCCGAGCACTTCGCGCGCTTCGATCACCAGGTCGGCATCGGTGGTGGCGCAGCAGAACAGCGCGTAGCCATCGGCCTTTTCTTCGGGCGTCAGGGCGCGCTGCTGGTAGGCCTTGTGCTCGACCGAACCGGCCACGACCTTGCCCTTGCACGAGCCGCAGGCCCCGTTCTTGCAGCCGTAGGGCAGGCCGATGCCGGAGCGGATCGCAGCCGCGAGCACGGTTTCGCCTTCCTCGCAGACAAATTGATGGCCGCTGGGCTGGACGGTGATCTGGAAAGTCATACAATCCTCAAGATGAAGAACAACACTATTCGTACATTCAAACGGCCGCGCTTGCTGATCATCGGTTGCGGCGACGTCGGCATGCGTTTGTTGCCGCTGGTGCGGGAACGCTTTCGCGTGTTCGCGCTGACAAGCCAGGCCGAGCGCTGCGCCGAGTTGCGCGCCGCCGGCGCCATTCCCGTCATTGCCGATCTGGACCGGCCGGCCACGCTGCGCCGCCTGGCCGGGCTGGCGCCGAACGTGGTCCATCTCGCGCCGCCCCAGGC
>JBAQKU010000457.1:0-4140 GCA_049301315.1 Telluria sp.
ACCACCGGTAACCTGGTCGATGGTTCAGCAATCCTGACCTCCGTGGTGTCTGACAAGGGAATCTACGCCAGCTTCGACGGCGACGAGGATACCTACCTGCGGGTGGCGCGCGTGGCGCAAAAAGGCACGCCGGTGGTGGTCAAGGTGGGCCTGGCCAACGAAGCCGGCTTTCCGCACGAAGGCAAGCTCGAATTCGTCGACAACCGGCTCGATTCCGCCACGGGCAGCGTGCGCATGCGCGCCACCTTCGCCAACGAGGACAAGGTGCTGGTGCCTGGCCTGTTCGCGCGCGTCCAGCTGTCGGGCGACCCGCAAGCAAAAGCCACCGCCGCCGTCATCAGCGAGCGCGCTGTCGGCACCGACCAGAACCGCAAGTTCGTCTACGTGGTCAAGCCCGACAACACTGCAGAATACCGGCCGGTGGTGCTGGGCGCCGCGTTCGACGGCATGCGCGTGGTGCGCCAGGGGCTCAAGCCCGGCGAGAAGATCATCGTCAACGGCCTGCAGCGCGTGCAGCCGGGCGCGCCGGTCACCGCGCAGCTGGTGGCGATGGACGCCGACGCCAAACCGGCGAGCGACGTCAAGCTGGCCGCCGCAGCGGTAAACAGCAAGGAAAAATAAGATGAACTTCTCTCGCTTCTTCATCGACCGGCCGATCTTCGCGGCCGTCCTGTCGATCATCATTTTCGTCGCCGGCCTGCTGTCGATCTTCCAGCTGCCCGTGTCCGAATACCCGGACGTTGTGCCGCCCTCGGTGGTGGTGCGCGCCCAGTACCCGGGTGCCAACCCCAAGATCATCGCCGAAACTGTGGCCGCGCCGCTGGAAGAGCAGATTAACGGCACCGAAGGCATGCTGTACATGTCGTCGCAGTCGACCTCCGACGGCGCGCTCGCGCTGACCGTCACCTTCAAGGTCGGCACCGACATCGAACGGGCCGAGACGCAGGTTCAGAACCGCATCCAGCGCGCCTTGCCGCGCCTGCCCGAGGAAGTGCGCCAGATCGGCGTCACCGCGGTGAAGACGTCGCCCAACCTGACCATGGTGGTGCACCTGGTCTCGCCGACCGGCCGCTACGACGACGTCTACCTGCGCAACTACGCGGTGCTCAATGTGAAGGACCAGCTGGCGCGCATCCAGGGCATGGGCGACGTGCAGCTGTTCGGTGCCGGCGACTATGCCATGCGGGTCTGGCTCGACCCGCAAAAAGTGGCGGCGCGCGGCATGACCGCGGCCGACGTGGTGGGCGCCATCCGCGAACAGAACGTCCAGGTAGCGGCCGGTGTGATCGGCTCCTCGCCGTCGAAGGGCGCCGAATTCCAGCTCACCGTCAATACCCAGGGCCGCCTGTCGTCGATTGAAGAATTCGGCGCCATCATCGTGCGTACCGGCGCCGATGGCGCGCTCACCCAGCTCAAGGACGTGGCCCGCCTGGAACTCGGTTCCAACTCCTACGCACTGCGCTCGCTGCTGAACAACAAGTCGGCGGCGGCGATTGGCATTTTCGAAGCGCCCGGCTCGAACGCGCTTCAACTGTCCGCCGACGTGCGCGCCAAGATGGCCGAACTCAAGAGCGAGTTCCCGGAAGGCGTCGACTTCAGCGTGGTCTACGACCCGACCCAGTTCGTGCGCGAATCGATCAAGGCCGTGATCCACACCCTCCTCGAAGCGGTGGCGCTGGTGGTGCTGGTCGTGATCGTCTTCCTGCAGACATGGCGCGCCTCGATCATCCCGCTGGTGGCGGTGCCGGTGTCGATCATCGGCACCTTCGCGGTGATGCTCGGCTTCGGCTTTTCGATCAATACGCTGTCTCTGTTCGGCCTCGTGCTGGCCATCGGCATCGTGGTCGACGACGCCATCGTGGTGGTGGAAAACGTCGAGCGCAATATCGAGGCAGGGCTGACGCCGCGCGACGCGACGGTGCAGGCGATGAAGGAAGTGAGCGGCCCGATCATCGCCATCGCGCTGGTCCTGTGCGCGGTGTTCGTGCCGATCGCCTTCGTCTCCGGCCTGTCCGGCCAGTTCTACCGCCAGTTCGCTTTGACGATCGCAATTTCCACCGTGATCTCGGCCTTCAGCTCGCTGACCCTGTCGCCGGCGCTCGCTGCCGCGCTGCTCAAGCCGCACCACGCGCCGAAGGACGGACTGACGCGGGTGATGGACAAGCTGTTCGGCCGCTTCTTCGGCTGGTTCAACCGCTTCTTCGGGCGCGCGTCGATCCGTTATGAAAGTGGCGTCAACGGCGTCCTCAAGCGAAAGTCGCTGGCCCTGGCGGTCTACGCCATGCTCGCCATCGCCGCGGTATTCATGTTCAAGGTGGTGCCGAACGGCTTCGTGCCGGCCCAGGACAAGCAGTACCTGGTCGGCTTTGCCCAACTGCCCGACGCCGCCTCGCTTGACCGCACCGAGGCCGTGATCCGCCGCATGTCCGACATCGCTTCGCAAGTGCCCGGCGTGGAATCGTCGGTGGCGTTTCCCGGCCTGTCGATCAACGGCTTCACCAACGCGCCGAACTCCGGCATCGTGTTCACCACGCTCAAGCCGTTCGACCAGCGCAAGGGAAAAAACGAGACCGGGGCCGCGATCGCACAGGAGATCAACAAGCGGCTCGGCAGCATCCAGGATGCCTTCATCATGGTGTTTCCGCCGCCACCGGTCAATGGCCTCGGCACCATCGGCGGCTTCAAGATGATGGTGGAGGATCGCGCCAACGTCGGCTACGATGAACTGTACAAGTCGGTGCAGGCACTGCAGGGCAAGGCGTGGGCCGACAAGAACCTGGCCGGCGTGTTCTCCAGCTTCCAGATCAACGTTCCGCAGCTGTTCGCGGATGTCGACCGCACCAAGGCCAAGCAGCTCGGCGTGCCGCTGGCGACGATCTACCAGACCTTGCAGATCAACCTCGGTTCGCTGTACGTCAACGACTTCAATCAGTTTGGCCGCACCTACCAGGTGCGCGTCCAGGCGGACGCGCCGTTCCGCTCGAAGCCGGAAGACATCGCGCAGTTGAAGGTACGCAACGACAAGGGCGAGATGATTCCGCTGTCGTCGCTGATGCGCGTCAAGGACAGCTATGGCCCCGACCGCGTGCAGCGCTACAACGCCTACGTCTCGGCCGACATCAACGGCGCCGCGGCGCCCGGCGTCTCGTCCGGCCAGGCCCAGGCCGCGCTGGAGAAGATCGCGCGCGAAGTGCTGCCGAAGGGTGTCAGCTTCGAATGGACCGAGCTGACCTACCAGGACATCTTGTCCGGCAATACGATGATCTACGTGTTCCCGCTGTGCGTGCTGCTGGTGTTCCTGGTGCTCGCCGCGCAGTACGAAAGCTGGACCTTGCCGCTGGCGGTGATCCTGATCGTGCCGATGTCGATCCTGTGCGCGCTGGTCGGCGTCAAGCTTACCGGCGGCGACAACAATATCTTCACCCAGATCGCGCTGTTCGTGCTGGTTGGGCTGGCGTCGAAGAACGCGATCCTGATCGTCGAATTCGCCCGCGAGCTCGAACACGACGGCCGCACCGTCGTCCAGGCCGCGCTCGAAGCGTGCCGCCTGCGCCTGCGCCCGATCCTGATGACGTCGATCGCCTTCATCATGGGTGTGGTGCCACTGGTGTTCTCCAGCGGCGCCGGCGCCGAGATGCGCCATGCGATGGGCGTGGCGGTATTCGGCGGCATGCTGGGCGTGACCTTCTTCGGCCTGTTCCTGACGCCCGTGTTCTACGTCCTGCTGCGCACTTTCGCCAGGAGACTCGATAACAAAACCAGTGTGGCCGTTGCCGCCCAACCGGAAGGAGCCATTCGATGAACAAGCTCGCAAATCGCATCGCACCCATGCTGGCGGCGCTGCTGCTGGCCGCATGCTCGACGACGCCCGTGCTCAATGCGCCGGCGCTGCCGGTGCCCGCAGCGTTCAAGGAAGCTTCCCAGCCGGTGACGGCGGCGGACGGCACCACATGGAAAAGCGCCCAGCCGGCCGAGGCGCAGCCGCGTGGCCAGTGGTGGCTGGCGTTCCACGATCCCGCATTGAATGCGATGATCGAGCAGGCTACGAGCGCCAATGCCAGCCTCGCCGGCGCCGCGGCGCGTGTCAGGCAGGCGCGGGCGATTGCCGGCATCGCCGAATCCGATCGCAGTGTGCAGCTG
>JBAQKU010000458.1:0-4738 GCA_049301315.1 Telluria sp.
CACCAGCACGGTGCGCCCGCGGCCTCGGGGTCGGCCATCGCGCAGCCGAACTGCGCGCCGCAGCGGCTGCAGTTGCTCATGGCCGTGGCCCGCCTGCCTGGCAAAGCAAGCGATTACGCAATTGCAACTGTGCAAAAGGGGCAAGCAGGGGATGCGCGGCCGGGGTCTCGCGCTCAGGCAGGGGCGTAGGGTTCATATTCAGGGCAGCGTAGCTGATCGGGACTTAAAATACAACAAGATCGTCATATAATGCCCACAGGGCTTGCCCGGATGCCTGTAAAATCTCGCCAAATTTCCATTTTCGGACCCCCACCCATGACTGCTCACTTGACCGATCTGAAGACCGACCAGCACGACGACTTGACCGCGGTCTCCCCGCAGATCAAGGCGCAGATCCTGGCGGAGGCCTTGCCCTACATCCGCAACTTCCATGGCAAGACCATCGTCATCAAGTACGGCGGCAACGCGATGACCGACGAGCGCCTCAAGCACGGTTTCGCGCGCGACGTCATCCTGCTCAAACTGGTGGGCATGAACCCGGTCGTGGTGCACGGCGGCGGACCGCAGATCGACAACGCGCTCAAGAAAATCGGCAAGCAGGGCAGCTTCGTGCAAGGCATGCGCATCACCGACGAAGAGACCATGGAAGTGGTCGAGTGGGTGCTGGGCGGCGAAGTCCAGCAGGACATCGTGATGCTGATCAATCACTACGGCGGCCAGGCCGTCGGACTGACCGGCAAGGATGGCGGCTTGATCCGCGCGCGCAAGATGTCGATGCCGGACAAGGAAAAGCCGGGCGAATTCCTCGACATCGGTTTCGTCGGCGAGATCGATGCGATCAATCCGGCCGTGGTCAAGGCGCTCCAGGACGACGCCTTCATCCCGATCATCTCGCCGATCGGTTTCGGCCAGGACGGCCAGGCCTACAACATCAACGCCGACGTGGTCGCCGGCAAGATCGCCGAGATCCTGAAAGCCGAGAAGCTGATCATGATGACCAACATCGCCGGCGTGCAGGACAAGAAGGGCAACCTGGTGACCGACCTGTCGGCGCGCGAAATCGACGAGATGTTTGCGGATGGAACTATTTCGGGCGGAATGCTGCCGAAAATTTCATCGGCGCTCGATGCGGCCAAGTCGGGCGTGAACACGGTTCACATCATCGACGGACGAATTGAGCACTCCTTGTTGCTCGAGGTCTTGACCGAACAGGCTTTTGGCACTATGATCCGGTCGCACTAAAACATTTGTGGCAGCGTTCGCTGCCACGTCTGCAGCCCTTTTAGCTCAGTGGTAGAGCACTCCCTTGGTAAGGGAGAGGCCACGTGTTCAATCCACGTAAAGGGCACCATCTTTCCCCCGCATCAATACACCCGCTCGACCGTCATGCCGCGTGCGCGCAGCAGCGCCGGTACGCTCTCTTTTCCAAGCAGGTGCAGCACCCCGATCGCCGCCACGCTCTTGTCCGAGCGCGCCAGCAGCCGCACCAGCTGCGCGGCCAGCGGTCCGTTGCGCTCCTGGAGCACCACCTGCTGCATGAATTTCGCCGACAGGCTCGGGTCGTTTTCGGCGTGTTCGGCAATGGCGTCGAACGCGGCCCGGTCGCCGTTGCGCCAGGCCTCGGCGATTTGAAGCGCTTCGGCGCGATGCCTGCCCGATTCGATCATGTCGATGCTCTCTTCCAGCAGGCGCCACTGCTCGGCCTCGGACAGGCGGCTGAACAGGGCCACCTGCGCCTCCGCCGACTCCAGTTCGAGCACGGGCACCTTGCCGGCATGCGCCAGTTGCGCCAAGTGCAGGTCGACCGACAGCTCCACCTGATAGCCCAGCGCGCCGTATTGTGCGATCGCGAGCAAGGTCGCCACCATCCACGGCTTGAAGCGGGCGACGACCGCCTGGTCGAGCTGCGCCGCCTTGAGCACGCGTTCCAGGCGAGCCTTGAGGGCGGGCGGCATGGCGCCGTAAGCGGCGCTGCCGGGCGCGAACATGGCGTGCTCCTGGAAGGCCTTGGCGATGCGCTCCGGGTCCATCGAAGGATCGACTTCCAGCGCCAGCACGGAAGCGCCGGCCACGGCAGCGGCGATGCGCGGCTCGAGCGGATAGAACTCCGGCAGGCCCACGTGGATGGTGCCAAACAGATACATCGTGTGGCCGCCGCCAGCCACCTTGAACAGCGCGCCGCGCTCGACGGCCGAAGCGTTCGGCAAGACGATCCAGAACAAGCTCAAGAACATCACTATAATCTGGCGTCGCATGTTTTTTCCCCGATGGTTTAGCTAAAGCGTCTCGTGCCAAATATTAACTCGCTCTCCCCCCTGTGGTTGTTCGATCTGGACAATACGCTGCATGATGCATCGCATGCGATCTTCCCGTCCATCAACGCCCAGATGAACGCTTTCATCGCCCGCGTGCTGGGCGACGGGACCACGCCGGCCAGCCCCGAGCTGGTCAATGCGACCCGCCTGGGCTACCTGAAACGCTACGGCGCCACCCTGATGGGCATGATCAAGCACCACGACGTGAACGTCGCCGACTTCCTGCGCCAGACCCACGACATGGGCGAGCTGCGGCAGATGATCCGGGCCGAGCGCGGACTCGGACGCCTGCTGCGGTGCCTGCCGGGCCGCAAGATCCTGCTCACCAATGCGCCGACCCGCTATTCGAGCGACGTGATGCGCCACCTCGGCCTGGGCCGCCATTTCACGCACCACGTCGCGATCGAGAACATGCGCGTGCACGGACAGTTGCGCCCCAAGCCGTCCAAGCTGATGCTGCGCCGGCTGCTGCGCAAGCACCGCACCGCGGCACGCCGTACCATCCTGGTCGAGGATACCCTGGCCAACCTGCGCAGCGCGAAACAGCTTGGCATGCGCACCGTCTGGATCACCCAATACCTGCGCAGCGCGGACCCGGTGAGCGGCGCCGCCTTGCCAAAAATGCTAAAACACCCCGCTTACGTCGATGTCAAAGTAAAATCTGTGAGGCAGCTCCGCGGGCGCTTGCACCGCCTGCGCTAAATTCAACCAACCTTTACCTCCGAGATCACATGGCAAGCACCAAGCCGGGTCAGCGCAAGCTGCAAATTCTCCAGGCCCTGGCCACGATGCTGGAGCAGCCAAAAGGCGAAAAAATCACGACTGCGGCGCTCGCGGCCCGGCTCGAGGTGTCGGAGGCGGCGCTGTACCGCCACTTCGCCAGCAAGGCCCAGATGTTCGAAGGGCTGATCGAATTCATCGAGTCGAGCGTGTTCGGCCTGATCAACCAGATCGCCGAACGCGAGACCGATGGCAGGGAGCAGGCGCACGCCATCCTGCAGATGCTGCTCGGTTTCGCCGCCAACAATCCCGGCATGACGCGCGTGCTGATCGGCGATGCGCTGGTGGGCGAGGACGAGCGCCTGCAACTGCGCATGAACCAGTTTTACGACAAGGTGGAACTGGCCTGCAAACAGTCGCTGCGCCTGGCGGTCACGCAGGGACAGGGGCAAGAGGCCGACGTGGCAGCGCGCGCCTGCCTGCTGGTCAGCTATGTGGTGGGACGCTGGCACCGCTATGCCAAGAGCGGCTTCCGGCAAAACCCGACCGAGGGAACCACACTGCAGATCGCGCTGCTGCTCGCCGTATAGACATTCGTTTTTCTTCACCCATGGACAGTACCCAGTGTTTCGCCCTGCTCGATGACGCCAGCGCCGCAGCTCCCGGCCAGGCCGGCTCGCGCCTGTACACCGGGTACGCGGGCACCCTTGCCTGCCTCGACGCGAACGGATGGCCGGCCATGCTGGACGCGCTGCAGGAGGCGCTCGCGCGCGGCCTGCATGCCGTGTCGCTGCTGACGTACGAACTTGGCGCCCACTTGCTGGGCGTCGGCGCGCATGCCGTCGACGCTGCGCTGGCGCAGGTCCTGCTGTTCGAACAATGCGAGCATTTGTCGCCCGCCCAGGTGGCGGCCTGGCTTGCCGCGCGCGCGCCGGACAACGGGGAACCGGCCGGCATCGCGCGCGTGCACGCGAACGTCGACGAGCACGAATTCAGCCGTGCCCTGGCCCGCATCGGCGCCTACATCGAGGCTGGCGACACCTATCAGGTCAACTACACCTACCGGCTGCGCTTCGACGCCTTCGGTTCGATTTTCGCGCTGTACGCGCGTTTGCGCGCGCGCCAGCCGGTGCCCTACGGCGCGCTGGTCGCACTGCCGGACGGCGGCGCCGTGCTGTCGCTCTCGCCCGAGCTGTTCGTGCGCCACCGGCGCGGCGAGCTGCTGGCGCGGCCGATGAAAGGCACCGCGCCCGCATCCGACGACGAGGCCGAGAACGAGCGCAGGTCGAGCGCGCTGGCCGCAGACACCAAGAACCGCGCCGAGAACCTGATGATCGTCGACCTGCTGCGCAACGACCTCGGACGCGTTGCCGCCACCGGCACGGTCGACGTGCCTGCGCTGTTCGAGGTGCAGCGCTACGGCAGGGTATTGCAGATGACGTCGACGGTACGGGCCGAACTGCGGGAAGGCTCATCGCTGGCCGACATCTTCCAGGCGCTCTACCCTTGCGGCTCGATCACCGGCGCGCCCAAACGGCGCACCATGGAAATCATCCGCGAGCTCGAGCCGGCCGCACGCGGCATCTACACCGGCGCGATCGGGTGGTTCGACCCGCCCGCGCCGGGACGCGCCATCGGCGACTTCTGCCTGTCGGTGCCGATCCGCACGCTCGCGCTGCAGGCGCCGGCACAGGGGGTACGGG
>JBAQKU010000459.1:0-2614 GCA_049301315.1 Telluria sp.
CCTCGGCGCCGCCGTCCTGTGCCTGGCTCAGTTCAAGCGGCATGTCCTTGACATCGACAGTCTGCCCGGGCGCCATCACGGTGATCCAGTTGCACAGGTTTTCCAGCTGGCGCACATTGCCCGGCAGCTCGAGGCCGGACAGGAACTGCATCGCCGCCTCGCTCATGCGCTTGGTTTCAACCCCGAGCTGCCTGGCGCTTTGCACCAGGAAGTGGCGCACCAGGATGGGGATATCCTCGCGCCGCTCCCTCAAACTGGGCAGGCGCAGGCGGATCACGTTGAGGCGGTGGTACAAGTCCTCGCGAAACAGGCCGTCGCGCACGCGCTGCTCGAGGTTCTGGTGGGTCGCGGTGATCACGCGCACGTTCGCCTTCATCGGCTGGTGTCCGCCGACCCGGTAGAAATGGCCATCCGAGAGCACCCGCAGCAGGCGCGTTTGCAGATCGAACGGCATGTCGCCGATTTCATCGAGGAACAAGGTGCCGCCTTCGGCCTGTTCGAAGCGCCCGCGCCGGGTGGTCTGGGCGCCGGTGAAGGCGCCGCGCTCATGTCCGAACAGTTCCGACTCGAGCAGGTCCTTCGGAATCGCGGCGGTGTTGAGCGCGATGAACGGTTGCTGCGCGCGCGGGCTGTGCTTGTGCAGCGCGCGCGCCACCAGTTCCTTGCCGGTTCCCGATTCGCCCGTGATGAGCACCGTCACGTTCGACTGCGACAGGCGCCCGATGGCGCGGAACACTTCCTGCATGGCCGGCGCCTGGCCCAGGATTTCGGGCGTCTCGGCCGGCCCCGCTTCGACGCTGGTCTCGCGCAGGCTTTCCTCGAGCGCGCGCCGGATCAGTTCGACGGCCTTGTCGATATCGAAAGGCTTGGCCAGGTATTCGAAGGCGCCGCCCTGGAATGCCGCGACCGCCGAATCGAGATCGGAAAAGGCGGTGATGATGATGACGGGCAGGCCCGGGTATGCGGCCTTGACGGTCTGCAGCAGGTCGAGCCCGGATTCGCCGGGCATGCGGATATCCGACACCAGCACTTGCGGGGTGTCCAATTCAAGCGCGGCGATTGCCTCGCGCGCGTTTGAAAAGCTTCGGGTGGCCAGGTTCTCGCGCGCCAGCGCCTTTTCCAGCACCCAGCGGATTGATGCGTCGTCGTCGACTATCCAGATCGGTTTCATGTATTCGCGCTTCTTCGCAATATGGATCTTCAGTGGGTGGATCCGGCTTTGCAGTCCCGCGCCGCGCCTTATGGCAGTGGCAACAGGATCCTGAAATCCGTGCATCCAGGCCGGCTCTCGCACTCGATCACGCCCATGTGCTGTTGCACGAAGGTTTGCGCCAGTGTCAGCCCCAAGCCGCTGCCGCCCTCCCGCCCCGACACCAGCGGATAGAAAATACGGTCGCGGATCTGGGGCGCGATGCCAGGTCCATTGTCGATGATATGCAAGTCTAATGCCAGCGCGTAGCGAACCTTCGCCAGCGTGACCTGGCGCGCCACCCGGGTCTTGAGCACCAGCTCGGCGTCGCCGGCCGCGATCCGCTCCGACAGGGCCTGCGCGGCATTGTGCGCGATGTTGAGCACGGTCTGAATCAGTTGCTCCTTGTCGCCCCGAAACTCGGGAATCGAGGCATCGTAGTCGCGCCGGATCGCCAGGCCACTGGGGAATTCGGCCAGCATCAGGCTGCGCACCCGCTCGCACACCTCGTGGATGTTGACGTCGCCCACGATGTGCGGGCGCCGGTGCGGCGCGAGCAGGCGGTCGACCAGCGTTTGCAGCCGGTCCGCTTCCTTGATGATGACCTGGGTGTATTCGCGCAGCGCGGTCAGGTGCAGCGCCGGCAGCTCCAGTTCGAGCAGCTGGGCCGCGCCGCGGATGCCGCCCAGCGGATTCTTGATTTCGTGCGCAAGGTTGCGCACCAGTTCCTTGTTGACCTGGCTCTGGTCGAGGATGCGTTCCTCGCGGTCGAGCTTGAGCTGCTGCACGTTCTCGCGCAGCTCGATCACGGTCTCGCCCTCGCCGGTCACGCTCACGATGCTGTGCACATGCAGCGGCTCGCGCCCGGCCCGTTCCAGCGTCAGGTCCTGGCGGATGTCGGTGCCCTGCGCCAGCGCCTGTTCGCCCAGCTTGGCCAGTTCGTCGGCATTGGCGAACAAGGCGGCCAGCTTCTGGCGCGACAGGGCCTTCATCGAACCCTCGAGCAGGTTTTCGGCGGCCGCGTTCACATGCCGGATCTGCCCCTGCGTGTCGATCAGGATCACGGCCGATGCCAGCAGGTCGAGCGCGCCAAGCGCGGCGGGCGTGGCCGGGTTCATCGGATATTCGCGATCTCGCGCTTCAAGGCCTCGATGTTCTTCTCGGCGCGCCCGATGTTGTCGCGCATCTGCTCGACGCGCTCGAGGTATTTGGCGTAGTTGCGCTCGTTGCCCTGGCGTTCCGGCTCGCCGTTATTGAAGTCGCGCTTCAGTTCGGCGAGCTTGCGCTCTTCGCTGCGCAGTTCATCGGTCAGGATCTCGCGCCGGTCATTGTCGCGCGCCTTCTGCTGCGCGTTGTCGACCTTCGGAAAATCGGACGGGGTCGCGGCCGGCGGGCCGCTGCGAGCGCGCGCCGGCGCCTCGGCCC
>JBAQKU010000460.1:0-5284 GCA_049301315.1 Telluria sp.
GATCAAGCTCACCTTCCTGCGCACCAGCCGCGATGGCCAGGCGCTGATCCTTGCCATCGGCGACGACGAGAGCGCGGCGCAGGCCGCCAGCGCGGCGCTCGAGCACTACCGCACGCGCTTTGACGCGATCGTCAGCAACACCCCGGGCCTGGTCTACCAGTTCGTGCTCGGCCGTGACGGCAGCGTCGCCTTTCCCTACCTGAGCGAGGGCTGCGCCGCGCTGCTGGGCCTGACCACGGCCGAGCTGCAGCGCGACCCCGGCCTGTTCGTGCACCTGATCCTGCCGGAAGACCGGCGCGCCTACCTCGATTCCATGGTCGCCTCGGCGCACGCGATGTCGAGCTGGAACTGGGAAGGCCGGATCTGGATCGACGCCTGGAAGGACGTGAAATGGATCAACCTGCGCTCGAGCCCGCGCGCGCTGCCCGAAGCGCCCGGCAGCGTGCAGTGGGAAGGCATCATGAGCAACATCACCGCGAGCAAACTCGAAAAGCTGGAAGTGACGCGCTCGCGCGAGCGCCTGGCCGAGCTGTCCGCGCATAGCGAAGAGGTCAAGGAGCAGGAGCGCACCCGCATCGCGCGCGAGATCCACGACGAGCTGGGCGGCAACCTGACCGCCATCAAGATGGCGCTGGCGATGCTGGCCAAGCGCCTGCCGCCGGGGCAGCCGCAGCTGGCCGAGAAAACCGCCTACGTCGACCAGCTGGTCGACCGCACCATCGATGCGGTGCACCGCATCTCGCTCGACCTGCGTCCCTCGATGCTCGACTTCGGCATCGTCGCCGCGCTCGAATGGCAGGTCCAGGAATTCGAAAAGCAGGTCGGCATCAGCTGCAGCTTCGTTACCAGCGACAAGGAGATCGAACTGAGCCTGGACCATGCGACGGCGCTGTTTCGCATCTTCCAGGAAACGCTCACCAATATCGCCAAGCACGCCAGGGCCAGCCGGGTGGCGGTCAAGCTGCAGCGCATGCGCCACCACATTTGCCTCAAGGTCAGCGACAATGGCGTCGGCATCGCCCAAGCCGACCGCCTCAAGCCGCACTCGTTCGGGCTGCGCGGCATGAGCGAGCGGGCCCAGGCGCTCGGCGGCACCATGGTGCTGGCGCGGCCGAGCGGCGGCGGTACCGCCGTGACCATTAAAATCAAGCTGACTGCGCCGAAGGAACTGATGATGGCGGCGGCCAGGCTGAAAACACAAGAAACCACATGACCGAAAAAGCCAACATCAGGGTCTTCATCGCCGACGATCATGCGATCGTGCGCGAAGGCCTCAAGCAGATCCTGGCCGAATCGCGCGACATCGTCGTCGCCGGCGAGGCCGAAAACGGGGTCGACGCGATCAAGCTGTTTCGCAGCGCCAAGTGCCATGTGATGCTGCTCGACATTTCCCTGCCCGACCGCAGCGGCATCGAGGTGCTCAAGCAGCTCAAGAAGGAAAGCCCGGAGATGGCGGTGCTGATGCTCTCGATGCACCGCGAAGACCAGTACGCGATCCGCTCGCTCAAGTCCGGGGCGGCCGGCTACCTGACCAAGCAGAGCGCCCCGCGCGAGCTGGTCACGGCGATCCGCCAGGTCGCGGCCGGGCAAAAATACGTGAGCGCGGCGCTGGCCCAGGCGCTCGCCGCGCAGGTCGGCGAGGACCACGAAGTGGCGCTGCACGACACCTTGTCGGACCGCGAATACCAGACCCTGACCATGATCGCCTCGGGCAAGACGGTCAGTGCGATCGCCGCCGAGCTGTCGCTGTCGGTCAAGACCATCAGCGAATACCGCGCGCGCCTGCTGGTCAAGATGCGGCTCAAAAACAGCGCCGAGCTGACCCACTACGCGATCAGGAACCAGCTGATCGAGTAGCGCGAACGGGCGATGGCGCAGAGTAAGCACGTTTCCTGGCCTCTGTTCGTGCGATGACAATTTGGAAACCAGGCTTATCATTCGGACAATTGAGGAAAAACCCGAACGAGGCAACCGGCTCCACCATGTCCATTCCCCCAGTCAAACCGCCAGCGCCAGCGTCCGGCGCCGCCGCGTCCGGGCAAAACCCGGCCGAGATCGCGCGCGAGGCGTTTCGCCGCCTCGCCACCCGCCGCATCGCGCCTACGCCCGAAGCCTACCGCGCCATCTACGATGAGATCGCCGGCATCGGCGAGAGCGTGCCGGCCCGCATTCCCGAGGCCATCCCGGCCGACCCCGGCGCCGAGGACGTGCTGTCCGACTTTGCCGCCAGGCTGCTCGACCGGCCGGGCGAGCTGGCCGATTTCGGGCGCCGCTTCAGCCGCGCGCTCAAGGCGCGCGACTGGGCCGGCTACAGCCGCAACCTGGCGCAGTTCGTGGAGCAGCATTTCCGCAAGAGCTACCCGGCCGCCGTGGCCGAGGACGATGTCCAGGCCAGGCAACTGCGCGACCTGCTCAGCCGCACGCTCACCTTCGCGCTCGCCTCGCTGCTGAGCTCGACTCCGCCGCTGCTGGGCGAAGCCGAAGCGCTGGGCGCGGCCGTCAAGCTGGCCCACAGCGAGGAAGCGCTCAATGAGATCGCGGCCCGCCTCAAGCAGCTGTGCTACCAGATCGAGCTCAAGAGCGGCGACGTGGCCGAACAGCAGGAATTGCTGCTGCGCCTGTTCAAGCTGCTGCTGGAAAACGTCAGCGGACTGCTCGACAACGACAGCTGGCTGCGCGGCCAGGTCGAGGCGGTGCAAAACCTGATCGCCGGCCCGATCGACCAGCGCGCGCTGGAGGACGCCACCCGCAGCCTGAAGGAAGTGATCTACAAGCAGGGCCAGCTCAAGCACAGCCTGGCCGACGTCAAGGTGACGGTCAAGAACATGATGATGACCTTCATCGACCGGCTCGGCTCGGTGGCCACCTCGACCGGCGACTTCCACGAAAAGATCGGCGGCTTCTCCGAGCAGATCAGCCGCGCCGACAATATAGGCGAACTGAGCAGCGTGCTCGACGAGGTGCTGCGCGAGACGCGCCTGGTGCAGTCCGAGGCGCTCAAGTCGCGCGACCGCATGGTCGAGGCGCGCCAGGAAGTGCAGGATGCCGAGCAGCGCATCCATCTGCTCGAAGCCAAGCTCGAACACCTGAGCGAACTGGTGCGCGAGGACCAGCTCACCGGCAGCCTGAACCGGCGCGGGCTGGACGACGTGTTCGAACGCGAGACGGCGCGCTCGGACCGGCGCGGCACCCCGCTGTGCGTGGCCATGCTCGACCTGGACGACTTCAAGCGCCTCAACGACACCTACGGCCACGTGGCCGGCGACGCCGCACTGAGGCACCTGGTCAAGGTGGTCAAGGAAACCTTGCGCACGATGGATGTGATCGCGCGCTTCGGCGGCGAGGAATTCCTGATCCTGCTGCCCGAGACCACTGTCGAGGCCGCCTCACAGACCATGGTGCGCCTGCAGCGCGAGCTGACCAAGCATTTCTTCCTGCACGACAACGAGAAAGTGCTGATCACCTTCTCGGCCGGAGTTGCCCTGCGTCAACAGAACGAAGACCAGGCGGCCCTGATCGCGCGCGCCGACCAGGCCATGTACCAGGCCAAGCACAGCGGCAAGAACCGGGTCGTCGTGGCCGAGTGAACGCAACCGCCTGGCGCTTCCAAGGCCCGCGCAAGCGGGCTTTTTGCATGGCGCCCTCATTTCCTTTTCATTTTTACAATGCCTGCGCTTGACCGCGGCCAAGAAAATAAAACTATTTTCACCCTAAAGATTGCCGAATCGGTGTCGCTTAGACGCCCGCACAGGGGCAAGCCTGAGAGTGAAAATCAAAATTATTTATAGTTTTCTCCCATCAACTTTTTGGCACCGGCTCCGTTACCTGATTCAACAGCGGTCTGATTGTCCCGGAACAGCGAGACAGACCAAAGTGACAAAGGGCACGTAGCCCACTCGAATACCTAGTTTGGAGAAACATCATGGCTGCTTTTATTAACACCAACACCGCATCGCTGAATGCACAACGCAACCTCAACACCTCCCAAACGGCGCTGACCACGTCGCTGCAACGTCTGTCTTCCGGCCTGCGCATCAACAGCGCCAAGGACGATGCAGCCGGCCTGGCAATTTCGGAACGTATGTCGTCCCAGATCCGCGGCAATGACCAGGCAGCACGCAACGCCAACGACGGTATCTCCCTGGCCCAGACGGCCGAGGGCGATATGGCCCAGATCGGCACCAACTTGCAGCGTATGCGCGAACTGGCTGTGCAGGCATCGAACGGCACGAACTCGGCATCGGACCGCGCCGCTCTGAACAACGAAGTACAGTCGCTGGCAGCTGAGATCGACCGCGTCGCACAGAACTCCTCGTTCAACGGCGTGAAACTGCTCGACGGTTCGTTCTCCGCTCAAGACTTCCAGATCGGCGCGAACAACACGGCCAACGACCGCATCACGATCGACTCGATCGCCAGCGCTCGCACCAGCTCGCTCGGCGGCGTCGGTACCAGCTATGCGGCGACCAAGCAAAGCGGCGCAACCACCGGTGCACTGGCTGCCGGCGACCTGACCCTGAACGGCTTCCAGGTGGGCGCGTCCTCCCTCGGCGCTGGGCCTGGACAGACCACCTCGAGCGCGTTCTCGCTGGCTGCCGCAATCAACAATATCTCGGCCAGCTCCGGCGTTTCCGCAACAGCGGACGTCAACACCGTCACCGGCGGCACGATCACTGCCTTCACCGCCATCGCTGCGGACACGTTCAGCATCAACGGCGTCAATGTCGGCGCGATCGCCGCTGGTACCTCTGACGATGGCCAAGGCGCTAACGTTGCCGCCGCCATCAACCTGCTGTCGACCCAAACGGGCGTGACCGCTACGGCCAATGCAAGCAGCGGCGCGATCTCGCTGTCCGCAGCCGACGGCCGCGATATCAAGCTGTCGCTGAACGTCAGCGCCGGTGCCACAACTGCTGCCACCCAGATGACCAACCTGCTGGCGAAAACCGGCCTGGCTGCCGCCGATGTGGGCGCAGCCGGTTCCACGACAATCGCATCCGGCGCTTTCACCACCGTCGCATCCGTCACCGGCACCGACAAGTACAAAGTCACGGTGGACGGTCTTTCGTTCATTAACGCAACGGTTGGCGCCGGCACCACCAGCGCTGCCGCCATGGACACGGCCGCGACTGCCTTTGTCGCTGCCAATACCGGCTACAAAATTACCGGTACCTTTGCCGGTGGCGACGCTCAAATCACCAAAACAGACGGTACGGCAATCGTCATCAACCAGGCGGTGACTGACGCGGCAGGCACAGGCGCGGCGGCCGGTGCGATCACGTCC
>JBAQKU010000461.1:0-14008 GCA_049301315.1 Telluria sp.
GGTGCCGACCGCTGCCACCCCGGCCAGCACGGCGCCGATGGTGCCGCCGATGCCGGCGCCGACCCCGGCCCCTTCCGCCGCCTTGCTGCCGAGCTCAGTGTCGGTATCCTTGAAATGGGTCTTGCGCGTGTCGTCCGACATCATCAGGGTGACATCATCCTTGCTGTAGCCACGCTCGGCGATGGAGCCATAGGCGCGCTCGGCGCTGTCGCGATCACGGAACAGCCCGGTGACCATGCGGGAATCTTTTTGCTTCGTCGTATCGTAAGTACTCATTTCAATTTCCTTTCGAATTGTCGGTGTGCGGGCTCGCAAACGCCACTGGAAATACGTTGCCAGTGGCCAGACGATAAGGCGAGCACGGCCCACGTTCCGTACGTTGCCGCACTCTAAACCTGACTTTCCAAATGGCATCGAAGCCCCGCGCAATGGCCCATTACGTTCGTTGCCGCACCGACCACGCGGTAGCCGGCCACTAGACTTTTCGATACGGCCAGCGTTTGCCATTGGCCTTGGGGTATGTTTTTCAACTTAAGGAGGAATCAACATGAATTTCATCATCTGGATCGTCGTCGGAGGTGTCTTGGGTTGGCTCGCCAGCCTCGTCATGAAAACAGACGCCGAACAAGGCATGATTTTGAACGTCGTGGTCGGGATCGTCGGTGCCTTCCTGGGTGGCTGGTTGCTCTCTCCACTATTCGGGACAGGGACCATCAACGCGAACGATTTCAGCATCACCTCACTGCTGGTCTCATTCCTTGGTGCGGTCATCCTGCTCGCCATCGTGAATTTGTTCCGGCGGGGAAAAGCTCGCTAAGCACGCCTGCCCCACCAACCAACGCCCCCCATGCGTTGGTTTTTTTTCGCCTGGATAAGTGCTACAGGCGCGCAACTGTCAATACGCGCATCCGATCGCACCTTCCCTCGCGAATGCTGCGTCTTTTTTTGGCCATTCCGGTTGACTATCGGGCGTCCGGTCCGGATACTCTAGGACGCTCGGTACAGCCGGGCGCTGTTCCGATAGATCCCAAAAAGAGACCCATTCGAATGAAAAAGACACTCCTTACGCTCGCCATCCTCAGCACCGCGGCACACGCCGACGAAGGCATGTGGATGCCGCAGCAGCTGCCACAAGTAGCCAAACAGCTCAAAGCCGCCGGTCTCAAGCTCGATCCGGCGGCGCTGACCAAACTGACCGAATTCCCGATGGGTGCGATCGTGAGCCTGGGCGGCTGTTCGGCCTCGTTCGTGTCGCCGCAAGGCCTGGTCGCGACCAACCACCACTGTGTGTACAACAGCGTGGCGGTCAACTCCACGCCCGAACGCGACCTGCTGGCCAATGGCTTCCTGGCCAAGACCCTGGCCGACGAGCTGCCGGCCGCGCCAGGCAGCCGCGTGTTCGTCACGCGCGAAGTGCGCAATGTCAGCGACAAGATCATCAGCGCCGAGGTCGCCAAACTGAGCGGCAAGCAACGCATCGACGGCATCGAAAAGAACGAGAAAAGCACGGTTGCCGAGTGCGAAAAAGACCCGGGACACCGCTGTACCGTGGCCAGCTATTACGGCGGCCTCGAGTTCTACCTGATCAAGCAGCTGGAAATTCGCGACGTGCGCCTGGTGCATGCGCCGCCGGCCGGCGTCGGCAAGTTCGGTGGCGACACCGACAACTGGATGTGGCCGCGCCACACCGGCGATTACGGCTTCTACCGTGCCTACGTGAGCCGCGACGGCAAGGCTGCCGATTATTCCAAGGATAACGTTCCCTACATGCCGACGCAGGTGCTCAAGCTGGCCAGGGAAGGCGTCAAGGAAGGCGACTTCATCATGGCGCTCGGCTATCCGGGGCGCACCAACCGCCACCGCCTGCCGTCGGAAGTGGCGTTCACGTTCGACTGGAGCTACCCCGCATTCGTCAAGGCGTCCGGCGAAACGCTTGCCATCATCGAGCGCGAAACGAAAAACGATCCGGCCGCAAAGCTCAAGTATGCGGGCCGCGTTGCGAGCGTCAATAACTACTACAAGAACCGCAAGGGCATGCTCAACAGCTATGAAGGCAGCGATTTCCTCGTTCGCAAGACGCGCGAGCACGCCGACCTGAAAGCATGGGTCCACGCGAGCCCCGCGCGCCACAAGGAATTTGGCGCCGACATCGCGCAGGTCGAACAGCTGATCGCCCAGCGCGATGCGCAAACCAGGCGCGATTTTCACCTCGCTTCGTCGTCGCCGCGCCTGCTCTCGACGGCAGTGTCGCTGTACCGCCTGGCCAATGAAAGCACCAAGCCGAACGCCGAGCGCAAGGCCGGCTACCAGGAGCGCGACCTGCCGCGCTTCCAGTCCGGCATCGCCGCCATCGAGCGCACCTACGACGGAAAAGTCGACAAGGCGCTGGCACTGAACAGCCTCGTCAAGTACGCGGCCCAGCCCAAGGCCGCGCGCAGCGCGAACTTCGACGCGGCCCTGGGAATCAAGGACGGCATGTCCGAAGCCGACCTGAAAGCGCTGCTCGACACCCTGTACGCAGGCTCGAAGCTGGGCGACAAGGACGAGCGTGCCGCATGGCTCAAGAAGACGCCTGCCGAGTTCCAGGCCAGTAACGACAGCTTCCTGAAGGCGGCCGTCGCCATGTATGAAGCGGGCCTCAAGCGCGAAGCCGAGGACGAAGAGCTGGCCGGGAAGATCCAGCAAGCCTATGCCACCTACATGAAGGCGAAGATCGCTTTCATGCAGAGCAAGGGCCAGGCGGTTTATCCCGACGCCAACGGCACCTTGCGCGTCACGTTCGGGCGCATCTCCGGGCGCGAGCACGGCGCCGACGGCACCGGCTCCTGGAGCGCATTCACGACCGTCAAGGGCGTGGCCGCGAAAGCGACCGGCGAAGGCGAGTTCAATGCACCGGTGGCGCAACTGGCGGCGATCAAGGCCAAGGACTTCGGCAAATTCGTCGATCCCAAGCTCAAGACGGTGCCGGTCAACTACCTGGCCACGCTCGATATCACCGGTGGCAATTCCGGCTCGGCCGCGCTCAACGCCAAGGGCGAATTCATCGGCCTCGCGTTCGACGGCACGCTCGATTCAATCATTTCGGACTGGGACTTCAACAAGGCCAACACGCGCGACATCCAGGTCGACGTGCGCTACATCCTGTGGAACATGAAACACGTCGACCACGCCGACAACCTGCTCAAGGAAATGGGCGTCGAGTAAGCCCTGACTGACATCACGGGTGCGAGCGCGGCCTGCCGTTGCTGCCCAGGTGGCTGCCTTTGATTCAAAGGCAGCCATTTTTTGTTTGCCGTCCGGTCGTTTATTCTATTTCTTTATGCAACAAGCATGTTAGATTCAAGGTCCAGTCAAGCGGCCAGTAATCATTATTGTTTTGATACTGTCGTCCCCTAGAATCTTTCCGGAACCAGAATTGACATGAACATCTTCACCGATTTGAAAATTGGCAAACGGCTTGGTATCGGCTTTGCGGTCATTCTGGCACTGTCCATCCTCCTGACCGGCATCGGGGTCTGGAAACTCGGCAAGGTGTCCGACGCCACCCAGGAAATGATGCGCCTGCCGCTGACGAAGGAAAGGCTGAGCAGCGACTGGAGCCGCAACATCAACAGCGCCGTGGTTCGTACGGTTGCGGTCGCAAAAAGCGGCGATGCATCCCTTTCCGCGTTTTTTGCCGCCGACTCGGTCGCTTCCAGCAAGAACACCACGTCGATCATCAAGAAAGTCGAGCCGCTGGTGTCGAGCGAAGAAGAAAAACGCCTGTTCGCCCAAATCGGTGCGATCCGCAAGGACTACACGCTCTACAAGGACAAGGTATTCAACCTGAAGGCCGAGGGCCAAACCGATGAGGCCAACAAGATACTCGATGCCAACTTCATACCGGTTGCCAATCGATACCAGGCACTGGTGACTGAATTTCTCGAGATGCAGCGCGCGTTCCTCGACAACGAGGCTGCGAAAGTGGTCGACGTCGAAAGAAGCAGCCGCAACCAGATGATCGGTTTCGCCGTGCTGCTGATCGTGTTCGGGATCGCCTGCGCGTGGTGGCTGACCTCGGGAATTACCGGCCCCTTGAAAGCGGCGGTCGCCGCCGCCCGGCGCGTTGCGGACAGCGACCTCAGTGGCGATATCGTCGTCGCCTCCAAGGACGAAACCGGAGAGCTGCTGCAGTCGCTGAAAGACATGAACGGCAACCTTCTGCGGATCGTGGCCGAGGTTCGCAGCGGCACCGACATGATCGCAACGGCCTCCACCGAAATCGCAGCCGGCAACCAGGACCTGTCTTCCCGTACCGAGGAACAGGCCAGCTCGTTGGAAGAAACCGCTTCGTCGATGGAGCAACTGACCTCGACCGTCAACCAGAATGCCGACAATGCGCGGCAAGCCAACCAGCTGGCCGTCACGGCGTCGGAAGTGGCGGTCAAGGGAGGCAGCGTGGTAGGCCAGGTGGTCGAGACCATGGCGTCGATCAATGCGTCGTCGAAAAAAATCGTCGACATCATCGCCGTCATCGACGGCATCGCCTTCCAGACCAACATCCTGGCGCTCAATGCAGCGGTCGAAGCTGCGCGCGCCGGAGAACAGGGGCGCGGGTTCGCGGTCGTCGCCAGTGAAGTGCGCGCCCTGGCGCAACGCTCCGCTGCCGCAGCCAAGGAAATCAAGGGATTGATCGACGACTCGGTCGGCAAGGTCAATACCGGTTCGAAGCTGGTGGCCGACGCCGGCCAGACCATGGAAGAGATTGTCGGCAGCATCAAGCATGTGTCCGACATCGTGGCCGAGATCATGGCGGCCAGCCATGAGCAAAGTGCGGGCATCGAGCAGATCAACCAGGCAATTGGCCAGATGGATCAGGTGACGCAGCAAAATGCCGCACTGGTGGAAGAAGCCGCGGCCGCTTCGGAAGCCATGCAGGAGCAGGCCGGCAAGCTGCTACAGGTCGTCAGCGTATTCAAGCTCGACGACGCGCACGCCGCCTCGCTTGCCGCTGCCGCACGCCCGCCGCGCAAGGCTGCCGCCGCTTCAAGGGCCGTGATCCCCGCGCCGCAGCCAAAGCGCCTGGCCAGGACAGCGCCAGCGGCCGAAGACGGCTGGGAGCAATTCTAGCCGCCGTGGTTGAGGCGTGAATTGCGGATGCCGTAAATGAAGTAGGTCAGGACCGCGATGCCCATCCAGATCGCGAATACGCGGAAGGTGGTGTGCGACAGGTCCTTCATGATGTACAGGCAGGCCAGGATGCTCAGGCCCGGCACCAGGTAGGGCCCGAACGGCACGCGAAAGCCCTTGCCCGGCGACTCGCCGTGCTTCCTGCGCAGCACCGGCACCGCGAGCGACACCACGATGAAAGCGGTCAGCGTGCCCATGCTGACCATGTCCCACAGGAAGGTCGAGTCGACCAGTCCCGCCACCGCCCCCACCACCAGGCACACGATCACGGTATTGCCGACCGGCGCGAGGGTGCGCGGATGGACCTTCTGGAACGCCTTCGGGATCAGGCCGTCGCGGCTGATCGCGTACAGGATGCGGGTCTGTCCGTAGATCGTCACCAGCGTCACGCTGAACACCGAAATGACGGCGCCGGCCGACAGCACCAGCGCCGGCCAGGCGTGCCCGGTCACGTTTTGCAGGATCACCGACAAGCCGGCTTCCTGGCCTTCGAACATCGCGGCAGGCTGCGCGCCCAGCGCCGCCAGCGCGACCAGCATGTAGAACACGGTCACGATCACCAGCGCGCTCAGGATCCCGATCGGCACGTTGCGGGTGGGGTTGTGCGTTTCCTCGCCCGCGGCGGCGACCGTATCGAGGCCGATGAACGAGAAGAACACCGTACCGGCGGCGGCGGTCACCCCCGCCATGCCGGCCAGGCCCTTGCTGGTGTCGGTATTAAAGAATGGCGTGAAATTGCTGGAGTCGAAACCGCTGAATGCGACGACCACGAAGAACACCAGAATCGCCAGCTTGATCAGCACCATGACCGCGTTCGCGGTGGCCGACTCCTTCGCGCCGCGGATCAGCAGGAAACCGCACATGATCACCAGCAGCACCGGCGGCAGGTTGACCTGCCCGGCATGCAGCTCGACCCCGGACGGCCCCGACACGATCGCCGGGCTGCGCAGCATCTCGGGGATCTGCCAGCCGATCGCGTTGGTGAGGAAATTGTTCAGGTAGGCCGACCAGCCGATGGCGGTGGCGCTGGCCGCCAGACCGTATTCGAGCAGCAGGCAGGCGGCGATAATGAAGGCGGCAAACTCGCCAACGGTCGCATAGGCGAACGAATAGGAAGAACCGGAGGTGGGAATGCGGAACGCCAGCTCGGCGTAGCACAGGGCGGTCAGGCCGGCGGTGATGGCGGCGATCAGGAACGACAGGATCACCGACGGGCCGGCCTTCGGCACGGCTTCGACCATGGTGAAGAAAATGCCGGTGCCGATGGTGGCGCCGACGCCGATCATGGTCAGCGAGAACAATCCGAGGCTGCGCTGCAGGCCTGACTCGCCATGTACCCGCCCGTCGGCGGCGCCGCCCGCCACGATCGGCTTGGTACGAAACAGCTTCTGTCCCAGTGTTTGATTCACAGAAAGTCCCCCGCGTCGCGCTATAAAGATGACAGCCGATATTGCCCCGCTGTCAAAACCTAGCGAATTATAGGGGTTTCTGTCACTTACTTATACACATCTTTTTTGCGCACCGGGCGCCGCTTCAGCGCTGCCCCAGGCGGGTTTTTCCGAACAGGTCCTTGTATTGTCTCGGCACCGAACGCCAGTACTGGGGCGGCGCCTGCACCTGGGCGCCCAGCTCGGCCGCCGCGTGCCACGGCCAGCGCGGATCGAACAGCATGGCGCGCGCCAGCGCCACCACGTCGGCCTCGCCGTTGTCGATGATGCGCTCGGCCTGCCCGGCTTCGGTGATCAGTCCCACGCCGATGGTCGGCATGCCGGTATCGCGCTTGATGCGAGCGGCGAACTCGACCTGGTAGCCGGGCTCGAGCACCACCTGCTGGCGCGGCGAAACGCCGCCGCTCGAGACATGCATGAAGTCGCAGCCGGCCTGTTTCAGCGCCTCGGAAAAGCGCACGCTCTGGTCCAGGTCCCAGCCGCCGTCGACCCAGTCGCTGGCCGAGATGCGCATGCCGACCGCCATTGCGGCCGGCACCGCGGCGCGCACCGCGGCGAACACCTCGAGCGGAAAGCGCATGCGGTTTTCCAGCGAGCCGCCGTACTGGTCGGTGCGCGCGTTCGACAGCGGCGAGAGGAACTGATGCAGCAGGTAGCCGTGCGCGCCGTGCAGCTCGATCGCATCGAGACCGAGCGCATGGCTGCGGCGCGCCGCTTCGGCGAAGCTGTCGCAGATGCGCCGCATGCCGTCCGGATCGAGTGCCAGCGGCACCGTCTCGCCCAGCGCGTGCGGCAGCGCCGAGGGCGCCACGGTCTGCCAGCCGCCGGCGTCCTGGGCGATGTTGGCGCCGCCTTCCCAGGGCACCTGGCTCGATGCCTTGCGGCCCGCGTGGCCGAGCTGGATCGCGATCTTGATCGGGGAATACTTGCGGATGGCGCGGATCACGGGAGCGAGCGCGTCCGCGTGCTGCGCGGACCACAGGCCAAGGTCGCCCGGCGAAATGCGTCCGTCCGGCGTGACCGCCGTTGCCTCGAGAAACAGGACGGCCGCCCCGGACAGCGCCAGGTGGCCGAGATGGATCATGTGCCAGTCGGTGGCCAGGCCGTTCTCGGCCGAGTACTGGCACATGGGTGCGATCGCGATCCGGTTCGCCAGCTGCAGCGGTCCCAGCGCAAAGGGAGTAAATAACGAGCTCATTGGTGTCTCCGGCCGATAAAGCACCAGTCTAACGCAAGGCCCCGAAGCGCATCACGCGACGCGCACCACCATCAGGCCGGCGCGCAAGCCGACCCGCACTTCCGGATTCGGAAACACCACCAGTTCCTCGTCATGCCTGACGCTGTACACGGTGGCGCCATCGGTCGCGATCACCTCGCCCTTGTGCAGCGCGCTGAAGTTCCGGGTGTCGCGCCCGAGCGTCATGCGGAAATCGTCGCTCAGCTTGATGACTTCCTGCGCGACCTTGAAAATATGCGGTGCAGCCTTGGCTTGCGGCGGCGCGGCGCCGCGCAGCAAGGCGCCGAGCGCCGCCTGCACGTCGGCAAACTGCGCCAGGTCATTCTGCCCCAGCGCGCCGACCCGGCCCAGTTCCACGGTGCTGGCGGCAGCGCCGTGATGCTCGGCCGAATAATAGCTGTAGGTCCCTGCCGAGCTGGGGTTCATGATGATGGCGCCGATCCCCGCCTGCCCCAGCCAGCCGAGCAGCGCGGCCTTGCCCGGTTCTGCAATCAGCTCGGGCACGATCGCGAAGGTGGGGTAGGCCGAAGGCCGGATCGCGGTGTGCAGGTCGAGGTGCCAGCGCCGCGGGCCGGCGCCCGAGAAGAAGGCTTCGGTGGCCGCGATCATGGCGTCCGCGCGCGCGCTTTCCGCGGCGTTGGCAAGCGCGCCTCTGTGGGGACGGAACATGCGGTTCAGGTCGGCGTCGATGAAGCGCTTGCCGGCCGCGATCGCGTCCACGTTACCGACGCAGACCATCAGGTCGACCGCCAGCGCCGCCGGATCGCGCGCCAGCGCTTCGAGCAGGTGCGCCACCACTTCGATCGGCCCGGTCTCGTCGCCATGCACGCCGACCGACACCAGCACGCTGGCGCGTCCGGCGCCGGACTTGATGGACATGATGCCCCTGGCAGGCAGCGCGACCTGCAATCGGGCGTCGGAAAAACGCTGTGCGAGAGCGCCGAAATCGGCTTCGGCCAGCGCACGCACAGCTTCCGGCAGTGCGGCCGGGGCAGGCATGGCGTTACGCCGCCAACGCGGTGGCGTTGGTCGCTTCCGACAGCGCCCACACGTCGAGCATTGCCTGCTCAAGGTCGGCCGGCATCGCATAACCGGACAGGCCCATCGTGTTGGTCACCACTTCCACCGCGTCGGCGATGTCGGCGCCGCCGTTGGAACGGGCCAGCACCTGCATCAGCAAACGCTGCTGGGTACGGCGCAGCGCCTGCATCGCGTAGCTGCGCAACTGCTCTTGCGACCTGCCGTGCGCAGGCAGCTTGAGAGCGCGCTCAAGCGTGTCGATCCCGATCTGGGCGCGCAGCGCCATGCCCACTTCCAGGAACTGCGCAAGCGACATGCCGGCCGGACGATGCACCGATACCGCGGCGAACAGGAAGGTGGCCACCGCTTCGATCGCATCGACCGATTTCCAGGCCTGCAGGAACGATGGCGCAAGTCCCGGATGGCTGTCCGCTTCGCTGCTGGCCGGCATCAGCTGCTTGAGCATCTGCGGCTGCGCGAACAGATGCGCCAGTTCTTCCATGCCGCCCGCGCCGCGCTGCTGGTCCGATGGCACCGACAGCACGCCTTCGATCGCGGCCTTGAACAGCACGCGGGTGCGTGCGTCGACCGTGACCGAGACCGCACGCGGCACGTGCAGCGCGTCGGCGTCGAGCGCCACGAAGATCGGCGCCAGGTGCAGCGCAGACCAGGCCTGGCCCCACGCCTTGATGACGTCGGCTTCCTCGACCTGGTGTTCGGCCGCGAGGTCGCGGATCATCAGCGGGCCGCAGCGGTTGACCGACTCGTTGGCCAGCACCGTCGCCAGGATCGGGTTGGCCAGCGGGTGCGCCAGCGGTTTGCGGGTGGCCACCAGCTGGGCCGGGAAGTAAGGCTTGAGCACCGACTCGGCCCAGCTCTGTTCAGTCAGCGGCAGCGTGGCCAGGATGCGCTTGAAGCGGTTCTTCACGTTGGCGATCACGACCGCCAGTTCCGGCGTGGTCAAGCCGTGGCCGGCGGCCTTGCGGCGCTGCAGTTCCAGGTCGCTCGGCAGTTGCTCGAGTTCGCGCGACAGTGCGCCTTCCGCCTCCAGGCTGGCGATCAGGCTGGCGTAGCCGTCGACCACGTCAGGATCGGCCTGCGCCTGCAGCTCGCGCACCAGCAGGTGCGTTTGCAGCTTGTTGTCGTGCAGGACCAGCGCTTCGATGTCGCTCGTCATGGCGGTCAGGATGCGGTTACGCTCGGCTTCGCCCAGTTCGCCCGCATTGACTTCGGTGTCGAGCCAGATCTTCACGTTCACTTCATGGTCGGAGCAATCCACGCCGGCCGAGTTGTCGATCGCATCGGTGAAGATGTGTCCGCCCGCCAGCGCGAATTCGATGCGCCCGGCCTGGGTCGCGCCCAGGTTGCCGCCTTCGGCCACCACCTTGCAGCGCAGCTCATTGCCGTTGACCCGGATGTTGTCGTTGGCGCGGTCCTTCACCTGCGCGTGGGTTTCGGTGGAGGCCTTGATGTAGGTGCCGATGCCGCCGTTGTAGAACAGGTCGACGGGCGCGAGCAGGATGCGGTGCATCAGCTCTTCCGGCGACAGCGCGCTCTCTTCGATGTCGAGCACGGCGCGCATCTGCGGCGACAGCGCGATGCTGCGCGCGCTGCGCGGGAATACGCCGCCGCCGGCCGAAATCAGTTCCTTGTCGTAGTCGTCCCACGACGAGCGCGGCAGCGCGAACAGGCGCTCGCGCTCGGCGAACGAGGTCACGACATCCGGTGCCGGGTCGAGGAAGATGTGGCGGTGATCGAAGGCAGCGACCAGTTTCAGCTGGCGCGACAGCAGCACGCCGTTGCCGAACACGTCGCCCGACATGTCGCCCACACCGACCATGGTGACCGGGGTGGTCTTGATGTCGTGCTCCATCTCGTAGAAGTGGCGCTTGACCGCTTCGAACGCGCCCTTCGCGGTGATGCCCATTTTCTTGTGGTCATAGCCGTTCGAGCCGCCCGATGCGAACGCGTCGCCCAGCCAGAACCCGCGCTTGACCGCGATGCTGTTGGCGATGTCGGAGAAGCTTGCCGTGCCCTTGTCGGCCGCCACCACCAGGTAAGGATCGTCCTGGTCGTAACGCACGGTGTCGGGCGGCGGCACGATGGCGCCGCGCACGCGGTTGTCGGTCACTTCCAGCAGGCTCGAGACGAACAGGCGGTAGACCGCTTCGCCTTCGGCCGCGATGGTTTCGCGCTGCGCGTCCTTCGGCATTTGCTTGCACACGAAGCCGCCCTTGGAACCGACCGGCACGATGACCGCGTTCTTGACCATCTGCGCCTTGACCAGGCCCAGCACTTCGGTGCGGTAGTCTTCCATCCGGTCGGACCAGCGCAGGCCGCCGCGCGCGACCGGGCCGCCGCGCAGGTGCAGCCCTTCGAAGCGGCGCGAGAACACGAAGATTTCGCGGTACGGGCGTGGCTCCGGCACCAGCGCCAGGTGGCTGGTGTCGAACTTGAAGATGATCTTGTCGCCCTGCTGGTCGTTCTGGAAGTAGTTGGTGCGCACGGTGGCCATGGCCAGGTCGACCAGCGCCCCCAGGATTTCCTCGGTGTCGGCGTGGTTGACCGAAGCCAGGCGCGTCTTGATGGCGGCGATGCGCTCGCCCCCGGCGGCGCGCTCGGCGTCCGACAGCTTCGGATCGAAACGCTGCAGGAAGCCGTCGACCAGCTCCTTGACCAGCGCCGGCTGGCGGCGCAGGGTGTCGGCCATGTAGCGCACCGAGAACTTGGCGCCGGCCTGGCGCCAGTAGCTCAGGTAGGCGCGCACCAGCTGCACTTCGCGCGTGCGCAGGCCGCCTTCGATGACCAGCCCGTTCAGGCGGCCATCCTCGGCTTCATCGTTGAACAGCAATGCGAACAGTTCCTCGGCCACGGCCACCACGTTCGGCTGCGCCAGCTTGACGGCGCTCTCCGCGTCCACCGCCAGGCTGGTGACGAAATGGCGAACCTCGTCGGTCGTGCGGATCAGGTAGGTCTGCTCGCGGTCGATCGCCACCCCGGCGTTGTGCAGGGCCGGCAGGATGCGCGACAGCGAAGGCACGCTGTCGATCGAGTACAGGCGGATCGAGGCGGCGCCGGCGTCGTCGGCTTCGACCCGCACCGCCACGCGGCCGGCATGGCCGTTGCGCAGGATCGCCTGCAGGTCGCGGAAGGCGACCGCGGGCGCGGTGCCCGTCACGTAGTTGACCGGCAGGATGGATGCCAGCTTGCGCAGGCTGCTGCGCAGCGGCACCTCGAGCACGTCATCGGTCAGTGCCGCGAATTTGTCGTGCCAGCCGTCCAGCACCGACAGCAGCGGCTGCTGGATATCGGTTTCGAGGTCGAGCGGGTTGCGCGCGGCATGCGCGATCAGGTAGACGCGCGCCAGCGGGCCGTCGGCCACCAGTGTCTGCGAACGCACATCGGTCGCGCCCGAGCTTTCCTTGAGCGCGCGTGCCAGCGTCGATGCGACCCGGGCGCTGTAGCGCTCGCGCGGGAGGTAGACCAGCACGTTCAGGTGGCGCGCATACACGTCGCGCCGGGCGAACACCTTGGCGCGCGGCTGCTTGTACAGCGACACCACCGAGCTGCACACCTGCGCCAGCCATTCCGGATTGGCTTCCAGCGCTTCGGTGCGCGGCAGCGATTCGAGGATCTCGAGGAATTTCTCGGCGCGGAAACCTTCCTGGCGCACTCCGGCCAGGCTCAGCACCTTGGCGACGCGCCCGCGCGCATACGGCAGGCGCGCCAGCGGGGTTGCGGTCGCGGCACGCGTGAACAGGCCCACGAAACAATGCTCGCCGAGGATGTTGCCTTGCGCGTCGGTGTGGCGCACGCCGATGAAGTCGAGCGGCTGGTCGCGGTGCAGCGTGCCTTCGACGTCGGCCTTGACGATCGAGAGCGTGTCGGGACGCTTGGACAAGGTTTCGAAGTCGCCCGGGATATTGGCCAGGCAGGTGCCGTACACCGGATGCATGGTGTCTTGCAGCACGCCGATCCGGCTCGGGATATCGCGTTCGAGTTCGCGCGCGCCCGGCTTGACCACATAGTAGGCGTAGCCGAAGGGCTCGAAGCCCTCGTTCTTGGCCCACTCCAGGAAGGCAGCGACTTCCTGGCCGTCGGCGCCATACGTCGCGGCGGCGGCGGCCACCGATGTGAGGCGGTCGGCCATCGCGACCGAGTCGCGCCGCACCACGGCGGCGTCGCGCGCCACCATGTCGAGTTTTGCGACCAGTGCCGCCAGTTCGTCGGCGCCGAGGTCTTCGGACAGCAGGCAAAGAACGTACGATTCGAGCGGCGCGCCGGCCTCGCCCACGGCGAGCGCGTTGCCGTTCGCATCGCGCCGCACCGCCAGTACGGCGTTCATCACGGCGGCCACTGCAACACGCTGTTTGCGCATGGCCATCACGATCGAATCGACCAGATAAGGCATGTCGTCGTTCAGCACCAGCAGGCCGGTGGCCATGCCGCCGTGCCCGTCGCAGTAGCGCAGCTGCGCGATCTGGCAGCCCTCCACGGTGCGCTTGGCGGCCTGCGCGAAACCATCCCACAACACCGGCGCCAGGCAGTCCGGCGAGGTGCCCGCCAGGTCTTCTTCGTCCAGGGAGCCGAGCCAGGCACTGATCAAGGCTGCCACCTGGCCGCTTGCGGCGGCGTCAGGCCTGCTTGTATTTACCAGGTCCAGTGTCTGTGTACGCAAATCTTGTGGCATGTGTTTCATGTTGCTTCTCCATCGCTTATGTGTATTCCATCGCCTGCTTGCGGCTTGTGGCCGCGTGCGGGCGATTTATAGGCAGACGGGGATATCCCGTCCAAAAATAATGGCTCCCTTGACCGGAAGTTCGTCTCGATCCATCGCTCGGAACCTCACAGGTCACCCTCGAAAAACGCTTCGGGCGGCGCGCAATCTTCGCTGCCCGTATTAGAACAGTTAACAGCGCCCTGATCAAACCCCTTGGCGCCGGCCTTAAGAAAAGTCATATAAACCGGGCAGGCCGAGGATCCGCTCCAGGTCCTCCAGCGCGCCCGCGCATTCGATGGCCAGCTGCGGGTCGGCCAGGTCCTTCGGTTCGATCCGGTCGCGGTAATGGTTTTCGACCCAGGCTACCAACGTTGCATGCAGCGCTTCGGTCATGATTACGCCCTGGTGCATGGC
>JBAQKU010000462.1:0-7043 GCA_049301315.1 Telluria sp.
GGCCAGGTTGCCATCGCCTTCGACCTCGAGGCGTATCAGTTCGGCGCCGACCGGAAGCGCCTCGCCCAAGGCGCCGCCCAGCGCCAGCACGGTGCCGCCGACGGGCGAGGGGATTTCGACGGTGGCCTTGTCGGTCATGACGTCGGCCAGCACCTGGTCTTCGGCCACCTCATCGCCAGGCTGCACGCGCCAGGCCACGACTTCAACTTCGGCAATGCCTTCACCGAGGTCGGGCATCTTGATCACATGAATGCCCATGTCACGCCTCCATCGTACGTTTGAATGCCGCGCCAACGCGTGCTGGGCCGGGGAAGTAAGCCCATTCCTGCGCGTGCGGGTAAGGCGTGTCCCAGCCGGTGACGCGTTCGATCGGCGCTTCCAGGTGATGGAAGCAGTGTTCCTGCACCAGCGCCACCAGTTCGGCGCCGAAGCCGCTGGTGCGCGTCGCTTCGTGCACCACCACGCAACGTCCGGTCTTCTTCACGGAATTGACGATGGTGTCGAGGTCGAGCGGCCATATGCTGCGCAGGTCGATGATCTCGGCGTCGATGCCGGTCTCGAGCGCGGCCGCTTCCGATACGAATACCATGGTGCCGTAGGTGATCACGGTCAGGTCGGCGCCGCTGCGAAACACCGAGGCCGATTCGAGCGGCACCGTGTAATACCCTTCCGGGACGTCGCCGAGCGGGTGCTTGGACCAGGGCACCACCGGCCGCTCGTGATGGCCGTCGAAAGGACCGTTGTACAGGCGCTTGGGCTCGAGAAAAATGACGGGATCGTCGTTCTCAATCGAGGCGATCAGCAAGCCCTTGGCGTCGTAGGGATTGGAGGGCATCACGGTGCGCAGCCCGCACACGTGGGTGAACATGGCTTCCGGGCTCTGGCTGTGGGTCTGCCCTCCGTAGATGCCGCCGCCGCATGGCATGCGTATCGTCATCGCGGCGGTGAATTCGCCGGCCGATCGGTAGCGCAGGCGCGCCGCTTCCGACACGATCTGGTCCGACGCCGGGTAGAAGTAGTCGGCAAACTGGATTTCCACCACCGGGCGCAAGCCGTAGGCGGCCATGCCGACCGCGGTGCCGACGATGCCGCCCTCGGAGATCGGCGCATCGAATACGCGCGATTTTCCGTACTTGGCCTGCAAGCCTTCGGTGCAGCGGAACACGCCGCCAAAATATCCCACGTCCTGGCCGTAGATGACGACGTTGTTGTCGCGCTCGAGCATGACGTCCATGGCCGAACGCAGGGCCTGGATCATGGTCATCGGCACTGTCGCCGTGTCGTTTTTTTTCAGCACGCTCAGACTCCCAATTGTTGACGTTGGCGACGCAGGTGCTCGGGCATGTCCTTGTAGACGTCCTCGAACATCGAAGCGGCGCTGGGAACGCGGCCGTCGGCCAGCGTGCCGTAGCGCTCGGCCTCTTTCTGGGCTGCCAGCACCTCGGTTTCCAGTTCCTTTTGCGTCGCGTCGTGCTCGGCGTCGGACCACAGGCCACGCGCCGTCAGGTGCTGGCGCAAGCGCGCGATCGGATCGCCCAGCGGGAAGTGCGACCAGTCGTCGGCCGGGCGATACTTGGACGGGTCGTCCGAGGTCGAATGGGGACCGGCGCGGTAGGTCACCCATTCGATCAGCGTGGGTCCCAGATTGCTGCGCGCACGCTCGGCGGCCCAGCGCGAGGCGGCGTACACCGCGAGGAAATCGTTGCCGTCGACCCGCAGCGCGGCAATGCCGCTGCCGACGCCGCGTGCCGCGAAGGTGATGCTTTCGCCGCCGGCCAGCGCCTGGCAGCTTGAGATCGCCCATTGATTGTTCACCACGTTGAGGATCACCGGGGCCTGGTACACGTGGGCAAACGTGAGGGCGGTGTTGAAGTCCGATTCCGCAGTGGCGCCGTCGCCGATCCAGCCCGAGGCGATCTTGGTGTCTCCCTTGATCGCGGACGCCATGCCCCAGCCGACCGCCTGCACGAATTGGGTGGCGAGGTTGCCCGATATCGAGAAGAAACCGGCGTCGCGCACCGAGTACATGACGGGCAGTTGGCGTCCCTTGAGCGGGTCGCGTTCGTTGGAAAGCAACTGGCAGATCATGTCGACCAGCGACACCTCGCGCGCCATGAGCAGGCTTTGCTGGCGGTAGGTGGGAAAGCACATGTCGCCTTCCGACAGGGCCAGCGCGTGCGCGGTGCCGATGGCTTCCTCGCCGAGGCAGGTCATGTAGAACGACATCTTCTTTTGGCGCTGGGCGATGACCATGCGCGCATCGAAGATGCGCGTCTTCATCATGGTGCGCAGGCCGAAGCGCAGCAGATCGCTGTCGACCTCGGGCGCCCACGGGCCGACCGCGTTGCCGTCGTCGTCGAGCACGCGCACCAGCGTCGCGGCGAGGTCGCTGGTGTCGGCCGCCAAGATATCGACCGGTGGCCGGCCTGCGTCGCCGGCACGGCTAAGGCGCAGGTAAGAAAAATCGGTAGTGCATCCGGGTCTGCCGGTGGGCTCCGGAACGTGCAGTGTCAGAGGCTTACTCTGGCTCATGATGCTTCCCCTTGGTAAGGTGATGGGCAACAAAAGGATAACAAAATTTTGCGCGTCGAAGCCTGAACTTTTTATAAATATTTTTTTGGCCGCAGGACAGTATGCCGGCGTATGGTGCGTCAACTTTTTCTAAAACGCCGCACGCACAACGCCGCACAGCACGCCTTGCGCGTGTTGGTGGACGATGTGCTGTTTGTGCTTCCTGGCCGCTGCCGGCGCAAGGGATGATATTCAGAAGGTGGACAATGAAAAAAAGCGCCCTGATGAACTGATCCTGTAAAGCCGGACATCAACTTTTGGGATTCTTTCACGAAAGCGCTTTTTGTGACGTGCCGATTGCACTGCCCTTGCTTGATGCAAGTTAATCGCGAATTGAGTTTGCCAGTGCCATGAAGCGATTGTACATTCCATTGCCTCTGACGTGGCCTGTCATGCTCAATGTATAATATTTCCGTTCCGTCGCCCAAGTCAAGGTCGACGATGCATTTCCTTTTGCGCTTTTCTTAATGGCGAAAATCGCTTGGTAGCGGCCGTTTATTAATTCGTTCACCATTTCTTGCTGAAAATTCACCCCGCCGCCATCCGCGACGTAGTCCCACTCGAAGATGCGAATGATTCCGCCATTCGGCATGGTATAAATTCTCGAGACAGAAGTCCATGGGCCGGTGGGCGTAGGCCCTTCGGGAACAATTCCTTCGAATTTCAGATTGTCAAACAATTTTGCATCAAAACTGCTTAACTTCATTTTCAGATTGCTTTCCATGCTGGAAAGCGGCCGGACCAATTTCGGAAAATTCTTCAAGGACGTCACTTCCGGGTCGGACGCATCAATATAACCTTTGCTCCGCATTTCTGCGTGCTGTTTTTTTGCGTATTCTTTTAATCCTGGCGGAAGTTGTTCAACCGAATCGAACTTGATTCCGGCGCCAATCTTCAGTGGATCCGTCGGTACGACTGTCGGTGCATTATTCTTGGGTTGCGGACCGAAGGGGTCGTTCTGCGCGAAAGCTGTCCCAAAATGCAGACAGGCCAATGTCATGGCGAGATACTTCGCAGCGGCAGAACGCATATTCAAGCGGGTGATCTTTGTGATCATATAATCTTTCTTTTTAGTTCGTTATCGGTGTTTGTCTGAATTTTCTGTATTACCCGCCCCAGTTGGCCAAGTTACAGTCCCACGCGTTGCTGTAGCCCATGAAAACGGTGCCGCTGGTTGGAGTCCAATTATAGTGATAACCGACGACATAGGGGCTGGCCCAATATTCAAAAAAATGTCCCGCGCGGGAGCGCCATCCATAAGTCCATCCATCCTGCAAGGTGTGCTGGAAAGTACCGTATGTATAGTGATCGGAAAAGGTGTACATCCAATAATTGTTATACCACCAATCCACAGTAATGCTTTCATTGGCGCCCACCGAGAAACATGCACGGCTGACGCCGCCAAGCGCATTTGCGTTCGGTGACAGCACAGGGTTAAAGGTAAAACCTAAAACGACAAGAGCGGAAAAAAAGAATGATCGAATTGATCGAGGAAGTAATAAGCGCATAAGGGCGTCCTTTTTTGTTTCGGTAAGGGGGTAATGGCTATGAAGCGCGTCATGCACGCCGGAAACACTGGGTAAGAATTTCATCTGTATGTCAGTTGACCTCCGCCAAGATTGAAAATGTTGACCGGAATAGGGCGTGGCGCTCGATTCGAGTGCGCCGCCTATGCACGTTTCAACTACTCCTGCTATTTCAAGGCGCATTGTATGGGTTTTATTTGCGTTGTGGAATCTGTTTATATTGCACTAACATCCAGATATTTTTGCTCGTTGATATGGCGCAAAAGATTTGGGTGTTGCGCTTGTTTGAGTAGCCCATTCAGTTCTTCACTTTTCTACTCGTTTTGCATAAAGATGCAATGTCACGCTATTGTGATTGGCATCGTTTTTTATTATTTTGTTTATATTATGAAAGAGCGGTTTCCGTCCTGCTTTTTTAAGTGCCTGCGAGCAATGGTATTTTTGCTGGAGGAGACAGATTTTTCAGGGAAACACGGTGAATCCTTACCCAAGCTGTCATTTTTCCGGGCGTAATCACTGGCGCAACGCAATTGGGGTCCGCATCGCGCGGCACATAATATCTGGGGGTTCCATCAAACTTACGCCGAGGTGGTCTGGATATGACAATTCAAAAGCCGTTCGCATGCCTGCTGCTGTCCCTGGTGGTTCTGCTGTCGGCGTGCTCCTCGCAGCCGGCGCGTGTCGCGCAATTCGACCGGCGGCTCGACCTTCCCCTCGTCCTGTCGATCGAGCAGGGCAAGCACGATGAGGCGCTGGCAATGCTGGAGCGGGGCGCGGACCCGAACGCCGCCGATCCTGCCGGGCGCACGGCCTTGATGTATGCCGGTATCAGCGGGCAAACCGACACCATGGAGCTGCTGATCCAAAGGGGGGCGCGCGTTAATGCGAAGGACCGCGAGGGTGTCACGCCCCTTCATTCGGCCGTCATGTTCGGCGATCCCGCGGCAGTGCGCCTGTTGATCGACAAGGGCGCCGAGCTGAATGCGAAGTTCGACATGGGCGGCGAAATGACCGGACTGACCGCGCTGAAGCTGGCGCGGATCCGTCAGCGCACCGCACCCGAATTGCGCAGCTCGGACGTGCTTGCGAGGGGGCGGCTGATCTATCACTCGATCAAGAGCGATTACGAGAAAATCATCGAGATGCTGGAGCGGGCCGGTGCGCCCGAGTGAGCGTGGTGGGGGTACGGTGAACCTGTATCGTGGATGTGCGCCATGGCACCTTGGCGACGCAATATCATGACGTATGTCAAGTCCCATGCAGAACGACATAGAGATGCATCATGTGTTTGTGCTTCGCCGGCGCGAGACTTCGCTAAAAGTGCCAGAACCTGCTAGCCTGATACATCCACGGCTTGCCTTCCATACCCATGAAACCATTGCTGCTGTACCTGTTCGTCGGGGCCGCCCTCGGCGCCGGCGCTACAATCGGTGCGCAGGCGGCCGCCCCTGCCGCCGCGCGCGAGTGCCTCAGTCCCGCTGCCTGGACCATGCTCGACGGCAGCCAGTTCCATGCCGCCAGTCCCGGCGACGTGCTCTCGTCGATCGTAAAGCGCGATGTCGTCCTGCTCGGCGAATCGCACCTGGACGACGATCACCATCGTTGGCAACTGCAGGCGCTGGCCGCGCTCGCCGCGGCGCGGCCGAACATCAGGATCGGTTTCGAGATGTTTCCGCGCCGTCTGCAACCGGTGCTCGAGCGGTGGGTGGCGGGAGAACTGACCACTAAGCAATTCCAGGAGCAATCCGAGTGGGATACGGTCTGGAACGTGCCGTTCGAGCTGTACCTGCCGCTGTTTCAGTTCGCGCGCATCAACCGCATCCCGATGCTCGCACTCAATGTCGAGCGCAAACTTAACAAGACCATCACCGAGGTCGGCTGGGACAAGGTGCCGCTGGCCGAGCGTGAAGGCGTGGGGCGCGCGGCGAGCCCATCGGCTGCGTACGAGGATTTCCTGCTCGAGGTGTATCGCCAGCACACGGCGATGCACGGCAAGGACGACGCCAAGGCGGGCAAGAGCGACAAAGCGTTTCGCTACTTTGTCGAGTCGCAGACAACCTGGGACCGCGCCATGGCCGAAGCGCTGGCTCGCCCGCTCAAGTCCGCCGCGCCCGGCGGCAAGCCGCTGATGGTTGGCATCATGGGCAGCGCCCATCTGCGTTTCGGCTACGGCGTGCCGCACCAGTTGCGTGACCTCGGGGTGGCCGAAGTGGCCAGTTTGCTGCCGCTTGGCGCCGGCTTCGACTGCAAGGAGTTGCGCCCCGGCCTGGCCGATGCCGTGTTCTCATTGCCGCCAAAAGCGGCCGTCGCACCGGAGCCGCCAAGGCTGGGCGTGCAGCTGGACCAGAACGAGGACGGCGTCCAGATCGCTACCGTCACCGCCGGCAGCCTGGCCGAACGCAGCGGCCTGAAAAGCGGCGACCGCCTGATCGAGCTTGGCGGCGCTCCGGTAAACAAGGTGGCGGCGGTGATTGCGGCAATCCGGATCCAACCGGCTGGCTCCTGGCTGCCGGTGCGCCTCAAGCGCGGAAACGACACGCTCGAACTGGTGCTCAAATTTCCGCCGAAACCATGAAAACCCGGCGCCGCCCGGCCATCGTGTGGGCCTTGCTGCTCATCGTTGCCATGCTGGGCCCGGGATGTGCGCGCGCGGCCGTGCCGCAACTGGAACTGCAACTTGAGTTAGATCCTGGCACGCGCCGCTTCGAAGCGGTGGCGTTGCTGACGCCAACTGCGCGCGATTTCAGTTTCGAATTGCACCAGGCGCTGACGGTGCGCACCGCATCGGCCGACGGCAAGCGCCTGAACCTGGTGGCCGGCCGAAGCGACGGAGCGGTGCGGCGCTGGAGCGTGGCATTGCCGCCGCAGGCGGGCCCGCTGCGCCTTGAGTACGGCGGAACGCTGCCCGCGCTCGAGCGCAGCCTCAGCCAGCGCGCCGTGCTGGGC